>JBBQQX010000074.1:0-18000 GCA_038215405.1 Burkholderiales bacterium
GAACCCCATCGCCCGCGCCATCCGCTTCGACGACCACACCATCACGGCCGTGGCGCAATGGGCGGTGGGTGACGCCCGGCGCTGGGCCGGCGGCCTGGAGCTGCTGGGCCGCGACGCCGCGATTGCGCGCGATGTGGTCAGCGAGATCCGCAGCCGGCTGGAGTTTCTGGAAGAAGTGGGCCTGGGCTACCTGACGCTGGACCGCGCCGCACCCACCTTGTCGGGTGGCGAGGCCCAGCGCATCCGCTTGGCGGCGCAGCTGGGCAGCAATCTGCAAGGCGTGTGCTACGTGCTGGACGAGCCCACCATCGGCCTGCACCCGCGCGACAACCAGATCCTGCTGGGTGCCCTGCAGTCCTTGAGCGACCAGGGCAACACGCTGGTGGTGGTGGAGCACGATGAAGACACCATCCGTTACGCCGACCACATCATCGACATTGGGCCGAGCGCGGGCAAACGGGGCGGGCGACTGGTGGCCGAGGGCTCAGTGGCGGATATCCAGGGGGCTACTGATTCGCAGACCGGGCGCTATTTGCTGCATGCCATGAAGCATCCGTTGAAGCCGCGTCGGCCTGTCGAGTTGCTCGCTGATGTGGGTGTTGGAATCGGAACTGGTCGGTTCCTTGCTGCGCCCGGAGCCGGTTCGCCGGGCGCCTCAGACGCAAGCTCAACATCGTTACCCGGCGAACCGGCTCCAGCCGCGACACCGTTGAGTTTTGGAGCGAACTTGAGTGTGGCTGCGTCGAATGCGACGACCACAGTGAATTTGGCAAAACCCCAAGTCCAGGCAAAACCCCAAGTCCAGGCAAAACCCCAAGTCCAGGCAAAACCCCAAGTCCAGGGGTCGGATTTCATTTTCGTGCAAGCCCCTCCGAAGAAGAAAGCGGTTTCGAAATTGGAATCTGACCCCAATTTTACGGTCCCCGAAGTGCAACACTGGTTGAGGGTGACCAACGCCACCCTGCACAACCTGCAGCACGTCGGGGTCGAAGTCCCTTTAAGCCGCCTCGTCGCCATCACCGGCGTCTCCGGCTCCGGCAAGTCCACGCTGGCACGAGACGTTTTGCTCGCCAACGTCCACACCGCCGTGCAAAAACGCGCTACCCGCGCCGGTCGCGATGCGCTCGCCGCCGGCGAGCAAATCAGCTGGGTCGGCTGCGCATCCGTCACCGGCTACGAATCCGTCGACCGCGTGCTCGAAGTCGACCAGACGCCCATCGGCAAGACGCCGCGTTCGTGCCCGGCCACCTACATCGGCTTCTGGGACATCATCCGCAAGCTGTTCGCCGACACGCTGGAGGCCAAGGCACGCGGCTACGCGGCCAACCGCTTCAGTTTCAATACCGGTGAGGGCCGCTGCGCCGGTTGTGAAGGGCAGGGCATCCGCACCATTGCCATGAGTTTTCTGCCGGACGTGAAAGTGTTGTGCGAGACCTGCAAGGGCGCCCGCTTCAACCCGGAGACGCTGGCCGTTACCTGGCGCAGCAAAAACATTGGCGACGTGCTGCAAATGGAAGTGGATGAAGCGGTGCAATTCTTCGCCGCCATGCCCAACATCAGCCACCCGCTGCAATTGCTCAAAGACGTGGGGCTCGGTTATCTGACCCTGGGTCAACCCTCGCCCACGCTCAGCGGCGGCGAGGCGCAGCGCCTCAAGCTGGTGACCGAACTCAGCAAGGTGCGCGACGACATCACGCGCCGCGGTCAAAAAGCCCCGCACACCCTGTATGTACTGGACGAGCCCACCGTCGGCCTGCACATGGCGGACGTGGAAAAACTGATCAAGGTGCTGCACCGCCTTGTCGATGGTGGCCACAGCGTGGTCGTCATCGAACACGACCTGGATGTGATTGCCGAGGCCGATTGGGTGATTGACCTGGGGCCCGATGGCGGTAACGCCGGCGGCCGCGTGGTGGCGGCGACGACGCCAGAGGGTGTGGTGGCGCTGGGCACGCCCACCGGCGTGGCGCTGGCCGGGGTCCTGGCCCGGTAGCCTTCTAGCGTCCCAGGATCGGAAACAGCTTGACCAGACCGTCGGACATGACCTCGACTGCCAGCGCTGCCAGGATCAGGCCCATCAGGCGCGTCATGACGTTGATGCCGGTCTTGCCCAGGCCGCGTGCAATCGGCTGCGCCAGCGAAAAGCACAGGGCAGTGACCAGCGCGATGACCACGCCGTAGCCCACCAGCGTGCTCAACTGCCAGAAGGTTTTCGCTTTTTCGGCATAAATCACCACTGTCGACATGGTGGCCGGCCCGGTCAGCAGCGGAATGGTCAGCGGCACCACCGCGATGCTGGCGCGCGCCGCGGCGTCCTGTACGTCTTCTTCGGCCGTGGTTTTGCTCTCGACCGGCCGCCCGTTGAGCATCGACAGTGCGGCGGTGAGCAGCAGCAGGCCGCCACCGACCTGAAAGCTGGCCAGCGAGATGCCGAAAAAATTCAGGATGTGCAGGCCCATCAACGCACAGGTGGCAATGACGGCAAAGGCGCTGAAGGACGCGATCCAGATCGTTCGCCGGCGTTGCTCGCGCGTGAAGCCCTGCGTATAGTGGATGAAAAACGGCACGATCGCCAAGGGATTGACAATCGCGAGCAGCGTGACGAGGGGCTTGAAATCCATGATGTTCTCGTGCTTGACGGGCTGAAAGACCAGGCTCAAATTGGGGGAAATGTCTGATCAGGCGGCCCAAGCGAGCTACGCTGGATCAGACATCGGCACATCCGCCTGACGGTTGACGGCCGGCACTGGCGGGCTGGGCGCATGATCCAAAGCGCGCATGACGTCGCGTGGGTCCATGCCGTACATGTCGGCAAACTCTGCGGGTGTGCTGCCGCTTTTCTGGAAGGCGCTGCGCAAGGCCTCCTGCTTGGCCAGCTTTTGATCAAGCTCGGCCAGGGCATCTTCCAGCAAGGCATTGGCGCCCTCGTCCTTCATTTGCACGCGTGCAACATAGTCTTGCCGGGGCAAGCCAGAGGCCTCAAAGGCGCTGATCAACTGCGCGCGCAATTTCGGCCGCAAATCGGCCTGGGTACGTCCTTGGCGGCGGCGAAACAACTCGAGCAGGGCGAAGTGAATATGTTCCGGCGCGACCGGCTCCACGGCGGTTCCCTGCAGGTCATGGCGCGGCTTGCCGGCGGCCACACTCTGCAGATACCGGGTCGAGCGCGTGTGCTGGCCCAGTGCCAGCTTGAGACTGTCGCGCTGGAACTGCTCCGGGTGCAGGGCCATCAGTTCCTGAAAAACCCCGAGCTTGAGCGGCAGAAACTCGGCGCCAAACAGCTGCGGATAGAGTTCAAACAGTTTTTCCAGCACGGGTTGGACCGATGGCGAGCGCCCTGGCTTGCTTCCTTGTTCGCTCTGCTGCGTAGGCTGCGTCGCTGGCGTGGGGGGCGCTTCTTGGGCGGGTGCGTCTGAGGTGGTACTGGTCATAGGATTAAGCGTTGGGTCAACCCGCCATTGTCGACCAAGTGGCCCGCCGTCGCTTGGCGCCCGCGTTCAGGGCGCATCCACATCCAGAAATTCGGCCAGTTCGGTTGTGCTCATGGCCCCCTCCTGGCTCACGGTCTGCCCGGACTTCATGTTCCTGGCGACGATGAACGGGACCGATTCGGCGCCAAAGCTGTTCAATAGCTGCGTGTTCTTCTCGATCGCCTGTTCAATTTCCGGTGCGATGCTGCTGCTGGCCGCTATGCCGCCCTGGCCTGCCAACAGCGACGTTTCATGCTCGGTCATCAAGGCTGCCGGATTGGCCGCCGTCAGCAACGCTGCGCCCTGCGCCTTGCTGGTGGCGTTGATCATGCCGATCGGGATCCAGACAAACTTGATTTTGCGCTGCAGCGGTGCAGACGCATTCCACAGGTGACCACAGTGCGGGCACTGGGTGTCGAAAAAGATGTAGACGATGTTGCTGCTCATCAGGGCGCCGACGGCAAAGCCTTTGGCCTCGGCGGCTATCGTTGGCAAGGACACTTCGCGCTTGCTTGCGGCTGCAGTCTTGGCAGAATCCTGCGGCGAGCAGCCGCTGACGCCCAACGCCAACAGCAGCAGGGCGGAGAAAAACAAGGGAAAAAGTTTCAAGGAATACCTCTTTGTACGGAGCAATGACTGATAGAAAATTCAGCGTTTGCGGAGGCTGGCATCTTACCGTGGGCCGAATTGACCGTCGCTGTTGGGGTATTCTGCAACCCTGTTGGCTCGGTCAACCAATCGCCTGGTCGAGTGACTGTAGCGGTAGGACGCATGCTCGCCGCCAGACCAAGAATCAGACACCAAGCAGGAGACAAATTGAACACCAGCATTGATTATTACTTTGCCCCGCAAAGCCCCTGGACCTACCTCGGTCATGCCCGTTTTGAGGCGATCGCCAAGGCGGCGAACGCCGTTGTTCGGGTGTTGCCGGCCGATTTTGGAAAAATATTCTCGATCTCAGGTGGCTTGCCCTTGATCAAACGCGCCCCGCAGCGCCAGGCTTATCGACTGTTGGAACTGGCTCGTTTTTCTGATTTCTTGAAGTTGCCCCTGAACGTGCAGCCGCGATATTTTCCGGTCGCCCCCGATGATGCCGCGCGGCTGATCATCGCTGTGAATTTGCAGGACGGTGCGCAGGCGGCTCTGCGCCTGAGCGGCGCAGTATTTGGCGCCGTCTGGGTTCAGCAGCGCGACATCGCCAACGCCCAAACACTGGCGGAGTTGCTCACTGAGTGCGGTCTGCCAGCAGAGCGGCTGGCGCAATCGCGCAGTCAGGCCGTGCAGGATCAATATGATGCCAACACCCAAGCCGCCATCGAAGCGGGCGTATTTGGCGCGCCCAGTTACTGCCTGGGCGGTGAAATCTTCTGGGGCCAGGACCGGCTCGACTTCGTCGAACGCAAGCTCAACCCAAACTGAGCAAAAACTTTCAAAAGGGGATGCAGATGGCTAACTTCATTGAATTGACGGCGGCAGACGGCCTCCTGTTCCCCGCTTACCAGGCGCGACCGGCAGGGCCGCCCAGAGGAGCGATCATCGTGTTGCAGGAAATTTTTGGTGTCAATGCCCACATTCGCGCGGTGGCCGATGGCTTTGCGGCGCAAGGTTATCTGGCGCTGGCACCGGCCACCTTTCACCGCGTCAAGCCGGGCTTGGAACTGGGCTACAGCCCGGCCGACGTGACGGCGGGCGTGGCCCTGAAGACGGCGGTAGAAGGGCTGGCGTCACCTGGTGTGATGCAGGACATTCAAGCCACCATCGACCATGCCGCGACGGCGGGGCTAAGCGGCAAGGTCGGCTTGGTGGGTTACTGCTGGGGCGGTTTGCTGGCCTGGCGCGCGGCCTGTCAGTTGTCGGGCTTGCGTGCGGCGGTGCCGTACTATGGTGGCGGCATGACCAGTGAATTGGAGATCGGCCGCACGCCGCGCTGCCCGGTGCTGGCGCATTTTGCCAAGCAGGATCAATCGATCCCGCTGCAAGGGGTGCAAGCCTTCCAAGACGCGCACCCTGAGGTGGAGTTGCACCTGTACCCGGCGAGCCATGGCTTCAACTGTGACCATCGCAGCGCTTATGACGCGGCAGCCGCCGCGCTGGCGCGTGAGCGCACGCTGTCCTTTTTCGCCCAGCATCTGGCTTGACCTCAGGCGGGCTACCCGCGTTGCGCTAGAGCACCTTGCTCAGGAACCGGCGCGTGCGCTCTTCCTGCGGCCGGTCAAAGAGGTTGGCTGGCGTGCCTTCTTCGACCACCAGACCTTCGTCGAGAAACAGAACCCGGTCCGCGACCTGACGCGCAAAGCCCATCTCGTGGGTGACCACCACCATGGTCATGCCTTCTTCGGCCAAGGTTTGCATGACGCCCAGGACTTCGCCCACCATTTCGGGGTCAAGCGCCGACGTGGGCTCGTCAAACAGCATGATGCGCGGTTGCATGGCCAGGGCGCGAGCAATGGCCACGCGCTGTTGCTGGCCACCCGACAACTGGTTCGGGTAGGCGTCGATCTTGTCGAGCAGGCCGACCTTGAGCAGCAATTCGTGCGCGCGGCTGTGGGCTTGGGCCTTGCTCAGGCCACGCACCTTGGTCGGGGCCAGCGTGATGTTTTCGAGCACGGTCTTGTGCGGGAACAGGTTGAAGCGCTGGAACACCATGCCGATTTCCGAGCGCAGGGCATCCACATCGGTCCTGGGGTCATGCACCGAGATCCCGCCCACCAAAACCTGCCCGCCGGATGCGTCCTCCAGGCCATTGAGGCAGCGCAGAAAAGTGCTTTTGCCCGACCCGGAGGGACCGATCACGCACACCACCTCGGACGCTTGGATGCTGCAGTCAATTCCGCGCAATACTTCCAAGGCCCCAAACTGCTTGGTCAGGCCCTTAACGCGTATCACCTCGTCCATAGCGCGCCTCCAAGTTCTTCACGACGTAAGCCAGGCCCAGCGTCAGCACCCAGTACATCAGCGAAATCGTCAGGTACGGTTCCCAATAGCGCGAATACGCGCCAGCCACGGTGCGCGCGGCGTAGGCCAGTTCGGCCAGCCCAATCGCGGAAATCAGCGACGAGTCCTTCAGCAGGGAGATCGCGTTGTTGCCCAGGGGTGGCAGCATGCGCCGAAACGCCTGCGGCAACACGATATGAAACATGGTGCGTGGGAAGGACATGCCCAAGGAGCGAGAGGCCTCAATCTGCCCGCGGTCAATCGACTGAATGCCGGCCCGGAAGATCTCTGAAATATAGGCACCCGCATTGAGGGTGAGGGCAATCACCCCTGACAGGAAGGCGCCGTAGTTTTGCTTCAAGTTGCGCGCAGTTTCGCCGGAGATCAGCAGGCCATCGGCCGGGTTGATGAACAGCGGCAGCACCGCAAAATGAATCAACAAAATCTGCACAAACAGCGGCGTGCCGCGGAAGAAGCTGACATACACGGTAGAGGGCCAGCGCAAGGCAAATTTGCAGAGTTGTTTGGCGGGCGCATGGCGCGCTTCGGCCAGGCGCGCCATGCCGATGGCCAGGCCCAGCGCCGTGCCCTGCACGATGCAGATCAGAGTGACCAAAATGGTCATCTGCAGACCGCGCCCGAACAGCACGGCGTACTCGGCAATGATGTCAGCGCGGAACCAGCCGAACCAGAGCACTTGCTCCATCAGGAAGGCGCGAAATCAGACTTACTGAACTGGCAGTGCGGGCGCTTCAGCCAGGAACCACTTTTTGTAGATCTGCGCGTAACTGCCGTCGGCCTTGATGGCGCTCAGACCCGCATTGAGTTTGTCCAGCAGCGCCTTGTTGCCCTGCTTGACGACGATGCCAAAGTACTCTTTGGGAAAGCTCGGGTCGTTCACGGTCTTGAGCTGCTTGTGTTCCTGCACGCGAAAGGCGATGACGCCGTTGTCGCCAATGGCCGCGTCCACACCGCTGTTGACCAGCTCGGAAATCACCACCGGCGTGCTTTCAAAGCGGCGAATATCGGGGTTGGTCTTGCCGAATTCGCGCGAGGCGGTGTCGTCGCCGGTGCTGCCCGTGACCACGCCCACTTTTTTCCCAGCCAGGTCTTTCAGGCTCTTGGCGGTGCTGTCTTTCTGGACTGCGATCAGCTGGCGCGCTTCAAAGTAGGGCATGGTGAAGTCATAAGACTGCTTGCGCTTGTCGTTGATGGTCACGCCAGAAATCACGAGATCGACGTCGCCGTTGTTCAGGGCCGCGAAGATGCCGGTCCAGGGCGTGTTCACGACCTTGATCTGGAGACCTGCTTTTTGCGCGACCGCCTTGATGATGTCCACGTCATAACCGACGATTTCTTTGGCCGGGTTTTCATAGGCAAACGGGCGGTAGGTGGCGCTGGAGCCCACAACCAGCTCCTTGTTTTGCGCCTGGACGCTGCCCAGTGCGAGTGTGAGCAGGCCGGCCGAGGCCGCAATTTTGTACAGGAGGTTCATGATGGCATCCAAAGGTTGATGGCGAAAACGCTGGCGTGTCCAGATCGTGGACGGCAACGGAAGTTGGCAATGGTAACGCCTGCAACACAGACGCCAGGGCGCGCCAAGCGCAGCTGGGCGATTTAACGTGCCGAGCGCTCCAGGTAGCGCTTGCGCCAGAAGAACACCACCAGGACCACAGTGGTGAAGCCCATCGCCACCATGGCCAGCCAGAAGCCGTTGGACCGGTGCAGCAGCGGGATGAAGTCAAAGTTCATGCCGAAGATGCCGGCAATCAGGTTCAGCGGCAAAAAGATGGCAGTCAGCACCGTGAGCGTGCGCATGATTTCGTTGGTGCGGTGGCTTTGGGCGTTGAAATGCATCTGCACGGCCGCCTCGGCGTTCTGCTCGAGCCGGCGCACGTGATGCGCCACGCGCTCAATGTGCTCGAGCACGTCGCGGCTGCGCACCAGCAGCAGCTCATGCTCGCGCTGACCCAAGGGGGTATCGGCCTCGGGCCAACCCTTGAGGGACTCGATCCAGTCCTGCACGGCGCTGCGCTGGTCCTCGCAGATCTCATCCAGATGGTGCAGCGACAGCCGGGCACTGAGCAGGGCGCTCCAGTTGTTGAAGCGTGTTTTCGGGTTCAGCAGTTCGGCCTGCCAGTGGTCCAGCTGGTGCGTGAGTTCGCGCCGCAGGTCCAGGTAGCTGTCCACCATCTGGTTGACGATGCGCAGCATCATGTCGGCTGGGCTGCTGGGCACCCCGCGCGCGCCCGCCGAACGGCTGTCCGGGCTGCTGGCAGCGGGCGTCATCCGGCCGCCCGCTGCCAGCAAGCGCGCGGCGTAGGCGTCGCGCACCGTGAAGTCGGTCGGGTGGATCGTCAGCAGGACGCGGTCGAATACCACAAAGCCCACCGGGCTGGTGTCGATACGCCGCAAAATAGGCGGCCCCCCGCGCGCCGGCAAATAGGCCAGGGCCTGGCCTGCGGGTACCGGATCGGCCTGTTTGCTGCCAGCCTCCAGGCGGCGAAACACCAGCAGGTCGTACTGCGAGGTGACGTCGAAGCGAGAGGGCAACTGCTGGTTCAGCAGGTCAGAGACGTGCAAATCAAGCAGTTGTGTGCCCGTAAGCGCCTGCAGGGTGGCCTGTATCTGCGCTTGCAGCGCCTCGAAGCGCGTGCGGGAGCAGGCAATCCAGAGGTAGCCGTGTTCTGGCAGGCGCACCTGCTGAAGTGCAGCCAGTGGGCTGAGGCCGGGCGCCGCAGTGGCGCCATCGGGCGCCGTTGAGCCGATGGCCTCCTTGTCGCCAGCAAGCGCAGTCTCGCGCACGCTGCTGGCCTCAATGATGAAAATTCGCAGCGGCTGTTCCATCAAATTCTTATATGATAAATTAGCCTCTAGCCCACGTCCCTGCGATGTAAGCAGCTATTATTTTTGCAGCAAACGGGCGGCATCACGGGCGAAGTAGGTGAGCACGCCATCGGCCCCGGCGCGCTTGAAGGCGAGCAGGCTTTCCATCATGACGGCGTCATGGTCGAGCCAGCCGTTTTGCGCTGCGGCCTTGAGCATGGCGTATTCGCCCGACACCTGGTAGGCAAAAGTGGGCACCTTGAATTCGTCCTTGACGCGGCGCACCACGTCCAGATAGGGCATGCCGGGCTTGACCATGACCATGTCGGCGCCCTCAAGAATGTCCAGGGCCACTTCGCGCAGGGCTTCGTTCGAGTTGCCCGGGTCCATCTGGTAGACCTTCTTGTTGCTGCGCCCCAGGTTGGCCGCTGAGCCCACCGCTTCGCGGAACGGGCCGTAAAAAGCGGATGCGTACTTGGCGCTGTAAGCCATGATGCGGGTGTGGATGAAGTGATTGGCTTCCAGGGCCTGACGAATGGCGCCGATGCGCCCGTCCATCATGTCGCTGGGGGCGACGATGTCGACGCCGGCCGCCGCATGGCAGAGCGCTTGCTTGACCAGCACTTCGACGGTTTCGTCGTTCATGATGTAGCCGTCTTCCAGCGGATCGGGGCTGGGCAGGCCATCCTGGCCATGGCTGGTGAACGGGTCAAGCGCCACGTCCGTCATGACGCCCAGATCGGGGAATTCCTTCTTCAGGGCCCGCACCACGCGCGGCACCAGGCCGTCCGGGTTGAAGGCTTCGCGGCCATCAGGGGTTTTGAGCGACTGCTCAATCACCGGGAACAAGGCCATCACCGGAATACCCAGCTTGACGCATTCTTCGGCCACGGGCAGCAGCAGGTCCAGGCTCAGGCGTTCTACGCCGGGCATGGAGGACACCGGCTGGCGCTGCTGTTGACCGTCGACGACAAAAATCGGGTAGATCAGGTCATGCGGCGTCAAGATGTTTTCACGCACCAGGTTGCGTGTGAAGCTGTCGCGGCGCAAGCGGCGCGGGCGACCCAAGGGGTGGGGAGCATAGTTTGTCATGGCCAAAAGTGTAAGGCGTCGAAGGCTTTGGCCGTCTCGATTACAAATTATTTCATGGCTTGACTTGAAACACGGTCAGAACTTTGTTAAATTACCCCCGGGCAGTTCGCTGCCTCCCGCTTTTCCTCCCTGAGCGGGGCCTTGATGTGTGACAGCAAATAGGCTTACCACCCCAGCCCTTGTGCTGGGGTTTTTTTTGTCCGACCTTGAGTCGCCTGAGCGCGGTGGGGCCTGCGCCGACCAACCAGATGGCACCGGCTCCACTAAACTGCACTTATGCCTTGGATTAAGTCGCTCCACTCTGTTTTGTTTGCCAACTGCTTGGCTCGCCGGTCTTGTCCGTCCTGCGGCCTTGTCAACTTGGCCAGGGCGCCAGCCGTTGGCCTGATCGCGGGTACGGTTGTGCTCAAGCCGTTCTGAGCGTGGGCGGGCGCTGATGCACAAGACCTCCGCGTGGCCCCTGGCCCTGGTGTACGTCGGGCTCGTCTGTTACGCCAGCCTGTATCCCTTCTCCGACTGGCGCTACCAGGGCATCGTGCCCTGGGCTTACCTCAGCAGCCCGTGGCCCAAGTACTGGACCGGTTTCGATGTCACGATCAACCTGTTAGGTTACATGCCGCTGGGCTTCTTGCTGGCACTCAGTGCCTTGCGCAGCGGGCGCGGGCGCTTTGCCGTGCTGTTGGCCACTTTCGCAGCGGGCGTGTTGTCGCTGACGCTGGAGTCGCTGCAGAATTATTTACCGCTGCGCGTGCCATCGAATCTGGACTTGGGACTCAATGTGCTGGGCGCCTGGCTCGGTGCGCTGCTGGCCTGGGGCCTGGAAAGACTGGGCGTCGTTGCCCGCTGGAGCATTTTCAGGGCGCGCTGGTTTGTGCCGGACGCCCGCGGCGGCCTGGTCTTGCTGGCCTTATGGCCGGTCGCCTTGCTGTTCCCGGCGGCGGTGCCGTTTGGCTTGGGGCAGGTGCTGGAACGGCTGGAAGCGGCCTTGGCCGAGGGCTTGGAGGGTACGCCTTGGCTCGACTGGTTGCCCGTGCGCGATATCGAATTGCAGCCCTTGGTGCCGGGTGCCGAACTGGTCTGCGTCATGCTGGGCCTGCTGATTCCGTGCCTGCTTGGCTTTTGCATCGTCCGCGCGCCTGCGCGACGATTGCTGTTCGTGTTGCTGACGTTTGCCTGCGGCATCGGTGTGACGGCGCTTTCGGCTGCGTTGAGTTATGGCCCTGAGCATGCCTGGGCATGGTTCAGCTTGCCGGTCAAGGTCGGCCTGGTTGCTGCACTGGTGTTGGTGCTGGCGCTGTTGGGGCTGCCCCGGCGTGTGAGCGCGGCTTTGGTGTTGCTGGCGCTGGGCATTCACCTTGACCTGCTGAATCAGGCGCCTGCGAGCGCCTATTTTGCGCAGACTTTGTCAACCTGGGAGCAGGGGCGATTTATCCGCTTTCACGGCCTGGCGCAGTGGCTGGGGTGGTTGTGGCCTTATGCAACGCTGGTCTATGTGCTGTTCCGGGTTTGGGTCAGAGATGCAAAAAACTAGAATCAACACCATGACTGAAATCAAACTCACTCTGGAGGCGGGCAACGTTCCGCAGCGCCAACCGCTCAAGTCCTATTACGAGCGGCATGTTTTCTTTTGCCTCAACGAAAGAAAGGAAGGGGAGGCCTGTTGTGCGCGCTACCAGGCGCAGCAGGCGTTCGATCACTGCAAGACGCAGGTCAAGGCGGCGGGACTGGCGGGTCCTGGCCAAGTTCGCGTGAACAAGGCCGGCTGCATGGACCGGTGTGCCGCCGGCCCGGTGCTGGTGGTTTACCCGGAGGCGGTCTGGTACACCTACCTGGACACCGCCGACATAGATGAAATCGTCGACTCGCACCTGAAGAAGGGCCAGGTGGTGGAACGTCTGCTGGTGCCGCCGACGCTGGGCCGCTGATACTAATTCTTACGTTTTTGGCCTCCAGCCCCCGTCTATACTACGCCATACGCTATTACATCAATAGCATTTATTCAAGTCCGTCTTGCCGCCAGGCAAGATCGGCATACCCGCTCCATGATGAAAAAACTACTCTTGACCTTAGCCGCTGCAATGTGTTTTTCGGTCGCGGCACAAACGCCTCAACCGCCTGAAATTGCGGCACGTTCCTATTTGCTGTTTGATGTCACGGCCAGCCAGTTCCTGGCGGAAAAGGACATTGACAGCCCAGTGGAGCAGGCTTCGCTGACCAAACTGATGACGGCTTACCTTGTTTTCGATGCGCTGCGCAGCAAGAAGATCGACCTCAAGCAGACCCTGCCGGTGAGCGCGCGCGCCTGGAAGATGCCGGGCTCCCGCATGTTTATCGATCCCAAGATGCAGGTGCCGGTCGAAGACTTGATCAAAGGCATGATCGTCCAAAGCGGCAACGATGCCACCATGGCGTTGGCGGAAGGCGTTGGCGGCACGGCGGAGCAGTTTGTGCGGCTCATGAACGAGCAAGCCAAGGCGCTGGGCATGAAGTCCACCAATTACAAGAATCCAGAAGGCCTGACCGAGGCGGGTCACACCACCACGGCTCGCGACCTGAGCATCCTGTCCAGCCGTCTGATGCACGACTTCCCCGATTACGTGGCCTATTACGCCATCAAGAAATACCGTTACCCGGGCACCCCCGCGACCAATGACAGCAACCGCAACCTGCTGCTGTTTCGCGACCCGACCGTGGATGGCTTGAAGACCGGGCACACCGAAGCTGCAGGCTATTGCCTGATTGCCACCGCCAAGCGCGAGGTCGTCGGCCTGGGTGCGCCGGGTGTCGCGGCCGGGTCACCGGCCGCCATGGGAAGTCGGCGCCTGCTGGCGATCGTGCTGGGTGCGGCCAGTGAGAACGCGCGTGCCAACGAGGCACAGAAACTGCTCAACTGGGGTTACACCGCGTTTGAGCCGGTCAAGCTGTTTGATGGCGGCCAGGCCGTGGTTTCTCCGGCGGTCTGGAAAGGCAAGGCGGCTACCGTCAAATTGGGCCGTCCAGAAGCCATTGTGGTGGCTGTCCCCGCAGGAACCGCGGCCAAGCTCAAAACGCAGGTGCTGCGCTCGGACCCTCTGGTCGCCCCCTTTACCAAGGGTCAGCAAGTGGGCACCCTAAAGGTTACCAATGGCGAGCAGACCGTGGTCGAGGTGCCGTTGCTGGTTCTGGAGACCGTCGAGCAGGCTGGGGTGCTGGGTCGAGCCTGGGATGCACTGCGCCTGTGGATCAAGTGAGGGCAGTTCGATCAAGCGTTGCGGCCGACCCGCAACGCTCAAGCGCCAGAACTGCAAAATTCATTGCGGGTTGATGCGTGACCTGCTATAGTTGAAAGCTTTTCGGAATTTCCGAAGGGTTTTACGTTTTCGAAGTATTTAAGTCTTAGCTGCAACTGCAGCTATCAAACGTTGAGGGACGTTTTTCAATGCCAACCATTAATCAGCTAGTTCGTCAGGGGCGCGAGGTCGAAACGATCAAGTCCAAAAGCCCTGCGATGCAAAATTCTCCGCAGCGTCGCGGTGTCTGCACCCGTGTGTACACCACCACGCCTAAGAAGCCTAACTCGGCTCTGCGTAAAGTCGCCAAAGTGCGCCTGACCAACGGGTTTGAAGTTATTTCCTACATTGGCGGTGAAGGCCACAACCTGCAGGAACACAGCGTCGTGCTGGTTCGCGGCGGTCGTGTCAAAGACTTGCCGGGTGTGCGTTACCACATTGTGCGTGGCTCGCTTGACTTGCAAGGCGTGAAAGACCGCAAGCAGTCGCGTTCCAAGTACGGTGCCAAAAAGCCCAAAGCCAAATAGGCTTTAGTCTTTTTCAAAAAACGAAGGTGTTGTCTCCCGCGTGGCGCGGTGATGCAACGTAGTGACCCGCTGTTGGGTCGAGTAAGTAAAAACCAATATGGTTTTTGCGGTGTCTGAACAAGGCGCCAACTGAAGCAAAGAGGTGAAAAAATGCCACGTCGTCGCGAAGTCCCTAAACGTGAAATCCTGCCGGATCCCAAGTTCGGCAATGTCGAGCTGTCCAAATTCATGAACGTGATCATGGAAGGCGGCAAAAAAGCGGTTGCCGAGCGCATCATTTATGGTGCCCTGGAACAGATCGAGAAGAAAAACCCGGGTAAAGACCCGGTTGAAGCCTTCACCATGGCCATCAACAATGTCAAGCCGATGGTTGAAGTGAAGTCCCGCCGCGTCGGTGGTTCCAACTACCAGGTGCCAGTTGAAGTGCGTCCGGTTCGCCGTCTGGCCCTGTCCATGCGTTGGATCAAGGAAGCCGCCCGCAAGCGCGGCGAGAAATCCATGGCCTTGCGCCTAGCCAATGAACTCATGGAAGCGACCGAAGGTCGGGGCGGCGCCATGAAAAAGCGTGATGAAGTTCACCGCATGGCAGAAGCCAACAAGGCTTTCTCTCACTTCCGCTTCTAAACGCGGCATTGGCGCGGGCCCCAAAACGGCCCCGCCCGCCAGCTTGCAAAGCCCTATGCGGCTTTGCCGTCTGGCCCATTGATCACACAGACAAACCAAGGATCCATCATGGCTCGCCATACCCCCATTGAGCGCTACCGCAATATCGGTATTTCGGCTCACATTGACGCCGGGAAAACAACCACCACCGAGCGCATTCTTTTTTATACCGGTGTGAATCACAAGATTGGTGAAGTGCATGACGGCGCCGCCACCATGGACTGGATGGAGCAGGAGCAAGAGCGTGGCATCACGATCACGTCGGCGGCCACCACCTGCTTCTGGAAAGGCATGGAAAACAACTTTCCCGAGCACCGCATCAATATTATTGACACCCCGGGACACGTCGATTTCACGATTGAGGTCGAACGCTCCATGCGCGTGCTCGACGGCGCCTGCATGGTGTACTGCGCCGTGGGTGGCGTGCAGCCGCAATCGGAAACTGTATGGCGTCAGGCCAACAAATACAAGGTGCCGCGCTTGGCCTTTGTCAACAAGATGGACCGTACCGGTGCCAACTTCTTCAAGGTTGTAGACCAGATGAAGCTGCGCCTGAAGGCCAATCCGATTCCGATCGTGATCCCGATTGGTGCTGAAGAGCACTTCACCGGCGTGGTTGACCTGATCAAAATGAAAGCCATCATCTGGGACGAAGCGTCCCAGGGTATGAAGTTTGACTACCAGGAAATCCCGCAGGAATTGCTGGCCTCGGCCAAGGAATGGCGCGAGAAAATGGTCGAAGCGGCGGCAGAGGCGTCCGAGGAATTCATGAACAAGTACCTGGAAGAAGGTGACTTGACGGAAGACGAAATCAAGCTCGGCATCCGCACCCGCACCATCGCCAGCGAAATTCAGCCCATGTTCTGTGGCACGGCATTCAAGAACAAGGGCGTGCAGCGCATGCTGGACGCCATCATCGAGTTCATGCCAGCTCCGGTTGACATTCCGCCAGTGAAGGGCACCGATGAAGACGAGTTGCCAATCACGCGCAAGGCCGACGACAAAGAGAAGTTCTCTGCGTTGGCCTTCAAGTTGATGACCGACCCGTTTGTGGGTCAGTTGACTTTCGTGCGCGTCTATTCTGGCGTGTTGAACAAAGGCGACAGCGTCTACAACCCGATTCGCGGCAAAAAAGAGCGTATCGGACGGATTGTGCAGATGCACGCCAACAATCGCCAGGAAGTGAGCGAAATTGTCGCGGGCGATATCGCCGCTTGCGTTGGTCTGAAAGACGTGACGACCGGCGAGACCTTGTGCGATCCCAATGCGATCATCATGCTTGAACGCATGGTGTTTCCTGAGCCCGTGATTACGCAGGCGGTGGAGCCCAAGACCAAGGTTGACCAGGAAAAGATGGGTATCGCCTTGCAGCGTCTGGCGGCAGAAGATCCTTCTTTCCGCGTCAAGACGGACGAAGAGTCCGGCCAGACCCTGATTGCGGGCATGGGCGAGTTGCACCTCGAAATCATTGTGGACCGCATGAAACGTGAGTTTGGCGTTGAAGCCAATGTGGGCAAGCCGCAAGTGGCCTACCGCGAAACCATTCGCAAGACCGTTGAAGATGCTGAAGGCAAGTTCGTTCGGCAGTCCGGCGGTAAGGGTCAATACGGTCACGTGGTGCTCAAGATTGAGCCCAACGAACCCGGCAAGGGCATTCAGTTCATCGACGCCATCAAGGGCGGCGTTGTGCCGCGGGAGTTCATCCCTGCTGTCGAAAAAGGCATTAACGAGGCGGTGACTTCGGGCGTGCTGGCGGGTTACCCGGTGGTGGATGTGAAGGTCACGCTGCATTTCGGCTCTTACCACGATGTGGACTCGAACGAAAACGCCTTCAAGATGGCTGCCATCTTTGGCTTCAAAGAAGGTTGTCGCAAGGCCGGGCCGGTGATTCTGGAGCCGATGATGGCTGTGGAAGTCGAAACGCCAGAAGACTACGCCGGCAACGTGATGGGCGATTTGTCCTCACGCCGCGGCATGGTGCAAGGCATGGAAGACATGGTCGGCGGTGGCAAAGCCATCAAGGCCGAAGTTCCCTTGTCTGAAATGTTTGGCTACTCGACCACGCTGCGCTCCATGTCACAAGGCCGAGCGACCTACACCATGGAATTCAAGCACTACACCGAAGCGCCGCGCAATGTGTCTGAAGCCATCATGGCGGCCAGGGCGAAGTAATTCCTGTGTGATTTGTGAGGCCGGCGCCGTGGCACAAAGTGAACTGGCCCCGTCCTCAAACTGATTAGATGTATTCCTGTCTGCGATTTCGCACCCCGAGCTGCCCGTGGCAAGGGATCACGTGACGAACTGCAAACATTAAACCAATTCACGGGTATTGCTCTTTACTAAGGATTTGAAAATGGGAAAAGAAAAATTTTCGCGTACCAAGCCGCACGTCAACGTCGGCACCATTGGCCACGTCGACCACGGCAAGACCACGCTGACCGCGGCCATCACCAGCGTGCTGGCGGCTAAATTTGGCGGCACCGCCAAGGCCTATGACCAGATCGACGCCGCTCCCGAAGAAAAAGCGCGCGGCATCACCATCAACACCGCCCACGTCGAATACGAAACGGCCAACCGCCATTACGCTCACGTCGATTGCCCCGGACACGCTGACTATGTGAAAAACATGATCACTGGTGCCGCGCAAATGGACGGCGCGATCCTGGTGTGTTCCGCTGCCGACGGCCCGATGCCTCAGACCCGCGAGCACATCCTGCTGGCGCGTCAGGTGGGCGTGCCTTACATCATCGTGTTCCTGAACAAATGCGACATGGTCGATGACGCCGAACTGCTCGAACTCGTGGAAATGGAAGTTCGCGAGCTGCTCGACAAATACGACTTCCCGGGCGACTCCACCCCCATTATCCACGGCAGCGCCAAGCTCGCTATGGAAGGCGACAAGGGTCCGCTGGGCGAACAAGCCATCATGAAACTCGCTGACGCCCTGGACAGCTACATTCCTCTGCCAGAGCGTGCCATTGACGGCGCCTTCCTGATGCCAGTCGAAGACGTGTTCTCGATCTCGGGCCGCGGCACCGTGGTGACCGGCCGGATCGAGCGCGGCATCATCAAAGTCGGCGAAGAAATCGAAATCGTCGGCATTCATGACACCCAAAAGACCACCTGCACGGGCGTCGAGATGTTCCGCAAGCTGCTCGACCAAGGTCAAGCAGGCGACAACGTCGGCATCTTGCTGCGCGGCACCAAGCGCGAAGACGT
>JBBQQX010000075.1:0-17755 GCA_038215405.1 Burkholderiales bacterium
CGAGCAGTAAAGACAACTTGCCATTGCACACCGATCCGCGTGTCCGTCATGCTGCTGCCTGCTGAGCGCCCCCAGGTAGCCGCCATGCTGCTGGCCGCGGGCCGCGGCGAGCGCATGCGCCCGCTGACCGACAGCACGCCCAAGCCCTTGCTTGCGGTGCGCGGCAAACCCTTGATGCAATGGCAATTGGAGGCGCTGGCGCGTGCCGGCGTGGCACGGGTAGTGGTCAACACGGACTGGTTGGGATCGCATATTTCTGCGAAATTTAAGGATGTTTTCAGCCTGCAGCCCTCGTCCAGTATGCCTGAGAAGCTATCAAATAAAACTGGACTTCCGATCTGCTATTCGCATGAAGGCGAAGATTTTGGCGGCGCGCTGGAAACCGCCGGCGGCGTGGCGCGCGCCTTGCCGCTCTTGTGCCCGCCCACGGGCATTGGCGCCTATGCAGACGTGTTCTGGGTGCTTGCGGGTGATGTCTATGTGCCAGGGTTTGCCTTCAGAGCGGCGGCGGTGGCGCGCTTTGTGGCGAGTGACAAGCTGGCGCACCTGTGGCTGGTGCCCAACCCGGCGCACAACCTGCGCGGCGACTTCGGTCTGGAGGCGTCTGGCGGCGTCGCTCTGGCGCTGAATCTGCCCGCTCTGGATACGCGCGCGCGCTACACCTATTCCACCATCGGCCTGTACCGCCGCGCCCTGTTTGAGCCGCCTTGGTGCGACATCGCTAGCGGCAACCCGCTGGGCATCAAAGCCCCTTTGGCGCCGATTTTGCGCGCGGCCATGGACAATGGACTCGTGTCGGCCGAACTGTACGATGGCCCCTGGACCGACGTCGGCACGCCCGAGCGGCTGCAGGCCCTGAATACGAATTCGCCCACTGCCCAACCTTGACGCCCTTTGGAGCCCACCCATGACCGCAACACTTCTGGCGAAAACTGCCGACACGGGCTTCGCCCAACGCCGCGCGCAGGTGGCCAAACTCATCGGCCCGAACGGCATCGCCATCATCCCGACCGCACCCGAGCAGCAGCGCAACCGCGACAGCGATTTTCTATACCGCCCCGACAGCTACTTCTACTACCTGAGCGGCTTCACTGAGCCCAAAGCCTGGCTGGTCATCACCGGCGACGGCAAGGCCACGCTGTTTTGCCAGCCCAAAGACCAGGAGCGCGAAATCTGGGACGGCTTTCGGCTCGGGCCGCAGGCGGCACCCACCGCGCTCGGAGTTGACGCGGCCTTTGCCGTTGGCGACATGGATGCCCAGATGCCCGCTCTGCTCGATGGACGTGATGCCGTCTGGTACCCCTTTGCCACCCACAAGGGGTTGGAGACGCGCATTGACGGTTGGCTGGGCAGCGTGCGCGCCCGCGTGCGTTTTGGTGCGCTGTGCCCCGAGCAGCAGCGCGACCTGTGCGGCGTGCTCGATGAAATGCGCCTGGTCAAAGACGCGCATGAGCAGGCCACCATGCGCCGTGCCGCGCAAATCAGTGCGGGTGCCCACATCCGCGCCATGCAGCTGAGCGCCGGCATGCTGCGCGCGGGCCAGGCCGTGCGTGAATACCACCTGGACGCGGAACTGTTGCACGAGTTTCGCCGCCACGGCTCGCAGGCACCGGCCTACGGCTCGATCGTCGCCGCCGGCGCCAACGCCTGCGTGCTGCACTACCGTGCCGATACCGGTTTGGTGCGTGACGGTGAGCTGGTATTGATCGACGCCGCCTGCGAGCTCGACGGCTACGCCAGTGACATCACCCGCACCTTTCCGGCCAACGGCAAGTTCACCGGGCCGCAGCGCGCGCTCTATGAATTGGTGCTGGCGTCGCAAGAAGCAGCCGTTGGCGCCACCCGCGCTGGCGCGCGCTTCACCGACCCGCACGAGGCCAGCGTCAAGGTGCTGGCGCAGGGCATGCTCGACCTCAAGCTGCTCGACCCGAACAAGGTTGGCACTCTGGAGGATGTGATCGAGAAACGCGCTTACTTCCAGTTCTACATGCACCGCACCGGCCACTGGATCGGCATGGACGTGCATGACTGCGGCGCCTACACCGAACCGTCGGAAATTGGCACGGTCAGCACGCGCAAGGACGCGCTCACGGGCGAGCTCATCCGGGACCGGCCGGCGCGCATCCTGCGGCCCGGCATGGTGCTGACGCTGGAGCCCGGCATTTATGTGCGCCCGGCTGAGGGTGTGCCCGCGCAGTTTCACAACATCGGCATCCGCATCGAGGACGACGCCATCGTCACCGCCAGCGGCTGTGAACTGATCAGCCGCGACGTGCCGGTGACGGTCGACGAGATTGAAGCGCTGATGCGGGGCTGACTTACTCAATCTTCTTGCTTCTTGCTGCTTGACTTTTAGACTTTGACAATGAAAACATTTTTTTCTCTGATCATTTTTTGCTTGGTGGCGGCAACGAACCTGGCGGCTGCCAAAACCCCCGGCGAAGTGGAGGTGGGCAGCGTGCTGCGCGATGCCCCGATGCAGGGCCTGTCGGGTCCGTCGCACCTTCTGTCGCAATACCGCGGCAAAGCGCTGATCATCAATGTGTGGGCCAGCTGGTGCGGCCCGTGCCAGCAAGAAATGCCTTCGCTGGAGCGGCTGGCGCGCAGCAAGCTGGGTCAGCAGTTTGCGGTGATCGGCATCTCGACCGACGACTACCGCGAAGCGGCGCAGGGCTTTCTCAAGCGCTACCCCACCAGCTTCAGCCACTACATTGACAGTCAGCTGATGCTGGAAAACATGCTGGGCGCCAACCGACTGCCGCTGACCCTGCTGGTCGATGCGCAAGGGCGGGTGCTGGCCAAGCACGTGGGCGCCAAGGAGTGGGACAGCCCGCAGGCCCAGGCCCTGGTCGGGCAGACGCTGCGGCTCAAACGATGAGCGTCGGGCCGAGCTGGCGCACCTGCGCGCAGGCAGGCGTTGATGACTCACTATGAAAAAAGCCGCTAGCCCTTGTCGAGCGGGCGCGAGTCGCTATCAAAAAATAAGCGGCCCGCTCAGGCGGGCTTCACCCCCAAAACACGCCCGGTGAGCTTGCGCGCCACCGGCGCCAGGAAGAAGATCACCGGTACGCCCACCAGGTAGGCAATGCCGAAGGCTTTCATCCAGAGCCGGAAAAAGTGATCGGTGAGGCCGACATTGACAAAAGTGATGACCAGCGTCATCAGGAAAATCATCATCGCGCCCATCACCAATGAAAAAACAAAGTGGAATTTTTTTTGCGGATTCATGTTCGTGTTCCTTGGTTTGACTCAAGCCGCTGCCAGCCACTGTTCGATCTTGTCGCGACTCGGCACGCCCCCGGCATGCACCACCTTGCCATTGATCACCACGCCGGGCGTGCTCATCACGCCATAGCCCATGATGTCCTGCAGTTCTTCCACCTTTTCCAGCTTCACCGCCACACCCTTGGCCTGGGCGATCTGGTCGATCAGGTCGATGGTGGCTTTGCAGTTGGCACAACCGGTGCCTAGTACCTTGATGTCCATGAGGGTTCCTTGAAGTTGCAGTGAAGTTAAAACGAAATTGAGCACAAAAACGGGCCGCGTTGCCAGGGGCTCAAAGCACAGCGTTGAACACAAAGCCCACCAGCAGGATGCCGCTGGCGACCACCGCCACAAAGGTGGCAATCAGCCGCACCTTGAGCACCTTGCGCAGGATGATCATCTCGGGCAAAGAGAGCGCAATCACGCTCATCATGAAAGCCAGCACCGTGCCCAGTGCCGCGCCTTTGGCCAGCAGCGCCTGCACGATCGGAATCACGCCGGCGGCGTTGGTGTACATCGGCACGCCCATGATGACGGCCAGCGGCACCGACCACCAGGCATCACGCCCCATGAAACTGGCCATGAAGTCTTCGGGGACATAGCCGTGAATCAGGGCGCCCAGCGCGATGCCGCCCAGGATGTAGGGCCAGACCTTGCCGACAATCTCTTTCACGGCGCTAAAGCCGCCCTCGATGCGATCGCCCAGCGTCATGCCGCTGGCTTCAAAATCAGCCGACATCTTGGGCATGTCGCGCACCCAGTCTTCCAGATACGCCTGCATCTTCAGGCGGCCAATGACCCAGCCCGCCACAATCGCCACGCTCAGGCCCAGGCCCAGGTACAGCAGGGCGACCTTCCAGCCGAACATGCCAAACAAGAGGGTGAGCGCCACTTCATTGACCATCGGCGCCGAGATCAGGAACGAGAAGGTCACGCCCAGCGGAACACCGGCTTGCACAAAACCGATGAACAGCGGCACGGCCGAGCAAGAGCAAAACGGCGTGACGATGCCCAAACTGGCGGCCATCACGTTGGCCAGGCCCTCCGAGCGGCCGGCCAGCAGGGCGCGCGTGCGCTCGGGTGTGAAGTAGCTGTTGATCATGCCCATGACAAACACCACCCCGGTCAGCAGCAGCAGCACCTTGGGCGTGTCGTAAAAGAAGAACTGTAGCGCGCCGCCCAGGTGGCTGGCACGATCCACCGGCAGGGCGGCCACCAGCGCTTCAGCCGCAGGGTTGAGCGTTTGGTACAGCGCCAGCCAGACGACGGCGGCCAGCACCAGGAAAACCATAGGCTGGCGCGCCGGCCAAGACTGGCGGGGAGAGGTGAGGGTGCTCATGCCGATGAAGACGGGCCCACAGGGCAAAAGATGCACACTTGCCAAAAATTTATAACAAATCGGCCTCTAGCCCACGTGTTTAATAGGGTTGTAGCTATTATTTAAGTGTCAAATTCAAAGCAAAGGTCGTGGCACAAAATCGCTCACGCGGCCGCTTTCATCGACCTGCACCTGGCAGGCCTGGCTCATCTGGGTGCGCAGGCGCACCCGGGCGCGTTGCACCCGTGATTTGGCCGCGCTCAAGCTCAAGCCTTTGGCCTTGGCAAAGTCGGCTTGGCGCATGCCTTGCAGGTCGCACAGCGTGATGGCTTCGCGGTCGTCCGCGTGCAACTCGCTGAGCACGCGTGGCAGGCAGGCGGTGAGCGTGTCCACCGTGTCAGTGTCCTCAGCGGGCGTGGCCAGATCCTCGGGCAATTCCACCATCGGGTGCGCCAGCCGCAAATGGTCCGCCAGCGTGTTGCGCGCCACCTCAAACAGCCAGGCGCGCGCGTTCTCGACCGCGCAAAAGCGCTCGCCCTGGCCCAGCGCCTTCAAAAACAGGTCTTGCAGCAGGTCGTCCGCCAGCGCGCTATTGCCAACGCGCCGGCGCAGCCAGCCGCGCAACTCGCTCTCATGCGCGCTCCAGGCGGTGCTCAGGCAGTTCATGGTGTTGGTGGTCCCACGGCTATGGCGTGCCAACGCCTTTGTCGATGCCGAGCTTGCGCATCTTTTCCCACAGGTTCTTGCGGCTGATGCCCAGCGAGTCGGCGCAGCATTGAATCTGCCATTGGCAGGCACCGAGCGCGCGCACGATGAAGTCACGCTCGCATTCACTCAGGTAGTCGTGCAAGCTGCTCGCCACATCCTGTTGTCCAGTCAACGGCGGTGCGGGTCGGTCGAACAAAATGTCATGCGCGATCAGGTGGCCGTCGCTCATCAGGCTGGCGCGCTCCAGCGCGTTCTTGAGTTCCCGGATGTTGCCCGGCCAGGGGTAGGCGGTGAGCGCGTGTTCGGCCGCGGCCGTCAGACTGGGCACCGGCTTGCCATTGGCAAGCGCAATGTCGGCCAGCAGCGAGCGCGCCAGCGGCAGGATGTCTTCAGGGCGCTCGCGCAGCGCAGGAATGCGCAGCTCAACCACGTTGATGCGGTAATACAGGTCTTCGCGGAACGCACCGCTCAAGACGCGCTCTTGCAGCACCTGGTGCGTGGCGCAGACCAGGCGCAGGTCCACTTCAATTGGCGTTTCACCGCCGACCCGCACAATGCGGCGCTCCTGCAGCGCGCGCAGCACCTTCACCTGCATCGGCAGCGGCATGTCGCCAATCTCATCGAGAAACAGCGTGCCACCGTCGGCCTGCTCAAACACGCCTTTCTTGGTCCGCACTGCCCCGGTGAAAGCGCCTTTTTCGTAGCCAAACAACTCGGCTTCGAGCAGGCTCTCGGTCAGCGCGCCACAGTTGACAGCGATAAACGGTTTGTCGGCGCCCGTGAGCCCGTGCAGCGCCTGCGCGACCCGCTCCTTGCCAACGCCGGACTCGCCGGTGATCAGAACCGAGGCGGCGCTGGTTGAAATGCGGCGCAACATAGCGTCAATTTGCTGCATCGCCGGCGACTGCCCCAGCCCGCCCGGGCCCAGCTCGCGCTCAGGCGCAAGCAGCGCCTGAAGCTTGTCGATCATCGCGTCCAGATCAAAGGGTTTGGTCAGGTAGTCGTGGGCACCTTGTTTGAGTAGGCGCACGGCGGTGTCAATGTCGCCATGGCCGGTCATAAAGATGAACGGCGGCAAGCCACCGCGCAGCGCCTGCAACTGCTCAAACAGCACATCGCCGGTGATGTCGGGCAGACGGATGTCGCTCAGAACCAGGGCGTAATCCTGTTGTTGCAGCGCGGCCAGCGCGGCGGCGCCGGTGCGATGCCAGTCGAAGCTGATGCCCTCCAGGCCGAAGCGGTCGGCCAGCGATTCACCCATGATGTCATCGTCTTCAATCAGGCAGATTTGGCGTGGCAGTGGTGGCATGAAGGGGGTCCAGGGGAAGGATGACGGTAAAGCGGGTGAGCGGGTCGTTTGACTCGGCGCTGATGGTACCGCCCAATTGCGTGACGATCTGGTAACAAATCCACAGGCCCAAACCGTTGCCATGCTCCGAGAAGCGGGTGAAGGGCTCGAACAGACGCGTCAACTGCTCCGGCAAGAGCGGTCGGCCCGTGTTTTCAACCACCAGCACGAAGCGCGATTCGCTGGCCAGGGCCCGCACCGCCACCTGACCGCCCTGGCCGGCCGCTGCAATGGCGTTAAGCAACAGGTTGATGAGCACTTGGCGCACCAAGGTAGAAGGCAAGGGCAGTGCGCCGGGCAGGGCCGCCACCCAGGACAGCCGCGTGCCTTGCTTGTTGGCCGCGGGCGTGACCAGAATGCGAACGTCTTCCAGGTCAGCGGCGCCCAGCGGGCGGCTTTTGACCTTGGCCTCCACCAGCAGCGCGGCGACGGTTTCTCGGATTTGCGACAGACCGCGCTCCAGCAGTGACACGGTCTTTTGCGTGACCGGGTCCGGGTCGCCATGGCGTTTGAGCGTGCTGATGGCGTTGAGCATGCCGCCCAGCGGGTTGTTGATTTCGTGCGCAATGCTGGCCGTCAGGCGCCCGACCGCGGCCATGCGCTCACTCTTGAGCATTTCCTTTTCAAACTCGGCCTTTTCCCGCAACTTGGACAGCACGATCTCATAAGCCAAAAAAAGCTGACCGACTTCGTCCCGGTAGGGGTAGATCGCCGGGTCCAGCGCTTCAAGGTCGCCGCTGCCGATGCGTTTGATGCGCTCAGTCACCAACCGCATCGGCAGCATCATGCGGCGCCCCCAGTACGCGGTAATGGGCAGCAGCACGCCCAACACCAGCAGGGTGATCCACAGCGAGCGACTCAGCGTCAGCTCAAAACGTTGCCACAGCCGGGACTTGTTGTAAGACACGATCAAGGTGCCCAGTCGCACGCCGTCATTGCTGATCGGCACGGCCACGTCAATGCGCTGGGCGCTGCTTGCGTCGTGCACAAAAATAGCCGCGTCCGGGGCCATGGGCAGCACGCGATCGAGCGCTGCAAAGTCGGCGTCCAAAGAGGCCAGCGGGCTGAGTACCGGGTGCGCTTCGGGGTGGGAAGACACATAAACCCGGCGCGCACTGTCGAGCACGATCAGGCCCTCGGTCGGCGCCGTGCCGGGGTTGGCGGCAAAGGGCAGTGACACGGCCTCAAAAGCCCCCCACACGTTGTCGTGCAGGAGCAGGGGGAACAGTGAATGCGCCATGCTGCGCCCCAGGTCCTGCGCGCTTTTCAGCAGGTCTTCATTGAGGCTGTCCCACGCCTGCACGATGAAAGACGTTGACAGTGCAAGCGCGGTCGCCACGATCAGGCCGCCGCCCCAAAGCGGCAGCTTGAAGCGCAAACTGAGGTGAAAGAGCCGCATCAGCGCTCGTCAAACAGGCGCATCATCTCGGAGACGCTGTCGTAGAGCTTGGGCGATCCCACGATGAAGCCATCGAGCTTGAGGCGGGTCAAAAGGGCCCGGCCCTGGGCGTCGTCTTTCATACCCATCAAGACCTTCTGCATGTGGATGAAATCAGGCTCAGACACCTTGTTGTGGGCCACCAGCGGGGGAAAACCATAGTCTTGCGACCTCCAGGCAATGCGGGTTTTGGCGGTGATGTCCGGGCGAACCTTGTTCAACACATCCCACACATAGCTGTCCACCGCGGCGCCTTGGGCCAGTCCGGCCGCCACGGCGTCAATGGCTTTGCGGTGCGACCAGGTGAAAAATGTGCGACTGAAAAACGTCGCGGGGTTCGCACCGCTGCGCTTGATCTCAAAACGTGGTACCAGATAGCCGGTGTTCGAGTAGGGGTCCGCGTAGGCAAAAATGCCACCTTTGAGATCGCCGACGCTGGTCGTGCGGGTGTCTCGCGCCGGGACGATCAGGTAGGAGCGGTAGGTCGGTTGCCCCTCGTTCAGTGCCACCGCCAGCAGGCGAACCTCGCTTTTGAGCATCACATAAGGGTAATCACAGAGCCACGCGAACTCGACTCTTTGCTGTTGCAGCAAGTCCATGGTCTCGCGGTAGCGGTCGCGCTGAATGAACTCAACCGGGCGTTTCAAACGGGATTCCAGATAGCCACGCCATTCAGCCAGCAGGGCGTGCTGGTCGTGCAAGAAGGCCGGGGTCATGGCGAAGCGGATGGTCCGCGGGTCAGTGACGGCCTGCGCACCCAAGCACGCTACGCCAAGCCAAAGGGCGACGAGCAAGAATTTAACAAATTTCGGCATGCTGTTTCCTTGTTACCAGAGGGTAACGCTGACCAGCTTAGGGGCATTTCTGTTACCAGACGGTAACGTCGTGTTTGATAACCTTCGGCGAGTGCTGATCATCTGGCGTCAGGTGACTCAATACGCCGTGAATTTTAGCAATCAGGATTTATGCTGCGCCCGCTTCGGAGTCTGCCTGGCAGCGTCGTGACCAATGCGCCTTTTGCCTGTTACCAATAGGTAACCAGGACGCCAGCAGGGAATGAGTCAAAAACAGGGGACGGGCTGAGACGTTGCGAGAACGTGTCCCCAGGCATTTCTCCTTTGAAATCGCGGGCTTGCGTGATCTGCTTCGATGCGGCTGGGCGGCACCCTCATTGACGCTTCTGATCTGTGGCACGAAGTTTGCGCACAACGTCATCGAACCTCAAATCAGGAGCAACTCATGAAGCTGACAAGACGAATATTCATCATGGCATCAGGCATCTCTGCCGGGTCGCTGATCACCGGCTGCGCAGGCATGGCAGCGGCGCCCATCCACAGCGCGCTGATCCCGCGCAAAGCCAAGCCCTGCAGCCCCGCCGTGGGCGACTGGGTTGCCAGCACTTGTCAGGGCTGCACCCAGTGGTGCGCCATCCAGATATTTGTGCAGGGGGGGCGTGCCACCCGTGTGCGCGGCAACCCGCTGTCCAAGACAAACCATGGCTATTGCTGCCCGCGTGGCCACTTGATTCCGCAGCAGATGTATGACCCGGACCGCATCAAGACACCGATGAAACGCACCAACCCACTCAAGGGACGTGGCATTGATCCGAAGTTTGTGCCGATCAGCTGGGACGAAGCGCTTAACACCGTGGCGGACAAGATGATGGCGCTTCGCCAGGCCGGTGAGCCAGACAAGCTCATGTACATGCGCGGTCGTTATTCGCCCACCTCGACGGAGTTGCTCTACGGCACGCTACCCAAAGTGTGGGGAACCGGTCAATATTTTTCGCACAGCGCCCTTTGCGCTGAGGCCGAAAAAATGGGTCCTGGCCTGACCCAGGGATTCTTCGGCTACCGTGACTACGACCTTGAAAAGACCAACTGCCTGGTGGCTTGGGGCTGCGACCCATTGGCCTCGAACCGCATGGTGCCCAACACCATGAACCGCTTCCCCGATATCGTCAAGCGCGGTACTGTGATTGCGGTTGACCCCCGCTTGTCCAACATTGCCGCCAAGGCGCATGAGTGGCTGCCTATCAAACCGGGTACCGACGGCGCGCTGGCGGGTGCGATTGCCCACGTGATCCTGACCGAGGGCCTGTGGAACCGCGAATTCGTGGGTGAATTCAAGGACGGCAAGAACCTGTTCCAGGCCGGTAAGGTTGTGGACGAAATCGCCTTTGCTGAAAAGGAAACCCATGGTTTGGTGAAGTGGTGGAACCTGGAACTCAAGGATCGCACACCCGCCTGGGGTGAGCAGGAATCACTGATTCCTTCCGCGCAGATTGTGCGTGTCGCCCGTGCCATGGCCAAGGCGGCGCCAAAAGTGACCGTCTGGATGGGGCCCGGTGCTGCCATGCAGCCGCGCGGCACCTACAGCGCGATGGCGGTGCATGCGCTCAATGGTTTGCTGGGCTCGATCGACGCTGAAGGTGGTGTCTGGCAAAGCGGCAGCGTGCCGTTGGCCAAGTTTCCCAGCTTTGATAAATATGTGGACGAACTGGCCAAGGAAAAAGGTCACGGCAAGAAGCTAGACGGCCGTGGTGCCAAGGATATGCCCGCCATGATGGGCGCCAAACCGGGTAGCGGTGTGGTCACCAACAACGTGGCCAACGGCATGCTCAAGGACCCGGGTGCGGTGAAGGTTTTCATTTCGTCCTGGTCAAACTTCGCCTTCTCCGCAACCGGCACCCAGCGCTGGGAGAAAGCGCTGGCTGCAGTGCCGTTCTTCGTGCACATGGTGCCCAACGCTTCCGAGATGACGATGTTTGCCGACATCGTGCTGCCCTCCACCTACAACTCGGCCGAGGGCTGGTCCATCGTTACCAACATGGGCAACGGTTATGCCTACGCGTCCATCCAGCAAGGTGCCATCAAGCGCCTGTGGGATGTCAAGCAAGAAGAGACCGAAGTGATGTGGTTGCTGGCCGAAAAGCTCAAGACCAAAGGTTTCGCCAATCTGTTTGACTACTACGCCAAAGAATTCAAAGACCCGGAAACCGGCAAGGCGCCCACCACGGCGCTGGAGTTCAGCGAGATTGCTGCCAAGATGACCAGCGCACCGCTGTGGATGGCCAAAGAGCCTCTCAAAGGTGACACGCCCATCGCAGGCTGGGCTGACTTCAAGAAGAAGGGCATGTTCAGCGGCCCTAGATACACCCTCAAAAAGGGCTGGGGCGGCAAGTTCAACACGCCGACCAAGAAGTTCGAGTTCTACAGTGAGTCGCTCAAGAAGGGTCTGCTGGAGCACGCCAAGAAGTACGAAACCACGGTTGACGACATCTTGAGCGTGAGCGGCTATATGGCGCGCGGTGAGGTGGCTTTTGTGCCGCATTACGAGACGGTTAAGCGTCACGGTAGCCTGGCCGACTTTCCGTTCACCTTTGTTGACTACAAGTCTCGCTTGAACCGCGAGGGGCGTTCACAGAATCTGCCCTGGTATCAGGAGTTCAAGAAGGTGGACCCGGGTGATGTGTCCTGGGGCGATGTGGTCAAGATGAACCCGCTCGACGGCGCCAAACTGGGGCTGAAGAACGGCGACAACGTGACCATCACGTCAATGATTGGAACGATCAGTTGCCAGCTCAAACTGTGGGAAGGTGTGCGCCCCGGTACGGTGGCCAAGTGCTACGGCCAAGGGCACTGGGCTTACGGACGGGTGGCAGCCAAAGACTTTGCCAAGGGCGTTCCTCGCGGTGGCAACAACAACGAAATCCTGGTTGATGACTATGACCGGCTGAGCGGCGCGACCGCCCGCAACGGCGGCTTCACCGGCGTGCGGATTCAAAAGGCCTGATCGCCGACCAACAACTTAGGAGCAAATCATGTCAAGACTTGGAATGGTCATCGACCTCTCAAAATGCAACGGCTGTGGCGCCTGTGCCTTTGCCTGCAAGACCGAAAACAACACCCGGGACCGCGCTGAAGGCCAGAGCTTCAACTGGGCCGACTTCATCATGCACACCGACGGCGTGTTTCCCAACACCACGCACAGCGTGATGCCGGTGCTCTGCAACCACTGCACCGATGCGCCTTGCGTCAAGCTTTGCCCGGGCAATCCGGAAAAGGCGGGCAAGGGAAACCCTTACAAGGCGCTCTACAAAACGCCCGAGGGCATTACGTTGCATGATCCGGCGCTGTGTGTCGGTTGCCGTGAATGCCAGAAAAACTGCCCCTACAGCCACGAGAAGCTGGATGCGAGCAGCCTGGATGGCGGCAGCTACAGTGTCATCAGCTTTAACGCCATGGATGAAAACACCCAGCCGCGTTGGGCCGACAAGAGCTCCGCCATTCCCGGCTGCACGGCTTCGGGCGCCGAAGTGGCAGCGCTGGCAGGCACCGTGCCACCGATGCTGAATCAGTGGAAGGGCGGCGACCTGCAGCCAGTGCGTCAGGACGACGTGGTCGAGAAATGCACCTTCTGCTACCACCGCGTGCTCAATGGCCTGCAGCCCGCCTGCGTGGAAGTCTGCCCGGCGCAAGCGCGCATCTTTGGCGACCAGGACGACCCAAATAGCCAGATTTCGCAAATCCTGAAGAAGGAAAAATCGTTCCGCCTTCAGGAAGACAAGGGCACCAAGCCCAATGTGCATTACATTGGCAAGTACAGCCCACGCGCTTAATTAGCTCGGCGTCAGATGCCCCAGGGGCCGGGTTGACCGGCCTCTTTTTATTTATTCAAGGAGAAACGATGTCCGACTATGCCCCCGATGAAGCCAGCGCGCGTGCGGACTTGTGCCGCTTTCTCTCAGCCTGTTTTTACGAGCCTGCACCGGAGTTTTCCGAGGAACACTTGTTCGACTCCATGTTGGTGGCCGCTGAGCGCATTGACCAGGATCTGGCCGGGCATGCGCGCAAGCTGGGTCTGGCGTTTGCGGCACAAGACCTGCAGACGCTTTTGGTGGACTACACCCGGCTCTTTCTCGGGCCCTTGCAGATGCTCGCCAGTCCTTATGGTTCGTCCTGGTTGAGTGCGCCGGCGCCTGTGGAGGACAACCCGCCTTTGGCGGTGCTTGACTTGTACAGCGCGGGCGGGTTTGAGATTGATGAGGCATTCGGGGAGTTGCCTGACCATGTGGCGGTGGAACTGGAATTTTTGTACCTGCTCATCTTCAACAAGAACAAGGCCAGCCAAGCCGGCAACATGGATGATTTAACGCTGACGGAATTGCTGCAACGGCGCTTTCTTGGCGAGCATCTCGGTGCCTGGATTGTGCCCTTTGCCGCAGCGGTCAAGGCCGGCGCCGAGACCGCGTTCTACCGTGAACTGGCCGAGTTCACTGAGCGTTTCGTGCAACTGGAATCGAGAACACCGACCGTTCACTAGCCCATGAAGATTTTTGGCATCGCCGGGTATTCCGGCATGGGCAAGACGACGCTGCTGGAGCGACTGGCACCGGCCTTGGCCGGGCGTGGATTGGTCGTGTCGCTGATCAAGCACAGCCACAAGAATATCGACATCGACCGGCCCGGCAAAGACTCCTACCGCCTGCGTGAATCGGGCTGCAAAGAAGTGCTGCTGCTGGGCAATGACCGCTGGGCCTTGATGCACGAGCTGCGCGGGGCGCCCGAGCCCTCGCTGGACTATTTGCTGGACCGGCTGCAGCACTGTGACCTGGTCTTGATTGAAGGCTTCAAGCACGGCGATTTTCCAAAGCTCGAGGTCTGGCGCGCGTCGGTTGGTAAGCCCACCTTGGCGCCTGACTGGCCGGGCATTGTGGCGATTGCCAGCGATGCGCCCTTGCCGGCAAGCGTACCGGCGGGTCTGGCGCAACTCGACCTGGCGGATGCGGCGTCGATAGCCGCCTTTGTACTGGCGAACGCTGCCACGCGTTTAGCCCGGTCTGCGGCTGCCGTGGCGCCGGATGAACCCCCCGATGGTGCCAAGCTGGGTTTGACGCAAGAAGTCACCTTCGCCGAGGCGCTCATCAGCTCCCGGCAAAACATCCTGCCCCGGCGCCTGAGTGAACCCGGCCCTTCGGCGGCACAAGTCGATCAATTGTTTCGTGCCGCCGCTTGCGCGCCCGACCACGGCGAACTGCGGCCTTGGCGCTTTGTGCTGGTGCCGGCGAACAAGCGCGCCGATCTGGCGGAAGTCTTTGCCCAGGCTTTGCGGGAGCGCGATGCCAGTGCCACCGCCGAGCAAATCGCGTCGGCGCGCGAAAAAGCACACCGTGCGCCCTTGCTGATGCTGGTGGTGGCCTGCCTGGGGCCGCGTGAGCCTGATATTCCAATGCTCGAGCGCATGGTCTCGGTGGGCTGCGCTGTACAAAACATGTTGCTCAGCGCACACAGCATGGCGTTTGGTGCCGGCCTGACCAGCGGCCAGGCCATGGCTTCATCGCCTATGCGCCGTTTGTTTCAACTGCAGGAGGGCGAAGAAGCGGTGTGTTTCATCAACGTGGGCACGGCGTCCAAACGTAAAGCGCCGCGCCTGCGTCCCGAGCCAACTGACTTTGTGACCAGCTTGTAAGGTGCCTGGCGTTGGCAGCCCGTGTGCTTTCGGGGCACGCCATGGGGTTATTGCGGGGGACGCTATTGCACAATCAGCGTATATTTAAATGAATCGAACGAAGAAATCATCCTTTCCGCGCACCCATGATAAAACCTAAAGAACAAGCAATTCCCTCCGATCTGGATCGACCCGACGAGGTGTTTGAGCTGGCAGCCGAGTTGTTTCGGGTCATGTCGGCGCCGATGCGCCTGAAGATCATCAGCTGTCTGTGCGACGGCGAAAAAAATGTGAGCTACCTGCTCAGCAAAATCGGCACCACCCAGCCCAACATGTCGCAACACCTGAACACGCTGTACAGGAATGGCGTGCTGGGCAAACGCCGCGACGGCGTGCAAATCTATTACCGCATCATTGATGAGCGCATACCGGCGCTCTGCCGCGCGGTCTGCACCAAGATCGAGACTGAAGGCCACTTCAAGCCGGCCTGATCGCCATCGCCCATCGCCGCCTGGCGGCAGCTTGGGTCCCCGCCGCCTGTCTGCTGGCGGGAGTTGCACACTTCATTTTTTTCCAGCTGACGCAGTTCATGGTGGCTAACAGATAGCCGAGTCAGTAAATAGGCGCGCACATCCATAAGCACATACAGATACATTGATCCACATCAAAACTTTACGCAGGCTTAATAATTAGTATTAACCCTAATAGTGTTGCCAGTTCGCCATCGCAGCTGGGCACTACCGCTTGTAAAGTAGGAGTTCTTGATGCGTAGTCGATATCTACTGGTTGCCGCCATAGCAGCCATCTTTTTTACTGCGGCAGCGCCTGCGGCGGCGCCTGCGGCCCCGGCGGTCACTGAAGCGGCGCAGAAAGCCGCCAAACCTGGGGATCACGCCCAGGGTTGGACGAACACCACGGCCGACCACAGCAAATTCAAGGCGCTGGATCAGGACTTTGCCTCGGGCCAAGAGGTCACCAGGGCCTGCCTGAGCTGCCACACCGAGGCGTCCAAGCAGATCCACAAGACCACCCACTGGAAGTGGGAATACAAAGACCCTGCAACCGGCCAACTGCTGGGCAAGAAAAACGTCATCAACAACTTCTGCACCTCGGTTCGTTCGAACGAGGCCGCCTGCGCCAGTTGCCACATCGGCATGGGCATGGTGGACGACAAGTTCGATTTCAACTCGCAGGAGAACGTCGACTGCCTGGTCTGCCACGACAGTACACAGAAGTACACCAAGCCGGGTGGCTTTGGCGGCGCACCCGTGGCCAAGGACACCGAATTCCCGCCAGGTTCAGGCAAGATCATTGCGGGGACCAACCTCAAGGAAATTGCCCAGAAGATCGGCAAGACCACCCGCAACACCTGCGGCGGTTGCCACTTCAAGGGCGGCGGCGGTGATGGCGTCAAACACGGTGACCTTGACAGCTCGCTGGGTATGCCGGGCAAAGAGCTTGACGTGCACATGGACGCCAAGGGTCTGAACTTCAGCTGCACCACCTGCCACAAGACCGACGGTCACGAGGTTTCGGGCAGCCGCTACGCGCCCACCGCCAAGGACAAAGCACCTGCCCACATCCGCGGCGAGGCTGACAAAACGAAGGCCGTCACTTGCCAGGAATGCCACGGACAAGCGCCGCACAAAGTCGTCAGGCTCAATGAGCACACGGCCAAGATCGCCTGCCAGACTTGCCACATTCCGGCCTTTGCCCGCGGCGGTGTTCCCACCAAGATGAGCTGGGACTGGTCCACCGCCGGCAAACGCGGGGCGGACGGCAAGTTCCAGACCTTGCGCGACGAGAACGACTATGACACCTACATGACCATCAAGGGTGATTTCAAGTGGGCCGAGAACGTCAAGCCCCAGTACATCTGGATGAACGGCGTCAACCGCTACACCTTGAGCACCGACAAGCTTGAAAAGGCCAACCAACCCATCAAGATCAACAACTATGAAGGTAGCGCCACCGACGGCAAGTCGATGATCTGGCCGATCAAGTTGTTCACCGGCAAGCAGCAGTATGACCCGGTAAACAAGACGCTGGTCATCACCCACCTCGCGGGCAACGACGGCACCGCCTACTGGAAAAACCTGAACTGGGAGAAGGCAGTCACCGAAGGCATGGCCAAAGGCGGCGTCAAGTTCTCCGGCAAGGTCGACTTCATCGAAACCCAGAGCATGTGGCCCACCACCCACATGGTGGCGCCCAAGGAAAAAGCGCTGGGCTGCGTGGAATGCCATGCCAGCAAGGGTCGGCTTGACAAGATCGACGGCGTCTACATGCCGGGTCGCACCCGTGACCACGCCCGCTGGCTTGAAATCGGTGGCTGGCTCGTTGCCGCCCTGATCTTGCTCGGTGTGCTGGGCCACGGCCTGATCCGCATCGTCGCGAACAAACGCAATCGTTAATCAGGAGAACCTTCATGTCACGCGTCTATCTTTTCAAACCCTTTGAGCGTTTCTGGCACTGGTGCCAGGCGGCACTGATCATCTTCATGCTGCTAACCGGCTTCGAGGTGCACGGCACGTATTCCATCTTCGGCTTCGGGAAAGCGGTGGACTACCATACTATCGCCGCCTGGACCCTGGTCGGCCTGTGGATCTTTGCGATTTTCTGGCACATCATGAGCGGCGAGTGGCGCCATTACATCCCGACGACACAAAACATCGTGGCCGTGGCCAACTACTATTCCTCGGGCATTTTCAAGGATGAACCGCATCCGTTCCGCCCGAGCGTGAGCAACAAGCACAACCCGCTGCAACGGCTGACCTATCTGGCGGTGCTGACTCTGCTCAGCCCCATGATCTGGATCTCCGGCTGGCTCTACCTGTTCTACTCGAGCTGGGCGGCTTGGGGCCTGACCAGCCTGCAACTGCAGTGGGTCGCCACGGTGCATACGCTGGGCGCCTTCCTGATGCTGGCGTTCCTGATCTCGCACCTGTACCTGGCCACCACCGGCCACAACCTCACCTCGCAGGTCAAGGCCATGATCACCGGGTGGGAGGATCTTGGCCCGGATGAAGAGCCCACGCCGGGCAAACGGCACTAACGCCGACAAACCGTTTTCAACTTTCGCAACCTTCTGGAGAATTTCGTGAACAACACGTTTAAGAAAAAAGTGCTCGTGACATTGTTGGCCACCCTTTGGCTGCCGCTGGTGGCCAGTGCGGCGGATGCCGACTTGATGAAAAAGATCGATGACCTGTCGCGCGAGCTTCAGGCG
>JBBQQX010000076.1:0-17147 GCA_038215405.1 Burkholderiales bacterium
GTTGTTGCGCTCGTCGACGAGGCGGATGCGCACACCGTTGTTCAGGAAGCTCAGCTCGCGCAGGCGCTTGCTCAGGATGTCGTAGTGGAAGTCAATGTTCGAGAAGATCTCGAGGTCGGGCAGGAAGTGGACCTCGGTGCCGCGCTTTTCGGTCTCGCCCGTGATCTTCATCGGCGAGGTCTCGACGCCGTTGCGCATGGCGATCTCGCGGTCTTGCGGCACGCCCTGGCGAAACTCCATGAAATGCGCCTGGCCTTCGCGCCGCACCGTGAGCCGCAGCCATTTCGATAGGCCGTTCACGCAAGACACACCCACGCCGTGCAACCCGCCCGAAACCTTGTAGCTGTTCTGGTTGAACTTGCCGCCAGCATGCAATTCGGTCAGGGCGATCTCGGCGGCACTGCGCTTGGGCTCGTGCTTGTCGTCCATCTTGACGCCGGTGGGAATGCCGCGCCCGTTGTCGACCACCGACACCGAGTTGTCGGAATGGATCGTGACCAGAATGTCGTCGCAGTGGCCGGCCAGCGACTCATCAATCGAGTTGTCCACCACTTCGAACACCAGGTGGTGCAAACCGGTGCCATCCGAGGTGTCGCCGATGTACATGCCGGGGCGCTTGCGCACTGCTTCGAGCCCTTCCAGGATCTGGATCGAGCCTTCGCCATAGGCCTCGGAGGCACCGATCTGGTGGGCGTCAATGGTGGGCTGGAAGTTGGAACTGTCGCTGGCGCCTTCACCGGTGTGAACGGCACTCAAATCATTTTCGGTGGGCTGAACTGGCGTGTTTTCTTCTGTCATGGCTAACTTCTTTAGGGATCTCTCAAATTCTTGAAGGCCTGAGCCCACTATGGTTTCTTGCCCATCGTGGGTTTGAGCTTTGAATTGCTGCAAATCTTGCTGCGTTAAATGCGCATCGGCATCACCACGTATTTGAACGTGGCGTTGTCCGGAATCGTGAACAGAGCCGAGCTGTTGCCGTCGGATAGCTCCAACCGCACCATGTCCTGGCTCATATTGGCCAACGCGTCAATGAGATAGGTCACGTTGAACCCGATCTCGATGCTGTCGCCGCCGTAGTCAATGTCGAGCTCGTCCACCGCCTCTTCCTGCTCGGCGTTGTTGGATGCGACCCGCAGCGTGCCGGGGTCAATGTTCAGGCGAACCCCCTTGAATTTTTCACTGGTCAGGATGGCGGTGCGCTGCAAGGTCGCCAACAAGGCGCTACGGCCCAGGGTGATGCTGTTATGGTGATTTTTGGGAATGACACGGTTGTAGTCGGGGAACTTGCCTTCGACCAGCTTGGTGACAAACTCCATGCCATCAAAGCTGAATTTGGCCTGGTTGTTGGCAAACTGCATCTCGATGGCGCCTTGCGTATCGGACAGCAAACGCTGCAACTCAATCACTGTTTTGCGCGGCAGGATCACTTCTTGTTTGGGCACTTCCACATCCAGCGTGGCGGACGCAAAGGCCAGGCGGTGACCGTCGGTCGCCACCAGGCTGAGTTGACTGCCTTCTGCGACGAACAGGATGCCGTTCAAGTAATAGCGAATGTCGTGCACCGCCATGGCAAATGACACCTGGCTGAGCAGGTCTTTCAGCGTTTTTTGCGGCACACTGAACACCGGGCCGAAGCTAGCGGCTTCCTGGACCAGCGGGAAGTCTTCGGCCGCCATGGTTTGCAGGGTGAACCGGCTCTTTCCCCCTTTGAGAATGAGCTTGGAGGCGCTCGACTCCAGCGACACGGTTTGATCCGCGGGCATCGTGCGCAAGATATCAATCAACTTGCGCGCGCCCACGGTGGTGGTGAAGTCGCCCGTGTCGCCGTCGAGCTCTGCCGTGGTGCGAATCTGGATTTCAAGATCGCTGGTGGTGACCTGCAGCGAAGAACCGGTTTTACGAATCAACACATTGGCCAGGATCGGCAAGGTGTGTCGACGCTCGACGATGCCTGCTACCGACTGCAAAACCGATAGAACTTTGTCTTGGGTGGCCTTCAAAACGATCATGTCAACCTCTTTTAATTTCTGCAATTCAAATCAATAACGAATCAGTCGAGCCAAACCATTTGGCTCCACCATTCTCCCCTGTTTATCTACTCAATTAGCCCTTGAGCGTCTGCTCCAGCACATGAAGTTGTTGGTTCAACTCGGTCATTTGCTGGCGCTCACCGCCGATCTTTCGCACGGCATGCAAGACCGTGGTGTGGTCGCGTCCGCCAAACAGCTCGCCAATCTCGGGCAGACTCTTTTGTGTCAGCTCTTTGGCCAGGTACATGGCAATCTGACGCGGCCGGGCAATGCTTGCTGGTCGCTTCTTGGAGTACATGTCTGCGATCTTTATCTTGTAGTAATCGGCCACTGTCTTCTGGATGTTTTCGACCGAAATCTGGCGGTTCTGGATGGAAAGCAGGTCGCGCAATGCCTCGCGCGCCAGCAAGATCGAGATTTCTTTCTGGTTGAAGCGGGAATAGGCCAGAATTTTGCGCAACGCACCTTCGAGTTCGCGCACGTTGGAGCGCACGTTCTTAGCCACAAAAAAGGCGACCTCTTCTGGCATCACAATGCCTTCAACCCGCGCCTTGTTGATCAGAATGGCGACCCGCATTTCCAGCTCGGGCGGTTCGATCGCGACCGTCAGCCCGGAGTCGAAACGGGACACCAGGCGCTCGTGAATGTCAGTCAAGCCCTTGGGATAGGTGTCGCTCGTCATCACGATGTGCGACTTTTTGGCCAGCAGAGCCTCAAAGGCGTTGAAAAACTCTTCTTGTGTGCGTTCCTTGTTGGCAAAGAATTGGACGTCATCAATCAGCAATAGATCCAGCGAGTGATAGCGCTCTTTGAATTCGTCAAAAGTCTTGCGCTGATAGGCCTTAACCACATCCGATACAAACTGCTCGGCATGGATGTAGAGAACTTTGGCGCCGGGTTGGTCAGCGAGCAGACGATTGCCAACAGCGTGCATCAAATGGGTCTTGCCCAGACCGACGCCGCCGTAGATGAAAAGCGGGTTGTACAGGTGCCCCGGCATGCCCGCTACGTGCATGGCAGCGGCACGTGCCATGCGGTTGGCTGTCCCCTCTACCAAGGTGTCAAAGGTCAGGGCCGAATTGAGTCGGTTCTTGAGGTTGCCCGGGCTGCGGTCATCGCCCAGTTCGGGCGCACCCTCCATCGCAACGGGTTCCACCGACCGCTGGGTGGATTGCGCTCTGGCAACAACTTCCCGAGGAGCGAGCGCTAACTCCATGCGGATGACCTGACCTGAAAGCATCTCCAGGAGAGCGGTAATTCGTTTGCTGTATTGAGCCCTGATCCAGTCCAGCTTGAACCGGTTGGCCACAAAAATGGTGATGACGGATAGATCGCCTGCGACCTGTGCCGAGAGCGGCTTGATCCAGGTATTGAATTGCTGTTCAGGGAGTTCCTGGGCCAATTGATCCACACAAGTTTGCCACAAGCTCTGCCCATCACCAGTGCCATTGAACTCGGGTTGGCTGGCGTATTGTCCCTCTGTCATTTGTGATCGATTTCTGTGGATAGTTATGGGTTCGCGGAACTGCAGATTGTAATTTATCAAGCATTTATCCACAAGCCGCAGGAGGCGATTGGCAGCACCAGTATTGAGCGTCGCAGACCCTGCATTCGAAAGCGAGTTTGCCGAGGTCTGGAAAGTTTGCGATAATCACCGGTTCCTCTGAACGTATTGGGGGAGTTAAGACAGCGGCCCAGTCATTTTTTGAAAAATTTGCGGGCCGTCATTGAGCCCTTTAGGATTTTCAAAATGAAACGCACTTACCAACCCTCCAAGATTCGCCGCGCCCGTACTCACGGTTTTCTGGTTCGCATGAAAACCCGTGGCGGCCGCGCCGTGATCAACGCGCGCCGCGCCAAAGGGCGCAAGCGCCTGGCGGTCTAAGTCTGGCTGCTCGCATCGTCTGTCACTTTGATTCGCTGTTCTGGCGCCGATTGAAATTGCAGAGACTGAAGACGCGAAGTCAGTTTCAGGCTGTGCTGGCTGGCAGCACGGTGGCCCGGACGGCGCACTTCGCTTTGCACCGCGTCGCGCTGGATGGCCCCGTCCGCAGCAATGAGACCGTGCTGTCGGCAATGACATCCAATCCAGTCCTTTTCGCTTTGAGCGACGTGTGGCTGGGGGCTATTGTGGCAAAACGCTGGGCGAAACGGGCGGTCACGCGCAATGCTATCAAGCGGCAGATCTACAGCGTGAGCCCCGACTTTGAAGCAATGCTTCCTGTGGCTGCCCACGTCGTGCGTTTACGCGCCGCATTTGACCCTAATCAGTTCGTCAGCGCCACGTCCGAGGCGCTCAAGAAGGCGGTCCGACAGGAGTTGCAGCAACTGTTTGCACGCGCCAAAGCGACATCGCACGGCCTTGCTTTGAAGGACAGTGCCTCATGATGAAGACGATGCTGATCGGTTTGGTCAAAGGCTACCGCTTGCTGCTAAGCCCGTGGCTGGGTTCGTCCTGCCGATTTGAGCCGACTTGTTCTTCCTATTCCTTGCAGGCCCTGCAAGCGCATGGCGCGGCAGCGGGTAGTTATTTGACGCTGATGCGACTCGCGCGTTGTCACCCCTGGTGCGCGGGCGGATCTGATCCGATCCCGAGTGACAGACCCAGGTTCAACTCCCAGTTGTTTACCCAATTGATTCACCCTTCCTCTGAAAAGAAGTCTTCATGAATGATATTCGCCGCACCATTTTGTGGGTGATTTTTGGCTTTTCCATGGTTTTGCTGTGGGATCAGTGGCAGGTTTTTAACGGTAACAAAGCCACGTTCTTCCCTAGCGCGGCCAATACGGCGGCAACTGCCAGTTCTCCAGTACCTGCATCGAGTGCGCCAACGGGCGTTCCTAGTTCAAATACTGTAGCTACTAATGCCCAGATCACGGGGGCTACAGCCCAGTTGACCCCTACGACTGGCGCGCCGACTGCAGCCCATGAGCGCATCGTCGTGACGACCGATGTACTCAAAATCACCTTTGATACCGAAGGTGCGATGCTGGTCCGAACAGAGTTCCTCAAGTTTGCCGGCAAGGCCGATCAGACAAAGAGCTTTGTTCTGCTCGATGACAGCAAAGACCGGACCTACCTGGCTCAAACTGGTTTGATCGCCGGTGCTGCGGGAGGCAATTTTCCGACGCATAAGACCGTGATGGTGGTCGCGCCGGGCGAGCGCACACTGCAGGAAGGCAGCAATCAACTGGTTATCCGCTTCGAATCCCCGGAGCTCGGCGGCGTCAAACTGGTAAAGACCTTTACCTTCACCCGCGGCTCCTACGCGGTGGCGGTCAAGCACGAAGTGTTGAACGTTGGCGCAAATCCGGTGTCGCCGCAGTTGTACCTGCAGTTGGTGCGTGACGGCAGCAAGCCCTTGGGCGAGTCTTCTTTTTATTCCACCTTCACGGGCCCAGCGATCTATACCGAGGCCAAAAAATACCAGAAGGTTGTCTTCAAGGACATCGAAAACAACAAGGTCGATGTTGAAAAGACAGCTGAAAACGGCTACGTAGCCATGGTGCAGCACTACTTTGCCAGTGCCTGGTTGCTGGGCGACGGCATCAAACGCGACCTGTTCCTGCGCAAGGTTGATACCAATCTGTATGCCGTGGGCATGATCACTCCCATGGACAGCATTGCGCCTGGTACTAGCAAGTCTGTAGAGGCGAGATTTTTTACTGGCCCGCAGGAAGAGAAGATGCTTGAGTCGCTGACGCCTGGGCTGGAGCTGGTGAAGGACTATGGCTGGTTGACCATCTTGTCCAAACCGCTGTACTGGTTACTCTATGCGATTGAGAGCTTCATCGGCAATTGGGGGTGGTCGATCGTCGCCTTGGTTTTGTTGCTGAAAGCGGCCTTCTACTGGCTCAATGCCAAGGCCTACGCCAGCATGGCCAAGATGAAGGCTGTGAATCCGAAGGTCACCGAAATGCGGGAGCGCCTGAAGGACAACCCGCAGCAAATGCAGCAGGAGATGATGCGCATCTACCGCGAAGAAAAAGTCAACCCGATGGGTGGCTGTTTCCCGATCATGATCCAGATCCCGGTGTTCATTGCCCTGTACTGGGTGCTGCTTGCCAGCGTGGAGATGCGCAACGCGCCCTGGATACTTTGGATTCACGACCTTTCATCGCCTGATCCGTTCTACATTTTGCCGCTGGTGATGACCTTGACGACTGTGCTGCAGACTTCACTGAATCCAGCGCCGCCGGATCCCATGCAGGCCAAGATGATGTGGTTCATGCCGCTGGCCTTCAGCGTGATGTTCTTCTTCTTCCCCGCAGGCTTGGTGCTTTACTGGATTACCAACAACATGCTGTCGATCGCGCAGCAGTGGCTCATCAACACCCGCATGGGCGTGCCGCCAAAGTTCCATCTGCCCAGTTTCAAGTGACGAGACACTTTGGGTCTTTGTCGCAGACCCGGTGCGGTAGCCACTAGTCAGCCGTGTCATTGCCGCGTCATCAAGACCCGATTGTTGCCATCGCCACCGCCCCCGGTCGGGGTGCGGTGGGCATCGTACGTGTCAGCGGAGCACATCTTGGGTCTTTGATGCAGGCGCTGTTTGGGCGGCAACTGAAGGCGCGTGAGGCGACTTATCTGCCGTTTCTTGATCGCGACCACTTGCCGATTGACCAGGGCATTGCGCTTTATTTCCCGGCGCCGCACTCGTTCACTGGCGAAGACGTACTCGAGTTGCAGGCGCATGGTGGGCCGGTCGTGTTGCAGCTATTGCTGGCGCGCTGCCTGGAGGCGGAGACAGAGCTAGACGTAGCCAGCCAACGACCCCGGCTCGCGCGGCTGCGACCCGCGCTACCGGGTGAGTTTTCAGAGCGCGCCTTCCTCAACGGTAAGATTGACCTGGCCCAGGCTGAGGCCATCGCTGACCTGATAGATGCCAGTACCGAAGCGGCGGCCCGCAGCGCCAGCCGCTCTTTGTCGGGCGCTTTCTCTCAGGAAATTCATCTCTTGCGGGATGCATTGACTCATCTGCGCATGCTGGTGGAGGCGACACTGGATTTTCCGGAAGAAGAAATCGACTTTCTACGCCAGTCAGATGCGCAAGGTCAGTTGTCAACGCTGCAGCAAAATTTGCGGTCTGTGCTTCAAAAAGCCAGCCAGGGCGCTTTGCTGCGCGAAGGTATCACGGTCGTGATCGCGGGGCAGCCCAACGTCGGCAAGTCGTCCCTGCTGAATGCGCTCGCCGGGGCTGAACTGGCCATCGTGACGCCGATCGCTGGAACTACCCGAGACAAAGTGCAACAGACGATCCAGATAGAGGGTGTGCCGGTGCATGTGATTGACACTGCAGGCTTGCGCGACAGCGACGATGTCATCGAAAAAATAGGTGTTGCGCGTGCCTGGGATGTGATTGAGACGGCTGACGCGGTCTTGTTCCTGCATGACCTGACGCGGCGAAATGCTTCAGATTACATAGCAGCTGATGCAGCCATAGCGGGGGCTATAGGCGAGAAGTTGTCGATGAAGGTGCCCGTTGTCGATATCTGGAACAAGAGCGATGCCGTAGGCGGTGTGAGCTGCGAGGCGGGCCTGATGTTGTCGGCCAAGACCGGCGCAGGCCTTGACACTTTGCGCCATCGGCTACTGGAGGTGGCGGGTTGGCAGTCAAAGCCTGAAGGCGTCTACATGGCGCGGGAACGTCATGTTCAAGCCTTGCACCAAGTGGCAGATCATTTGGCGCTCGCCAGTGCCCACCTGGCGTCCCAAGCCCAGGCGCTTGACCTCTTGGCTGAAGAGTTGCGCCTGGCGCAAAACGCTTTGAGCGAAATAACCGGTGAATTTTCATCTGACGATCTTCTCGGAGTGATATTCTCACAATTCTGTATCGGTAAGTAATGTGCTTGATCTCGGTCAGCAGCACAACGAGACCGCGTGTAGCCGCTTGCTGACCTCTGCTCGATGAATGACTGGGGGACACTTGTTTCCCGCCCCGAAGTTGAAAGAAAATATGTCTATATTCAATTGGTTTAGCAAAAGGCAGCCGGCAAATGAGGGCTCATCGGACGGGGGGGTGAGACTAGTGCAAGGCGACGCCACGTTTACAGCGCCCAGTAGCCACCATCCAGATCGCAAATCAGCCCGTCTTGAGCGGCGGCAACTCCTTTATGGCGTGGTACGTGACTCGATGATCAGCGCCGGGGTTCTGGCAGCCAGTTACAAATTCAAGGTCTTGTCGTTGGATGCGGCTGGTCGCCAGTATCTCGTCATGATGGATCTGGCCGGTAAGGTGGCCGATGACACCGCGCTTCGGGGAAAAATCGAGGCCTTGATGGTTCAGTCGGCGAAGATGCGGCACGACATTTTGGTCACTGCGGTTTATTGGCGTGTCAGTGATCATCTTTTGGAGGCGTCGCCGCCTGGTCAACCGGTCCACATGTCTCCGTTGGGCCGGCAGGCGTCTGATTCGAGGGCCGTCAGCGAGCCGCAAGGCTCCGACATGGCACACCAACAGATCCCCCGTTTTCAGCCGCTGCAACCAGATGAGGTGGCCGCGTTCAAACGGGCGCTTGCAAGTGCCAGCGCACTGATGCCTTTGTCAGCATCAGGCAAGATTGTCACGTCCGGACGGCGCAACCCGGCGCCATCCGACGTATTCGAAGACACGCAAATGGTAGACCAGGACGAACGCGCTTCGCCTTTGGGCGTTACTCAGTACGGCGACCTCAATTAACTGTGCAGTGGGCTGTCATTGCCCGTCAAAGTCAACCAGCGTGAAAAGCGCAAGACCTGTCGCTCGGAGTTTGTTGGAGCCTCCAAGCTCTGGCAAGTCAACAATGGCAGCCCCTTCGATCACCTGAGCCCCCAGTTTTTCAAGCAATTTCATGCCGGCCATCATGGTGCCTCCGGTGGCGATCAGATCGTCAATCAGGAGTACGCGGTCTCCCGGTTTGACGGCGTCGGTGTGCAGTTCAACCGTGGCGCTGCCGTATTCCAATTCGTAGGTCTCCGCGACCGTTGTGAATGGCAGTTTGCCCTTTTTCCGAATCGGAACGAAGCCCACATTCAGTTCATAAGCAACCACCGCACCCAAAATAAAACCGCGTGCATCCAAGCCGGCAACTACATCGGGCCGCATCGTGGGGTCCATGTAGCGGTGGACAAAGGCGTCAATCAAAACCCGAAAGACCTTGGCATCCTGCAAAAGTGGTGTGATATCGCGAAACTGAACGCCCGGCGCCGGCCAATCAGGAACGGTACGGATGTGCGCGCGAAGATATTGGTTGACACTGAAGTTTTGCATGGAACATGGTGTGAGGGCTAAGTCGACATTGTGCCTTGGACGTGCCCAGGTTCCGGCAATGGGCAATCAACCCTGGAGTAATCTCTGCTCGACCAAGGCCAACATTTCGGTCTTGCCTGAAAGCACGAGGGTGTCGCCCTCTTCAATTAGCAAGTCTTGGTTGACTAACTTGACCTGACCTGCGCTTCGGCGCAAGCTGACAATGCGAACACCCGCTGCCAGCGGAGCCAGTTGGCTGAGCGATCTGCCTACTATATTGGCGCCGAGCGGCAGCGTCAGCGTGGAGAGACGATCTTGGTTGAGTTCATCGCCCGAGTCGTCGTCGGCCCCGTGAAAGTAACCGCGCAGCAGGTTGTATCGCGCATCGCGCTGATCACGCACGATGCGAATCACCCGCCGCATCGGAACACCCACCAACGCCAAGGCATGACTGGCCAACATCAGCGAACCTTCGATTGCCTCCGGCACCACTTCGGTCGCACCGGCCTTGCGCAGCGTCTCCAGATCGTGATCATCCTGCGTTCGTACGATGACGGGTACTTGCGGCGCGTGGTCCCGTGTATGGTTCAGGACCTTCAAGGCGCTCTGGACCTCCAGGTATGTGATGACGACGGCGCTGGCCCGGGCGAGTCCAGCGGCGATCAGGGCCTGCAGTCGCGTTGCGTCCCCAAATACCACCGAGTCCCCGGCGATGGCGGCTTGGCGCACCCGGTCGGGATCCAGGTCGAGCGCGATGTACGGTATATTTTCTTGCTCAAGCATGCGTGCCAGATTCTGGCCGCAGCGACCGTAACCGCAAATGATGACATGCCGGTTAGCCTTGATTGACTTGCGCGCAATGGAAGTCATTTGCAGAGACTGTTGCAGCCATTCGCTGCTGACCCATTTCAAAACGATTCGATTGCTGTACATGATGATGAACGGCGTCGCTAACATGGAGAGCACCATGCTGGCCAATATCGGATTGAGCAGTGCGGGTGGGACTAGCGCATTGGATTGAGCGAGGGTCAACAAAACAAATCCGAATTCACCGGCTTGTGCCAAATACAAGCCGGTGCGCAGCGAGACACCGGTAGTGGCACCCAAGCCCCGCGCCAACAGGCCCACCACCGCCGCCTTGAAGATGACCGGGACGAAGACCAGCAGCAAGACCAGCGGCCAACGGTCGAGTACCAGGCGCCAGTCCAGCATCATCCCGATGCTGATGAAAAACAGGCCCAGCAGGACGTCGTGGAAGGGTCGGATGTCGGATTCCACCTGTTGTTTGAACTGTGTCTCCGAGATCAGCATGCCGGCTATGAAGGCCCCCAGCGCCAGACTCAGACCTGCAAGTTCCGTCAGCCAGGCCAATCCCAACGTTATGAGCAGGAGGTTCAGAACAAATAATTCTTCGCTCTTGCGTCTCGCCACAAGCGTCAGCCAAAAGCGCATCACCCGCGGGCCTCCGACCAGCAGCAACGTAATCAGGAGTGTTGCCTTCAGGCTCGCGTAAGCCAGCGTTTCAAAGAGCTGTTCGGCGGAGGCCCCCAACGCCGGAATCAGCACCAACAGTGGCACCACTGCCAGATCCTGGAACAACAGCACGCCCATGACCCGTTTGCCATGCTCGGACTCCATTTCGAGCCGCTCCGTCATCAGCTTGACCACAATCGCCGTGCTGCTCATAGCCAAGGCACTTGAAAGCGCCAGCCCGGTCTGCCAGCCCATGCTCCAAAGGGTTGGCACCATCTTGCCCAGACCGATCATGCCCGCCGTTGCGCCCAGCATAGTCAGCAGAACTTGGAAGAAACCGAGTCCGAAAACATGGCTGCGCATCGCGCGCAGCTTGGGTAAATTGAACTCCAGTCCAATGACAAACATCAGGAAAACCACGCCAAATTCCCCCAAATGGCGTACGCCATCGGCATTTTTTGCCAATGCCAGGGCGTTGGGCCCAATGACCACCCCTACGGCCAAATAGCCCAGCATGGGAGGCAGTTTCAGAGTGCGACAGACCACGACACCCAGCACGGCTGCGAGCAAATAAAGGAGTGTCAAATCAAGCGGGTTCACCTTCGCATACTAACAAGCGGCAGGGCCTCGATAAAATGTGAAGATGACACTTCAACACACACGTTTTACGACACCCCAGGCGGAACGGGCGTTGCGCTTGGCCCGCGAGACACTGGATATTGAGGCTTCTGCCGTGCTGGGCCTGAAGAAGAGTCTGGGCGACTCGTTCGCCCGTGCCGTGGCCATGGTGCTGGAGGTGCGCGGCCGCGTGGTGGTCATGGGCATGGGCAAGAGCGGGCATATTGGTCGCAAGATCACCGCAACATTGGCCTCTACCGGAACACCCTCCCTGTTCGTGCACCCGGGGGAGGCGAGCCATGGTGATCTTGGCATGATCAAATCGGTGGATTTGGTGTTGGCCATCTCAAACAGTGGTGAGTCCGATGAGTTGACCGCGATTTTGCCGGTGCTCAAGCGCTTGGGTGCGCCTCTGATTGCCATGACGGGCCAAGCCAACTCCACTTTGGCCCGTCATGCCGATGTATTTCTGGACTGCGGCGTTGAAAAGGAAGCCTGTCCCTTGAATCTGACACCGACCGCCAGTACGACGGCGCAGCTCGCGCTCGGTGACGCGCTGGCGGTCGCGCTGCTCGATGCACGCGGGTTCAAGGCTGAAGACTTCGCCCGCTCTCACCCTGGTGGCGCCTTGGGCCGAAAGCTGCTCACGCACGTGAGCGATGTCATGCGCTCGGACGAAGCCGTCCCCTGGGTCGGGCCGCAGGCAAAATTCAGCGCCTTGATGCGGGAGATGAGCGTTAAGGGATTGGGCGCCGCTGCCGTTGTGGATGATCAGTTGCACGTGCTGGGAATCTTCACCGATGGGGACTTACGTCGCTTAATCGAGCAAGGCATTGATTTACGCAACACCACCGCAGCCCAGGTGATGCACCCTAACCCGGCCACAATCCCCCGCGATGCTCTGGCGGTCGAGGCTGCTGAATTGATGGAATTGCGCTGTATCACCAGTGTGCTGGTGGTGGACGCGTCGGGCAAGCTCTGCGGCGCACTCAATAGCAATGACTTGATGCGGGCGAAGGTGATCTGATGGTGACTGTTGCCAAGAATTTTTCAGCTGAGTTGGTGCTTCGCGCCCAGGGTATTCGTGTCGTTTTTTTTGATGTGGATGGTGTCCTGACTGATGGATGCCTGTATTTCACCGATCAAGGTGAAACCATCAAGCGCTTCAATACGCTGGATGGGCATGGGCTCAAGCTGCTGCAACGCGTTGGAATTGTCCCGGCAGTGATCACTGGGCGCGACTCTAAACCCTTGCGGCTGCGGTTAGCCGCCTTAGGCATTGAGCATGTTCACTATGGAACTGAAGACAAACGCCCGGCCGCTGAACAAACACTCAAAGCCCTGGGATTGACCTGGAACCAAGCTGCTGCGATGGGGGACGACTGGCCGGATCTTTCTGTCATGCAGCGTTGTGCCTTGGCCTGCGCGCCGTGCAATGCGCACGTTGAGGTCAAAACGGTCGCGCATTACATCACCGGCGCCAGAGGCGGCGAAGGGGCGGCGCGAGAGCTCTGTGATCTGTTGTTAACGGCCAATGGACGATATGAGGAGATACTCAAGGAGCATCTCCAATGATCAATCTACTGCGCGTATTGGGGGATCGGATGACGCTTTACCTGCCGATAACTCTCATGGGATTGTTGGCTTTGGGTACCTACTTGCTGGTCAGGAGCACGCCGCTGTTGCTGTTGCGCGGACAGGAAGCGCAAGTGCGACATGAGCCGGATTACTTCATGCGGAATTTTTCGGTCAAGTCCTTTGACGCGGCCGGACAACTGAAGAGCGAGGTCTTCGGGGCCGATGCCCGCCATTTTCCGGACTCGGATATGTTGGAGATTGATCTCGTTCGCATTCGCTCATTTGGCGACACGGGCGGCTTGACGACCGCGACGGCAAGACGCGCAGTCATGAATGCCGATGCCACTGAAGTGCAGCTTTTTGGAGAAGCGCGTGTTGTTCGCGAGTCGCGGGCTGACAGCTTGACCCAAGCTCAACCACGCATGGAATTCCGTGGTGAGTTCTTGCACGCGTTTATGGACACAGAGCGTCTTGTATCGGATAGGCCGGTGGAGTTGCTGCGTGGAAACGACAGATTCACTGCAGATTCGATGGAATTCGACAACATCAAACGTTTGATGGACCTCAAAGGGCGCGTCAAGGGAGTGCTGTTGCCAGGCCCGCCCAACTAGTCGCGTTGGATGGTGGCTTTCCAAGTCATCTTCATCCCCGGGTGACGAATTCGGTTAGCAAGATCCGGTTTGGACTTGCTCCCCTGTCAGTTGGTGGTCCATATGACTGACTGTCCGATGATGAGGTCAAAGGGATCAGTCCAACGCGGGCCAAATAAGCGCTGAAAGCTATCAAATTCATGTCTTAAAGAATCCGTATTCACAGAGTCATTTGCCGGCAGCCGAAAGATTGGGCGTTCCGTAAGACCTTGGCGGCGGCTCGACCAGGCACTTCTGTTGTTGAGCTGCAGTGTATAAAAAAAGGGCCACAAGGGCCCTTTAGTTCTTGACCAGCTTAATGCCAGCCCAGTGCTTAGTAGCTGCTACGGCCACCGCCGTAACCACCACCACCACCACCGCCGCTACGGCCAGCGCCGCCGCCAGCGCCACCGCCGTAACCGCCGCCACCACCACCACTACGGCCAGCGCCACCGCCATAACCGCCGCCACCGCCGCCAGCGCCACCACCGAAACCGCCGCCGCCAGTGCGGGGGGGACGGGCTTCCATCGGACGGGCTTCATTCACCACAAGGCCGCGGCCGCCGTATTGTTGACCGTTCATGCCGGCAATAGCGGCTTGCGCCTCAGCGTCGCTGCCCATTTCCACGAAGCCGAAGCCCTTGGAACGGCCGGTGTCACGTTCCATCATGACCTTGGCGCTAGTGACGGTGCCGTGTGCGGCAAATGCTTGCTGCAGGTCTTCGTCACGGAAAGTGTAGGGCAGGTTGCCCACGTAAAGTTTGTTGCCCATGAAAGGACTCCTCAAAATAACTCAAAACGCGATGGAGTCCAAAACCGCTATTACCACGCAATCAACAAACGAATGAAGACTTCAAGCAGACGCGAAACTGACTAAACACCGCAAACTTGTAAAGCCTTTTTTGGCAATACAGGTGAATTATGCTGCAAAAAAAAATAATTCACAAATATCTTTTAAAAAAAGCACATCGTGGAGAAGATCCCGGGTGGCTGCCCCCCTCCACCCCTGCAACAGGCCATGCCGTTGCAGCACAATGACATGTCAAGCTCTGAAGTGAATGCGTCGCTTCGTCGAGCGGCGTCGCCCAGGAAGTGGGTGTTGCGCGTGCCGCGCCCCATCGGCGCCCATGTTTTCCTTGACTTACTACTTCAAACGCTTGCTCGGTCAAGGGCGCGAAAGCCCTGAGTCCCCCCCAGCGGGGCTTCGAGACCTGGCAAAGGCTTGAAGGCCGAGGTCCACCCCGCGCCAATGCCCGATACCGACTTTTGCGTCCAATGCTCGGCCAGCGGCGATGCCGGAGCTTTGGCTGTGCCGGCGCACAGAGCGATCTCTCTGAAAAATACTCAAAATAGTTTTGACGACCCCGGTAATTTGATGCATAATTGCCGGCTTCGCTTGAAAAAGTATGAAGTATCTGCCTAACGAACGTGATGTGAGTGGTTCATATCGCTGCCGACAGGCCCAAGACTGACTAGAAAACCGCAAGACGCCAGGCCAAGTGCCGGTAGATTGGGGTGTCTAGTGCAAGTTGGGAATAATTGAAATGATCCAAGTTGAATCTCGATTAGAAGTTGCCGACAATACCGGCGCTAAGTCCGTTCTGTGCATCAAAGTGCTCGGCGGATCCAAGCGTCGTTATGCAAGTGTTGGTGACGTCATCAAAGTCAGTATTAAAGAAGCTGCTCCACGCGGTCGCGTCAAAAAAGGCGAGATTTACAGTGCAGTAGTTGTTCGCACGGCCAAGGGTATCCGTCGTAGCGATGGCTCGTTGGTCAAATTCGATGGCAATGCAGCTGTGTTGCTGAATGCTAAGTTAGAGCCCATCGGCACCCGTATCTTCGGCCCGGTAACGCGTGAATTGCGTACCGAGAAGTTCATGAAGATAGTGTCCTTGGCTCCTGAAGTTTTGTAAGGACGCGCCATGAACAAGATTCGCAAAGGCGACGACATCATCGTGCTCACCGGGCGCGACAAGGGTAAGCGCGGCAAGATTGCCATGCGCAAAGATGACTCCTATGTGCTCGTCGAGGGCATCAATGTGGTCAAGAAGCATACCAAGCCAAACCCGTTAAAAGGTGCGGTTGGTGGCATTGTGGAAAAGTCCATGCCAATTCATCAGTCCAACGTAGCCATTTTCAATGCTGCTACCGGTAAGGCTGATCGCGTTGGTATCAAGCTGGCGGCTGACGGTAAGCGCGTTCGCGTTTACAAGTCTAGTGGCGAAGAAATCAAGGTGGCATAGACATGGCTCGTTTGCAACAACATTTTCGTGAAAAATTGGCGCCGGAGTTAATGGCCAAGTTTGGCTATGCGTCTCCCATGCAGGTGCCGCGCCTTACAAAGATCACCCTGAACATGGGTGTCAGTGAGGCTGTCGCCGACAAGAAGGTCATGGATCACGCTGTCAGCGACCTCAGCAAGATTGCGGGCCAGAAGCCGGTGGTCACCATGTCCAAAAAAGCCATCGCCGGCTTCAAGATTCGCGAGAATCAGGCAATCGGCTGTATGGTCACGCTGCGCGGTGTCCAGATGTATGAGTTTCTTGATCGCTTTGTCACCGTTGCGTTGCCGCGGGTTCGTGACTTCCGGGGTATTTCCGGTCGGGCGTTTGATGGCCGTGGCAATTACAACATTGGCGTTAAAGAGCAGATCATTTTCCCTGAAATTGAATACGACAAGGTAGACGCCTTGCGCGGTCTCAATATCAGCATCACCACAACGGCCAAGACCGATGAAGAGTGCAAGGCACTGCTCTCGGGCTTCCGTTTCCCGTTCAAGAACTGAGGTGGCCCGTGGCTAAAATGGCTTTAATCCAGCGCGAGCTGAAGCGCGACAACCTAGTCGCTAAATATGCGAAAAAACACGCGGAATTCAAGGCAATTGCCAGCGATGTGAAACGAAGCGATGAAGAGCGCGCCGCTGCCCGTCTGGGCCTGCAAAAACTGCCGCGCAATGCAAACCCGACCCGTCAGCGTAATCGTTGCGCAATTACCGGACGCCCTCGTGGTACGTTCCAGCATTTTGGCTTGGCGCGCGCAAAGATTCGTGAAATGGCTTTTGCAGGGGAAATCCCCGGCATAGTCAAGGCCAGCTGGTAAGCGGTAGGAGACATAGATATGAGCATGAGTGATCCCATCGCCGACCTGTTGACACGCATCCGTAATGCGCAAATGGTGGCCAAGACTACCGTTAGCGTTCCATCTTCCAAAGTGAAGGTGGCGATTGCCCAAGTGTTGCAGGAAGAGGGCTACATCGACGGTTTCAAGGTTAACGCCAATGACGGCAAGCCTGAACTTGAAATCGCCTTGAAATACTACGCTGGACGTCCAGTCATCGAGCGTATCGAACGCGTTAGCCGCCCTGGCTTGCGTGTTTACCGTGGCAGCGATGCCATTCCGCAAGTCCAAAACGGCCTGGGTGTGGCAATTGTCACAACCCCCAAGGGCGTCATGACTGACCGCAAAGCGCGCGCTACCGGTGTCGGCGGCGAAGTTATTTGCTACGTGGCATTAGGAGAAGACGATGTCTCGAGTAGCTAAGATGCCTATCGCTGTACCAGCGGGCGCCGATGTGGCGATCTCGGCGGCTGC
>JBBQQX010000077.1:0-17128 GCA_038215405.1 Burkholderiales bacterium
GCGCGCGCGCAGCACGGTGGCGAGTAGGCCGCTGGCGACGATCACAAGCATGCCGGCCCAGCCCAGCAACGGTATTTGGTCACCGAACAAAACCAGGCTGTAGAAGGCGCCAAACACAATGCCGGAGTACTGCAGATTGGCCACCAGCAGGGTGGAACCGCGGCTGTAGGCGCGCGTTATGCACCACTGACCCAGGGCCCCGAGCACGCCAATCGGGATCAGCCAGAGGGTGCTTTGCCAACTTGCCGCCGCCCACGACGTCAGCCCCCCGGTGAAGGCGATGCCGACGATGCCCACGAGCGCCGAGCCGAGTGAAAAATAGAACACCGTGCGCCCTTCGGGCTCGCCGACCTTGCCCAGCGCCGTCACTTGCAGGTAAGCCAGCGCGGCGCCCAGCCCCGAGAGCAGGCCTATCAAGCCTGCAAACAACTGATTTTGATCCAGCGTGGGTCGCAGCATCATCACCACCCCCACAAAGCCCATCAGCACTGTGACCAGCAACGGGCCCTGGCGCTGCGTCTGGCCGTAGAGCAGGGCGCCACCCACAATGAACGCCGCCACCCAGACCCCGCTCATGTAGTTGAGCGTCATGGCTGTGGCCAGTGGCAAATGCGCGATCGCATAGAACCAGGCGCCCAGTGACAACACGCCGATCAGGGTGCGCCAGGCATGCATCATCGGCACCGGCGTGCGCAGCGCTGTGCCGCGTGCGCGCAACACCAGCACCATGAACACCACGCTGATCACACCGCGGTAAAACACCAGTTCAAACAGGTTGAAGTCGCTTGACGCGACCTTGATGCCCACGGCCATGGTGGCAAAAAAGAACGAACCCCAAACCATCCAGAGTGCTTGCATCGTTAATTCTTATGAAATAAGGCTGTGGCCCGCGTGCAGCGGGCGTTAGCAGCTATTAAATTTATATAATTGGCTGACAGGGCTGCAGGCTGATGCGACGCCGGTACCAGTCGTGAAACTGCTGCATGCCGTCTTCCATCGGGCTCTGGTAGGGGCCGACCTCGTTGTCGCCGCGCTGCCAGAGCGCTCGGCGGCCAGCGTCCATGCGCTCGCCAATCTCGTCGTCCTCCAGACAGGTTTCCATGTAGGCGGCTTGCTGCGCTTCGACAAACTCACGCTCGAAGGCCTGGATTTCTTCCGGGTAATAAAACTCGACCTTGTTCAGGGTCTTGCCGACCCCCATCGGGTGCAGGGTCGAGACCGTCAGCACATGCGGATACCACTCGACCATGATGTGCGGGTAATAGGTGAGCCAGATCGCGCCTTGTTTGGGCAGCGCGCCGCCTCGGTAGGCGTTGAGGGCATCTTGCCAGCGCTGGTAGACCGGGCTGCCGGCCTTGCTGCGCGGGGTGGTCACGCTGGCGCCCAGGCCGACGGTCTGCACCGAGTAGTTTTCCTTGAACTCCCAGCGCAAGTCGTCGCAGGTGACAAAACCACCCAGACCGGGATGGAACGGGCCGACGTGGTAGTCCTCCAGATAGACCTCGATGAAGGTCTTCCAGTTGTAGTTGCACTCGTGCAACTCCACTTTGTCCAGCACAAAGCCCGCAAAGTCCAGGTCGGCGCGCGGGCCCATGCCGGCCAGGTCGGCCGCAATGTCGCGGCCATTGTCTTCAAACAGCAGGCCGTTCCATTCTTTGAGCGGATAGTTGTGCAAATTCAGGCAGGGGTCGCGGGCGAAATGCGGCGCGCCCAGCAAAGTCCCGGCTGGTTGTGGGCCGCTCGCGCTGTACGTCCAGCGGTGCAAGGGGCACACGATGTTGCCTGCTGCCGCACCCGGTTGCGTCAGGTCGACCGAGCCGCGCCCCTGCAGCATCACGGCTTGACGATGGCGGCAGACGTTGGAAATCAACTCGATGCCCTGCGGCGTGTGCACCAGAGCGCGCCCGTTGCCCTCGTGCGCCAAGGTCGCGTAATCACCTGGCTCGGGCACGCTCAGCCGATGGCCGACATAACGCGGGCCAGGCTGGAACAGGGCCTGCAATTCGCGCTGGTACAGCGCTTCGTCAAAGTAGCTTGAAACTGGTAGTTGGCCGGTGGCCTGCTGCAGTTGAAGGCTTAAATCAGACATCGGTGACCTGACCCAGGCTCCCCACAGGGAGATGCGCCAAGGCGCGGTAAAAAGAAACCGGTGCGGACCGGTTGAGAACACAAATTGTACCTGCCGGACTGTTTTCCACGGCTTCGGGCCTGATCGTTGCGCGCGCGTTTAGAGTGCTGCCTCAGTGCTTTTGTCGGCTCGGGATGCACGCGCAAGCCCCTAGCGCCTAAAATTGCGCTTTTCATCCACGGAATTTTCCACACTGCATGGCATCGACTCACAAACCCGTTTCAAGCGTTCCCGCCAGTTTTGAGGCCGCCCAGCAAGAGCTGGAGCAGTTGGTGGCCCGGCTGGAGTCGGGTGATCTGCCGCTGGACCAACTCCTGAGCCAATACCAGCGCGGGGCTGAATTGCTCAAGTTTTGCCGTGACCGGCTCGAAGCCGTTGAAACTCAGATCAAGGTCCTCGATCAAGGTACGGTCAAAACATGGACGCCAGAGTGACTGGCGAGACGCCATTCGACCTGAGCGCCTGGAGCGCGGCGCGACTGGCGCACGTTGAGCGCGCGCTCGAGCACTGGGTCAGCGCCGATGCTGCCATTGAGGCACAGGGCGGCGCTCCCACCGAGTTGGTCGCTGCCATGCGCTATGCGGTGCTGGGTGGTGGCAAGCGCCTGCGCCCCTTGCTCGTTCTGGCGGCGGCGCAAGCGGCCAGCGGCGAGCGCGTTGACGCGCCAGACACGCTAGACGCGGCCTTGCGCGCTGCGTGTGCGGTCGAGTTGATTCATGCCTATTCGCTGGTGCACGACGACCTGCCGTGCATGGACAACGACGTGTTGCGCCGGGGCAAGGCCACGGTGCACGTCAAATTTGGCGAGGCCGGCGCCCTGCTCGCCGGCGACGCCCTGCAGGCGATGGCCTTTGAGCTGTTGACGCCAGAGGATGACGCCATCCCGGATCGCCAACAAGCCGCCCTGTGCCGTTTGCTGGCGCGTGCGGCAGGCAGCGCCGGCATGGCCGGTGGCCAGGCGATTGACCTGTCCAGCGTCGGCGTGGCCCTGACCGAGCGCCAGTTGCGCCAGATGCACCGCCTGAAAACCGGCGCGCTCTTGCAGGCCAGCGTGATGATGGGTGCTGCCTGCGGTGAGGTGTCAAGCCAGGCGGAAGAGGCGCTAATGGCCTATGGCGCCGCGATTGGGCTGGCGTTTCAGGTGGTCGACGACATACTCGACGTCACGGCTGATTCCGCGACGCTGGGCAAGACGGCGGGCAAGGACGCTGAGCACGACAAGCCGACCTTTGTGTCGCTGTTGGGGCTGGCGCACGCCGGCGACTATGCCCAGCAACTGCTGGCCGAAGCCCTGGCGGCGCTGGCGCGTAGCGGGCTGGCCCAGACGCAGGCACTGCAGGGTTTGGCCACGCGTCTGGTCAACCGCGCCTGTTAATCCAATAATATTAGGTAAATCAGTCTCTAGCCCTTATGAAATAAGCGCTTGTAGCTATTAATAATAGAGCATATGCCACACAATTCCTATCCCCTGCTGCACACCATCAATGATCCCGCTGACCTTCGCCTCGTGCCGCGCGCGCAGTTGGGCGTGCTGGCCGACGAGCTGCGGGCCTATCTGCTGCACAGTGTGGCTAAAACTGGGGGCCACCTGAGTTCCAACCTGGGCACGGTCGAACTCACGGTGGCCTTGCACTATGTGTTCAGCACGCCGCACGACCGCGTGGTGTGGGATGTGGGCCATCAGACCTACCCGCACAAGATATTGACCGGTAGGCGCGATCGCATGGCCACGCTGCGCCAGCTCGGTGGCCTGAGCGGCTTCCCGCAGCGCGGCGAGAGTGAACACGACACCTTTGGCACCGCGCATTCCAGTACCTCCATTTCAGCCGCCCTGGGCATGGCGCTGGCCGCCAAGATCAAGGGCGAAGAGCGTTACGCGGTTGCCGTCATAGGCGACGGCGCGCTGACCGCCGGTATGGCGTTTGAGGCGCTCAACAATGCGGGGGTTGCCGACTGCAACCTGCTGGTCATCCTCAACGACAACGACATGAGCATCAGCCCGCCGGTGGGCGCGCTCAACCGGCACCTGGCCAAGCTCATGAGCGGCCAGTTCTATGCCGCCGCCAAGAACGTGGGCAAGACTGTGCTCAAAGGGGCGCCGCCGCTGTTTGAGCTGGCCAAGCGGCTCGAGGAAAGTGCCAAGGGCATGGTGGTACCCGCGACCCTGTTCGAAAAATTCGGCTTCAATTACATCGGCCCGATTGACGGCCACGACCTCGACGCCCTGATCCCCACGCTGGAGAACATCAAGCACCTCAAGGGTCCGCAGTTTTTGCATGTGGTGACCAAAAAAGGGCAGGGCTACAAACTGGCCGAAGCCGACCCGGTGGCCTACCACGGCCCCGGCAAGTTTGACCCGGCGGTTGGCCTGCAGGCGCCTGCTACCAGCCCGAAGCAAACCTTTACCCAGGTGTTTGGTCAGTGGCTGTGCGACATGGCGGCCGCTGATCCGCGGCTGGTGGGCATCACGCCCGCCATGCGCGAGGGCTCTGGTATGGTGGAGTTCGAGCAGCGCTTTCCGCAGCGTTTCTTTGACGTGGGTATTGCCGAGCAGCACGCGGTGACATTTGCCGCGGGTCTGGCCTGCGAAGGTCTGAAACCGGTGGTGGCGATCTATTCGACCTTTTTGCAGCGCGGTTACGACCAGCTGATCCACGACGTGGCGATCCAAAACCTGCCAGTGGTGTTTGCGCTGGACCGCGCGGGCCTGGTGGGGGCCGATGGGGCCACCCATGCCGGGGCCTATGACATCCCGTTTTTGCGCTGCATTCCCAACGTCAGCGTGGCCTGTCCGGCCGATGAGAACGAATGTCGGCAGTTGCTCAGCACTGCGTTTGCGCAGAATCACCCGGTGGCCGTGCGTTATCCGCGGGGTGCCGGTGCCGGTACAGTCGTCCAGGCAGGGTTGGACGCCTTGCCGTTTGGCCAAGGTGAAATCCGACGCATGGGCAGCGGTGTCGCCATTTTGGCCTTTGGCACGCTCCTGTACCCAGCCTTGCAGGCGGCTGAAAAGCTCAATGCCACGGTGGTCAACATGCGCTGGGCCAAACCGCTGGATGTGGCGTTGCTGCTGCAGGTGGCCGCCGGCCATGACGCGCTGGTGACAGTGGAAGAGGGCGCCATCATGGGTGGTGCTGGCAGTGCGGTGCTCGAAGCCCTGCACGCAGCGGGGGTCATCAAGCCTGTGCTGCAACTGGGTTTGCGCGATGAGTTCATTGAACATGGCGACCCGGTCAAACTGCTGGCGCTGCAGGGACTGGACGCTGTCGGCATTCAGGCCTCGATAGCCCAGCGTTTTGGGCCACTGCTGTTGCCGGCGCGCCCGGCGCTCAAAGCCGTCGCCTGAGCGCTCTGAACGGCGGGTCCGGTGCCTGCCAGTGAGCGCGCTGCGTATTCACTGCAAGGGCAAACCCCCGGATATGCGGCCCAAGTTGTTTCTACAATGACAGTTGACTGTAATGGGTCATTGTTATGCCTGCGCGCATCACGAGATATTCAATCCACAACTTTAGGAGTGAACCAAATGGATCGTCGTTCCGTAATCAAACATGCCGGCATTGCCGGCGTACTGGCCGTGGGTGCTGCACCCGCCGTGCATGCCCAGGGAGCCAATGTTCGCTGGCGCCTGGCGTCGAGCTTTCCAAAGTCGCTCGACACAATTTATGGCAGCGCAGAAATGTTTGCCAAGACCGTCAAGGCCCTGTCCGGCGGCAAGTTTGAAGTGTCGGTGCATGCCGCTGGCGAACTGATGCCGGCGTTTGGCGTCGTGGATGCCATCCAGAATGGCACGGTCGAAATGGCTCAGACGGCCTCTTACTATTTCACCGGCAAAGACCCCATCTTTGCCTTTGGCTGCGCCGTTCCCTTTGGCCTGACCGCCCGCCAGATGGATGCCTGGATGGAACACGGCAATGGCCGCAAACTGATGGACGAGTTTTACGCCAAGTACAACATCAAGAGCCGCAGCGCGGGGAACACCGGCACGCAGATGGGCGGCTGGTATCGCAAGGAAATCAAGACCGTCAAGGATCTGAAGGGTCTAAAAATGCGCATGGGCGGCGGGCTCTTCGGCGAGGCCATGCAGAAACTGGGCGTGGTGCCGCAGAACATGCCTGGCGGTGACGTGTACCAGGCCCTTGAAAAAGGCACGCTGGACGCCACTGAGTTTGTGGGCCCCTACGATGACCTGAAGCTCGGCTTCAACAAGGTGGCGCCTTACTATTACTATCCCGGCTGGTGGGAAGGTGGCGCGGAACTGGAGTTTTTCATCAATACCAAAGCCTATGCAGCACTGTCGCCGGAAAATCAGGCGATCGTTGAAGCCGCAACCGCCGTGGCAGCCCGCGACATGACGGCCAAGTACGATGCATTCAACCCGATTGCTTTGAAGAAGTTGGTTGCTGAAAAGACACAACTCAAGGCATTTTCGAAGGACATCATGGATGCCGGCTTCAAGGCGTCAATGGAAGTTTTTGCTGAGCACGAGGCCACTTCTGCCGAGTTCAAGAAGATTCACCAGGACATGCGTGCCTTCCAGCGCGACCAGTTGTTGTGGCTGCGTTTTTCTGAGTTCCGTTATGACAGCTACATGACCACGGTGAAACTGTAAGTCTGGACGACCAGGGCGCGCACTTTGCGCACTGGTCGGGTGGTTCTTATTTTGTCCGATGACATGTGCAATGCATGTCACCGGACATTTTCATTTTCAGACCATCACGTCAAGGCCGTGCTGACGACGGCACACAATGAGCAGGATGTGGGCGGTCAGCCCCGGTGAATTCCTGGTTGACAGCTTGTTGACAGCAAAAGGAGGGCTCTGAACCGCTTGGCGGTCAGCCCCGACCAGCTTCAGCGACGACAGCTTACTGACAGCATTGCGAGGGAAAACCCCCGCACCGCTTGCTACGCATGTTCCTACAATTTTCACTGGCTCTGAACGGTCGTCGCTGTGCTTACCCGCACGTCGATATTTTTTCTCAAAACTCCAGGAGTGAACCTTATGGATCGTCGTTCTCTAATCAAACACGCCGGCATCGCCGGCGTACTGGCCGCCGGTGTGGCGCCGGCTGTGCACGCACAGGCCAGCGTTCGCTGGCGTCTGGCTTCGAGCTTTCCGAAATCACTGGACACTATTTTTGGCTCGGCCGAAGTGTTTTCCAAGGCGGTCAAAGACATGTCCGGTGGCAAGTTCGACGTGTCGGTGCATGCGGCTGGCGAACTGATGCCGGCGTTTGGCGTGGTCGATGGCGTGCAAAACGGCACGGTGGAAATGTCGCACACGGCGCCGTACTACTTCTTCGGCAAGAACGAGGCCTTTGCCATCGGCGGTGCAATTCCTTTCGGCATGAACTCGCGCCAGCTCACGGCATGGATGGTCGACGGCAACGGCGGCAAGCTGATGCGCGAGTTCTACGCCAAGTACAACATTGTCAATTTTCTGGGCGGCAACACGGGTGCGCAAATGGGCGGCTGGTTCCGCAAGGAGATCAAGTCGCCGGCGGACATCAAGGGTCTGAAATTCCGTGTTGGTGGCTTTGCCGGCAAGGTGATCGAGCGCATGGGCGGTGTGCCGCAGAACATTCCTGGCGGAGAAATTTATCAGGCGCTGGAAAAGGGCACCATTGACGCGGCCGAATGGATCGGCCCGTACGATGACCAGAAGCTGGGCTTCAACAAGGTGGCGCCGTTCTACTATTACCCCGGCTGGTGGGAGGGCAGTCTGAACCTCGAGTTTTATGTGAATCAAAAAGCCTTTGATGGACTGTCAAGCGAAAACAAAGCCATTGTGCAGGCCGCGGCCTACGAGGCACATGTCACCACGCAGGCCCGCTACGACGCGCGCAACCCCGGCGCGCTCAAACAGCTCGTCGCCGCCAAAACCAAGGTGCTGCCGTTCCCACAGAGCGTGCTGGATGCGTCGTTTCAGACGGCGATGGATCTGTACGCCGATCTGGAAAAGAGCAGCCCGGATTGGAAGAAGATATACGGCGATTACCGCAACTTCCAGCGTGACGAGATCCTCTGGTTCCGTTTTGCAGAGGGACGCTTCGACAGCTTCATGGCTTCCAAGAAGCTCTAACCGGTTGATGGCGCCACGCGCGCTGTCGATCTGATCGACCCGCCAGGTTCGTCTGGCGGGTTTTTTTGCTTGGGGTACCGGAGTTTCAGTTCTTCGTATCTGGCTTGTCGCCGAGCGAGTCCTGGAGCGCCTTCATCGGATCGTCGGTGGGTGCCGGATCGCTGCTATCGGTCGGCGCCTCGACACCGGCTGCGTCTGGCATGCCGGCGGTCGGGTCTTGTTGCTCCATCGCGTCCGGCATGCTTGCTTCCATTTCCATGCGGACCTTGTCCAGGTCGTACACCACCTTCTTGTCGAGGCCGCTTGAGACGATGCCGGGGAAGGCAATGATGGCACCGACCATGATGATCTGGATGATCACGAATGGAATGGCACCCCAGTAGATTTGCATGGTGGTGACCGGCTGGATCAACTTTTTGGTGAGCTTGTCGGTGTATTCCCTGGCGGGCGCCACGCTGCGCAGGAAGAACAAGGCAAAGCCAAAGGGTGGATGCATAAATGAGGTCTGCATGTTGACGGCCAGCAACACGCCGAACCAGATCAGGTCAATGCCCATCTTCTCGGCCACGGGTGCCAGCAAGGGCACGACGATGAACGAGAGTTCAAAGAAATCCAGAAAAAACGCCAGAAAGAAAATCAGCAGGTTGACCACAATCAGAAAGCCTAACTGCCCGCCCGGAACCGAGGTCAACAGGTGTTCCACCCATCTGGAGCCATCGACCCCCTGAAACACCAGGCTGAAGACGGTGGAGCCGACCAGGATGAACAGCACAAAGCTGGACAGCTTGGTGGTGGCGTTCAGGGCTTGTTTGAGCAGTTTCATGCTCAGACGCCCCCGGCTCATGGCCATGATCAACGCGCCCATCGCGCCCATGGCACCGCCTTCGGTGGGCGTGGCCACGCCCAGAAAAATCGTGCCCAGCACCAGAAAGATCAGCAGCAGCGGGGGGATCAGCACAAAGGTCACGCGCTCCGCCATGCGTGAGAGCAGGCCCATGCGGGTGACCTTGTTGATCATCGCGATCACAAATGCCAACATGACGCCAGCGCAAAGCGACACCACAATGGTTTCGTCAGTCGCCACGTCCAGCACGGTTTCACCCTTGAACCAGCTTAGGACCTGCGCGTAGTGTTGCCCGAGGTACACCGCCACCGTTGTTGACACGATGGTGAGAATCAACAGAGAGCGCAGGCCGGTGCCACCATTGTCTTCGCGGATCGTGCGTGCCTCAAGCGGTAATGCGGGTACCCAGTGCGGACGAATGAAGGTCAAAAGAACCACGTAGCCGAAATAAAGGGCGGTGAGGGCAAAGCCGGGGATGAACGCGCCTTTGTACATGTCGCCCACGCTGCGACCGAGCTGGTCCGCCAGAATGATCAGCACCAGCGAGGGCGGAATGATCTGCGCCAACGTGCCGGATGCCGCAATCACGCCGGAGGCGACTCGGCGGTCATAGCCATAGCGCAACATGATCGGTAACGAAATCAGGCCCATCGAAATCACGGAAGCGGCCACCACACCGGTGGTTGCGGCCAGCAGGGCGCCGACAAAAATCACGGCAAAGGCCAGGCCACCGCGCAATGGGCCAAACAACTGGCCAATGGTGTCGAGCAAATCCTCGGCCATGCCACTTCGCTCCAGTATCAGCCCCATCAGCGTGAAGAACGGAATGGCCAGCAGCGTGTCGTTTTGCATGATGCCGAATACGCGCAGCGGCAGGGCCTGCAGCAGCGCCTCGGGCAGGAGGCCCAGTTCGATGCCCACAAAGCCAAAGAACAGGCCGCAGGCCCCCAGGCTGAACGCCACCGGAAAACCCAGCAGCAAGAAGACAATGAGCCCCCCGAACATGATGGGGGCAAAATTGTTGGTTAGAAATTCCATGTGTCTCTCCGGGGTCAGGCCGCGTTGGCTTTGGCAGCTTTTTCTTCAGCCAGCTTTTGAATCGCCTCAGCCAACTCCTCTTCTGCGGTCTTTTCCACTTTTTTGTGCGTGGGATCTTCAATCAGGCCTTGCAAGAACGCCAGGCGCTTGATCAGCTCGGACCAACCTTGCAGCAGCAGCAAACCAAAGCCCAGCGGAATCATGGCGTACACCGGCCAGCGAATCAGGCCCCCGGCGTTGGAGGATATTTCGCCTGACTGATAGCCGCTGAGAAAGAAAGGAAAACCAAACCACAGAATGGCAAAACAAAATGGGGTCAGGAAAAAAGCCAGACCGAATACATCGATCCACATTTGCGTGCGCTTGGACCAGCGGCTATAGATGACGTCGATCTTGACGTGTTCGCCGCTGAGCAGCGTGTAGCCTGCGGCCAGCAGAAATGCCGCTGCAAACAAGTACCACTGCACTTCAAGATAGGCATTGGAGCTCACGTTGAACGCCTTGCGCACAATCGCATTGATGGCGCTGATGACTGTGGAGGCGAAGATTAGCCAGATCACATTTCTGCCAATCAGGCCGTTGAGCCAGTCGACGGCTTTCGAGAATTTTAGAAGCGCACGCATGGGGTCCCCATCATTAGAAAATATAAAAAAGACAGCCTGCAGCCATGCAAAGCAAGGTGTTGCAGAATGAACAATTTCAACGTTAGAGCGTAACGTGCTGTAACTGAAATAAACCTGACGATTTTGCCTATTTTTACATAGGGTAAACACTGGCGATTTGGCGCGTCAACCGGGGGGAGACTTTTCCTGGACGATAGTCCCACCGGGACAATAGCCGGCGCATCGACAGCACGTCGCCACTTAGCCGGGTCGCGTAGCCGGTAATCGCAGCGAACTCACTTGTCCAGGCGGGTGTTTGCAACAGACGCAGCAAGGCCTGAATGCCGCGCCGTAACAGCGCGGACTTGCGGCGCACCAAGTGGAAGCCTTGGTCGGCCCGAGGTGCAAAACCCAACCCCCGGCTCGCTGCGCCGCTGAGGCACTGCAACGTCTGGCCTCACATTGACCGACAACTGCCGCGGCTGGCGATCCTTTTTTCATCCGGTTTTTGGCAGTGTCGTGGTTGACGTGTAGATCCCGCGCCACTTCGCGTACCGTGCGCTTGCCACGGGAAAGCAACTTGCTCACGGCTTGTTCGATAACTGCTTCGGAATATTGCTGCTCTCCCGCTTTGGGTGCAGGCGTTCTGGCTGACGTGCGTTTATGTCAATACAAAATCCGGCAGCGGATTGTTTCCGGCACGGCGCAGAGTTCATCCAGGGCCGCCTGACTCGCGGCGCTGTCCACGTCGATCACGACATAACCGACTTCCTCGTTGGTACTCAAGTACTGCGCCGCAATGTTGATGCCCGCGTTTGAGAGGCGCTCATTGACATGCGCCAGCACGCCGGGCACGTTGCGGTGAATGTGCAGTAGCCGGCTGCGCCCGGTGTGCGCGGGCAGCGCCACTTCGGGAAAGTTGACGGCCGAGGTGGTGGAGCCGTTGCTGCCGTAGCGAACCAGCTTGGCGGCCACTTCGGTACCAATATTGACCTGCGCCTCCAGCGTCGATCCGCCAATGTGCGGCGTCAGGATGACGTTGTCAAAGCGACTCAAAGGCGAGACAAAGGCCGAGTCATTGCCTTGCGGCTCAATTGGAAACACATCAATTGCCGCGCCATGCAGGTGCCTGCTCTCCAGCGCTGCGGTCAGGGCTTCAATGTCGACCACGCTGCCGCGCGAGGCGTTGATCAGGTGGCTGCCCGGCTTCATGGCCGCCAGTTGGGCCGCGCCGATCATGCGTGCGGTCTCGGGTGTTTCAGGCACATGCAGGGTGACGACATCCGCCGCACCCAGCAACTCTTTCAGACTGCTCATGGGTTGCGCGTTGCCCAGCGGCAGCTTGGCCTCGATATCGGAAAACACCACGCGCATGCCGAGTTGCTCTGCCAGCACGCCAATTTGCGTACCGATGTGGCCATAGCCGATGATGCCCAGCGTCTTGCCACGCACTTCATAGGAATCGGCCGCGCTCTTGACCCAGCCGCCGCGATGCAGGATTGCGTTTTTTTCAGGAATGCCGCGCATCAGCATGATGATCTGCGCCAGCACCAGTTCGGCCACACTGCGGGTGTTGGAAAACGGTGCATTGAAGACCGGAATGCCCAAGCGCATCGCCTCTTTCAGGTCCACCTGGTTGGTGCCGATGCAAAAGCAGCCGACCGCCACTAGCTGCCTGGCGTGCTGCAGAACCTCGGCGGTGAGCTGCGTGCGTGAGCGCACGCCGACAAAATGCGCATTAGCCATCGCGGCCAGCAGCTCCTTGCCCGACAGGGCCTTCGCATGCGTCACGATGCGGGTGTAGCCCGCCTGTTGCAGCGCCTCGGCGGCGGAGGGGTGAATGCCCTCGAACAGCACGGCTTGCAGTTCGTTCTTGGCGGCGGATGAATCGATGGATTGCTGGATCATGGCAGGTTCGGTGGGGGTCAATGAGGTCAATGGGGTGGATGAAGCATGAGGGCAGGGCCTCAGGCGGTGGCCGCGGTGGGTCGCTTGTGAAAGGTCAGCGGTTGCAGCTTTGCATTGCCGTCGGTGCCTGGCGCCAGCAGATCGGCCAGCGTGTAGCGGTCAAGATACTGCATAAAGCTTTGCAGGGCGCCGTTGATGATGCCGGTCAAGTGGCAGGTGCTGGTCAAGTGGCAGGTGGTGTCGCTGGTGAGGCATTCAACAATGGTGAAATCGGGTTCCATGCTGCGCACCACGGCACCCAGGCCAATGTCTTGCGGGGCTGCTGCAAGGCGCATGCCGCCGCCCTTGCCGCGCACGGTCTCGAGCCAGCCCGCCAGCGCCAGCTGGTGCGTGATCTTGGTCAGGTGCGCTTCGGAAATTTCATAGGCGCGCGCCACCTCCGCGATGGTGCACAGGCGCTCTGGCTGTTGCCCGACATACATCAAGAGGCGCATCGCGTAGTCGCTCATGGTGGTCAGGCGCATGGTGGACTCTCTAAAGTTGATGGGTGTGGCCGCATCAGGCGGCGATCACTTCGATGTCGGGTTCGAGGGTGCGCAAGCGACTCTCGATGCCCTGCAAGGTGCCGGAAATCGCGCTCGGGCAAGTGCCACACGCGCCCTGGTAATGCACGATGAGCTGGTTGCCGGCCAGACTCAGCACGTGCAGGTCACCGCCGTCGCTTTGCAGGTAGGGCCTGATCTCCTGGTCCAGAACGAGCTCGATGTCGTCGAGCCGCTGGCGGTCTTCTGGACTTAAATCCGCCACGCTGGCGCGTGCCTCGAAAACGGCGGCAGCCGATTGTTCGCTGGCCGCTGGCGCGCCGCGCAAGGGGGGGGCAATCTGACGGAGCAGCAGTTCCCAGTCGGCCTGGCCATCTTGCGTGACGGTGAGCCAGCGATCCACATAAAAAACGTTAGTGACGTGCGGGATGGCAAACAGCGCGCTCGCCAATGCGTCACCCTGGGCCTGTTCGGCATTTTCATACGAATGCGCGATGCCCCAGGTGAGCGGTTCGCGCAACACGAACTTCTTCGCGTTCGGGTTCGGTGTGTCTTCGATGTCGGCGATCTTTGGCATGGTGTTGTCCTGTCGGTTAAGCGATCTGCCTCACGCGTCGCCCAAGGGCGTGTGCATCGGGTCAGCCTCGGCCTCGGTGGAGGTGCTGGGATCAAAGTTGAACGCCGCCTGCAGCGTGTGCCACGGCAAAATGGCGCACTTCACGCGCATCGGCAGCTCGCTGATGCCCGAAAAAACCGCCAGGCGGCCGATGTGCGGTCCGTCTTGTGCGGCGATGCGGCCGGTCGCCATGTCCACAAACTCGTGGATCAGCGTTTTGGCCTCTTGTGCGCTCTTGCCTTTGACCGCTGCGGTCATCATGGAGGCCGAAGCCTTGCAGATGGCGCACGATTCGCCGTGAAAGGCGATGCGCTCGACGGTCTCGCCTTTGAGCTCCAGTGCGATGTGAATGTGGTCGCCACAGAGCGGATTCACCCCTTCTGCATGGTGACTGGGGTGCTCGAGCTCGCCGTAGTTGCGCGGCTTGCGGTTGTGGTCCAGGATCACTTCCTGGTACAGGGCTTTGGGATCTGCGCTCATGCGAATACCTTTTGAACGGTGCGAATGCCGGCCACCAGCGCGTCCACGTCAGAGCGCGTGTTGTAAAACGCAAAGGAGGCGCGTGAGGTGGCGACCACGCCCAGGCGAGTCATCAAAGGTTGCGCGCAGTGGTGGCCGGTGCGCACTGCCACACCTTCTTGATTGAGCAAAGTGCCCATGTCGTGTGGGTGGATGCCCTGCACGGCAAAGGACAGCACAGCCGCCTTGTCCTTTGCGGTGCCGATCAGGCGCACGCCGGGCAACGCAGCCATCTGCTGCGTGGCATAGCGTAAGAGCTCATGCTCGTGCGCGGCAATGGCAGGCATGCCAATGCTGCAGAGGTAATCCACAGCCGCGCCCAGGCCGATGGCCGCTGCAATCGGCGGCGTGCCGGCCTCGAACTTGTTCGGAATCGGGGCGTAAGTGGTCTTCTCGAAGCTGACGGTATGGATCATGTCGCCACCGCCCTTGAACGGCTGCATGCTTTCCAACAGCGCGGCGCGGCCGTACAGGATGCCGATGCCGGTCGGGCCGCACAGCTTGTGGCCCGAGAAGGCATAGAAATCACAGTCCAGGTCCTGCACGTCCACCACCAGGTGCGGCGCGGCCTGCGCACCATCGACCAGCACTGGCACACCACGCGCGTGCGCGAAGGCGATCATCTGCTTGACCGGGTTGACGCTGCCCAGCGCATTCGACACATGGGCGACGCTCACCAAGCGGGTGCGCTCATTGAACAGCGCCTCATACTGATCCAATAGCAGTTCGCCCGCGTCGTTCATCGGCACCACGCGGATCGTCGCGCCTTTCTCCAGTGCGAGCATTTGCCACGGAACGATGTTCGAGTGGTGCTCCAGCACGCTCAAAATGATTTCATCGCCCGCCTTGATGTTCTGGCGGCCCCAGCCGTGCGCCACCAGGTTGATGCCCTCGGTGGTGCCGCTGGTGAAGATCACTTCGCGTGCTTCACGCGCGTTGATGAAATTTCGCAGTTTGACGCGCGCCGCCTCGTAAGCGGCGGTGGCGGTTTCGGACAGGTAATGCACCGCCCGGTGAATGTTGGCGTGCTCGCTGGTCTGGTAGCGCACTAGGCGGTCGATCACGGCTTGCGGCATCTGGCTTGATGCCGCGTTGTCCAGGTAGACCAGCGGCTTGCCCGCCACCGTGAGTTTGAGGATCGGAAAATCCAAGCGAATGCGTTCCACGTCAAGCGCGACGGGCGTGCTGCTTGGGGGTGGTGTTTGCATGGTGTTCATGGTTGGCCTGTGGTCTGCTCAAGAACCGTCTGCTCCAACTGCTGGCGCAATGACGCGACCGGAATGCGGTTGATGACTTCGGCGCCAAAGGCGTAGGTGAGCAGATTGCGCGCCACGCGCTCGGACAAGCCGCGACTTTGCAGGTAGAACACCTCGTCACTGTCGAGCTGGCCGACGGTGGCGCCGTGCGTGCACTTCACGTCGTCGGCAAAAATCTCGAGTTGCGGCTGGGTATCAACCTGCGCCTTTCTTGACAGCAGCAGGTTGCGGCTTGATTGTGCTGAATCTGTTTTTTGCGCGCCGGGGCGCACCATCACCTGGCCGTTGAAGACCGCATGCGCCGTGCCGCCCACAATGCATTTGTGCAACTGGCGGCTCACGCCGTGCGGCTTGGCGTGGTCGATGAAGGTGTGGGTATCGGCCAGCTGTTCGCCGTCGATCAACGCCAGGCCGTCAAGCGTGCACTCCGAGCCCTCGGCGGTCTGGGTCACTTTCAAGTCAAGCCTTGAGGTCTGCCCGCCCAGGGCAATGTTGACCGAGTGGTAACGGCCGGCCGCACCGAGCGACACGGCGCAACTGGCCATGTGAAAGCCTTGTTTACTCTCGCGCTGCAGGCGCACGTGCTCAAGCTGTGCATTCGCGCCTACGACCACTTCAGCGACCGCATTGGTGAAATAGCTGCCTTCGTGCAAAGCAACGTAGTCTTCAATCACCGTCAGCTTGCTGCCGGCCCCGGCCACCAGCAACAGGCGCGGATGGCTGGCGACCTCGCTCTGCGTTGAAATGAAAAGCAGATGCACGGGCGCGGCCAGCGCGCTGGCACGCGGCACAACCAGCACGGCAGCATCCTGCAGAAAAGCGGTGTTGAGCGCCGCAAACAAGGCATCATGGCCGGCGACTTGCTGACCTAGATGCGCCTGGATGCTGGACGCCTGCGTGCTCAGCATGGCGGCGAGCGTGCCGACTGCCAGCGCGGCATCCGACTTGAGGTTGGAGAGCTGCGGCGCATGCACACCATCCACAAAAACCAGCCGCGTCGTTGCCTCCGCGATGTGCAGGTGCGCTATGTCGCCCGGCTGCAGTTTGGTGGGCGTGCGCAGCGGATGAAAGGATTGGCGCGCAAAGGCGGCCAGCGGGGTGAAGCGCCAGGCCTCGTCATGCGTGCTCGGCAGCGTGAGGGTGCCCACGCGCTCCAAGGCCTGGGCGCGCAGCGCTTTAAGCCAGTCTGGCTGCGTGGGCGCTGAACTGCCGGGCGGCAGCGCCAGCGCAGCCAGCAGGCTGTCCAGAACACCTCGCTCCTTGAGCATCGCGGTGCCGGTGCTCATGCCACGGCTCCCGCGGCCTCGGCTTCGATCCAGTCGTAGCCGCGTTCTTCAAGTTCGAGCGCCAGCTCCTTGCCGCCGGTGCGGATGATGCGCCCGGCGCTCATCACATGCACGAAATCGGGCACGATGTAGTTCAACAAGCGCTGGTAGTGCGTGACCAGCACAATGCCGTTGTCCTTGTTGGCCAGGTGATTGACGCCTTGCGACACCACGCGCAGCGCGTCGATGTCCAAGCCTGAGTCGGTTTCATCCAGGATCGCCAGGCTGGGTTCCAGGAGCGCCATCTGCAGAATCTCGTTGCGCTTTTTCT
>JBBQQX010000078.1:0-16524 GCA_038215405.1 Burkholderiales bacterium
CTCTGACTGGGATGAAGTGCTTTTGGTAAATTAATGAAGGAGAACAATGATGGCAACTGCAAAGAAACCGGTCGTAAAAAAGGCCGCTCCCGTAAGCAAGGCTGTACCAGCCAAAAAAGCGGCACCCGTGACCAAGACCGCGCCAGCTAAGAAGGCAGCCCCAGCTAAGAAGGCAGCCCCAGCTAAGAAGGCAGCCCCAGCTAAGAAGGCAGCCCCGGCTAAGAAGGCAGCTCCAGCTAAGAAGGCAGCCCCGGCTAAGAAGGCAGCTCCAGCTAAGAAGGCAGCTCCGGCCAAGAAGGCAGCTCCGGCCAAGAAGGCAGCTCCAGCTAAGAAGGCAGCTCCAGCTAAGAAGGCAGCTCCAGCTAAGAAGGCAGCCCCAGCTAAGAAGGCAGCTCCAGCGGTCCCTGTGGCTCAGACCACCTTGAACCCGCAAGCGGCCTGGCCTTTTCCATCGGGCAGCAAGCCCTGAAAAGCCCAACGGCATTTTCTTCAAGCCCGGCGCCGCAAGGCCCCGGGCCTTTTTTTATCCCAAAAACGGTAGCGGCAAACTCAAGGGTAAAAGGTCAGCAAGCGATAGCCTGCAATCTGCACCGACGCGACCCCGGTCTTGATCGCCAGGGGCAGTGAAATCGGCCACTCAGCGCCTGCGACCAGACTGTCCGATTTAACCCCTAGTTCTGCCGGCAGAAGCACCCGCCGCACGACCGGCTGATCAGTCAAGTCCGTCAGCGTCAGCTCAATGGCCGGCACTGCCAGTGGCGTGTCCGCAGCATTTTTTACCGTGAAATTCAAACGGTATGCGTCGCCCTGGATTCTGGTAAATGATGAACTGTCGATGACGATGGATTCAATACGCCGCAGCGGTGACAGGGCGCAATTCAAGGGCACACAAATTGCAAACAGCAAGGGCCGTAAGCCAGGCTCCAGCGCCACGATTCGATCGCGCTCATGCAGCACCATTTGTCCCAACAACCCGAGCAGCAATATCAAACTCAGCAACGCCAAAGTCGCACGCATAACCGGTCTACGCCAAACCGTGCTTTCGGTGCTCTTGTGCAGGAAAGAAGCCTGGACAACTTCGGGCTCAAGTTCAGATTCAGGTTCGAGTTCAGCCCCGACGACTTCATCGCCGCCGCCATCCTCGGCTGTCAATCCGGGTGCTGTCGCCATTGAAACAGTCAGTTGGGAGATGTCCCAAGCTTCGGCTGGCGGCTTTGACTCATCCGAATCAACAAATTCAAGCGCCGAAGCCGTTGGCTCGGACGTGAGCGCATCACCCCCCGCGCCGTCGAGCACCGGCGGCTCGGCGGTATCCCATCCGGTCAGGGCATCGGCCAACTCTGGCTGCTGCGCCAGTGGCAATTGCGGCGCCGGCGTTGCCGGCACCATGTGAAGCGCAGCGTCAAATATGTCGTTGCATTGCCCACATCTCACCCAGCCTTCGGAAACTCGAAGTTGGTCGGGGACGACTTTAAACAAGGTTTCGCAGGACGGGCAACGTGTGATCAGGCTCATGGTGTGGAAAATGTGGAGCCGCGTCTGGAAGCGCTCAGTTCGACGCGGTCATCAATATCCAGCCCTCTTGCTGATCAGCAATCGTCAACTGGCAAAAGGGAGCGTAAGCGGCCTTCAACTCATCCGCTTGGGCGCCAAGAATGCCGGCCAAGATCAGCGAACCGCCCGGAGCCACATGCGACCACAACAGGGGCGCCAGCACCTTCAGCGGCGTTGCCAAGATGTTGGCCAGCACGGTTTGATAGACACCGGTGGCGGCATCGGGCAACCCGGCCTTCAGATGAACCTCATTGGCCTGCGCGTTCAAGACGGTCGATTCAACCGCCGCGTCATCAATATCAACCGCATCAATGTCAACGGCGCCGTGCTTGCCCGCGCCAATGGCGAGAATGCCCGAGCCACAACCGTAATCCAGCACCCGACCCAGTTCGGTCTTGCCTGCAAATCCAGTCCTGGCACTGCGCTGTGCAATCCAGCGCAAACACATGCGGGTGGTCGGGTGGGTACCCGTGCCAAACGCCAAGCCCGGGTCAAGACGAAGGACAATGCGGGCCTGGGCGGGCGGTTCGTGCCAGGTCGGAACGATCCAGAACTCTGGTGTAATTTCAACCGGCGTGAACTGCGACTGGGTCAAACGCACCCAATCCTGCTCCGGTAGTTCCTCTAAACCCAAGACCTGGCAGTCCGCAAAAAAATCGTGTTCCTGCAGTTGGATCAACGCTTCCTTCGCCGAGGTTTCTGCGGCATACAGCGCTGTCACCCGTGAACGCTGCCAGCCCTTTTTGGGTGGTGGCATGCCAGGTTCGCCAAACAGGGCCTGTTCGGCATCGGTCTGGGCATCGGCATCCTCAATGCTGACGCTCAGGGCTTCCAGCGCTTCGAGTGCGTCACTCAGGGTCTCGACCCGGTTCTCCGGGCACATCAATTTCAGTTCAAACATGGTTCCGGGCGTTTTGGCTTAACGCTTGTGCTGGGCAAGCCATTCTTCCAGATAGTGGATGTTGGTGCCGCCGGCCGAGAACTTCGCGTCGACCATCAACTCACGGTGCAGCGCAATGTTGGTGTTGATGCCTTCCACCACCGTTTCGCCCAAGGCGGAGCGCATCCGCGCCAAGGCCTGCTCACGTGTGTCACCGTGCACGATGATCTTTCCAATCATGGAGTCGTAATTGGAGGGCACGAAGTAATTCGTGTACACATGCGAGTCCACCCGCACCCCCGGGCCGCCGGGAGCGTGCCACATGGTGATGCGGCCGGGTGACGGCGTAAATTTGAATGGGTCTTCAGCATTCACACGACATTCAATCGCATGGCCGCGAATTTCAATCTGGCGTTGCGTGAACGGCAACTTCTCGCCGGCCGCGACCAATATCTGCGTCTTGACAATATCCACCCCGGTGATCATTTCCGTGACCGGGTGCTCCACCTGCACGCGGGTGTTCATCTCAATGAAATAAAACTCACCATCTTCAAACAAAAACTCGAAAGTGCCGGCCCCGCGGTAGCCGATCTTCTTGCAGGCGGCCACGCAGCGGTCGCCCAGGCGCTCAATCAACCGGCGCGCGATGCCCGGTGCCGGCGCTTCTTCCAGCACTTTTTGATGGCGCCGCTGCATCGAACAGTCACGCTCACCGAGGTAAACCGCGTTCTTGTACTTGTCCGCCAGAATCTGGATTTCAATATGCCGTGGATTCTGGAGAAACTTCTCCAAATACACCGCCGGGTTGCCGAACGCAGCGCCCGCTTCGGCCTTGGTCATGGTCACGGCATTGAGCAACGCCGCTTCGGTGTGAACGACGCGCATGCCACGCCCACCTCCACCGCCAGCGGCCTTGATGATGACCGGATAACCGACTGCCTTGGCAATGCGGCGAACTTGCACCGGATCCTCGGGCAGTTCGCCTTCCGAACCCGGCACGCAGGGAACGCCGGCCTTGATCATCGCCTGCTTGGCAGACACTTTGTCGCCCATCATGCGGATCGATTCGGGCGTCGGGCCAATGAACTGGAATCCGCTCTTTTCCACCCGCTCGGCAAAGTCAGCGTTTTCACTCAAAAAACCGTAACCCGGATGAATCGCCTCGGCATCCGTCACTTCGGCCGCCGATATCAGCGCCGGCATATTCAGATAGCTCAGGGCCGACTGCGCCGGTCCAATGCAGACCGCTTCCTCGGCCAACTTGACATACTTGGCCTCGCGATCAGCCTCCGAATAGACCATGACCGCCTGGATACCAAGCTCACGACAGGCACGTTGAATTCTGAGGGCAATTTCGCCCCGATTGGCAACCAGGATTTTCTTGAACATGGGAAAGGCTGCCTTAAGGTCACTCAATCACAAACAGGGGCTGTCCGTACTCAACCGCTTGTCCGTTTTCACAGAGAATTTGCGTCACCGTGCCTGACTTGTCTGCTTCGATTTCATTGAGAATCTTCATCGCCTCAATGATGCAGACGGTTTCCCCAATTTTGATGGTATCTCCCAGCTCGACAAAAGCCTTGGCACCTGGGGATGCGGACCGATAAAATGTGCCGACCATCGGCGATTTAACGGCATGGAGCGCAACTGCAGGCGCAGTGACCACTTCAGCACTCTGGGCCGGCACCGCAGCTGGCCCCTGCGCTGCGACTGGCGGCGCATACTGCTGAACCATGGCGCCTCCGCCTTTGACGATGCGAACCTTGCCTTCTGCTTCTGTGATCTCCAACTCCGAGACATTTGACTCTGATACCAAGTCAATCAGCGTCTTCAGTTTTCTAAGGTCCATGAGATCTCCAACGTATTTCAAATAATGAGCGGCGAATTTACCTTAAATTTTGCCAAAATGCATCTATCTTCTTTTATTTTTCAGGATATCGACCCCAACAACCTAACCAGTCCAGTGGACTTCGGTCCGGCAGGGACACCGAAGATGGGTCATCTAGCGCGGTTGATCTTTATTTCAAGGCGGTCCACGCCAGCAAATTGGCTGGCGACACTTTGCCGATTTTACGATAGGCGACTCGCCCGTCTGATCCAAACACCACCGTGAACGGCAAGCCACCGCTCACATTACCGAGAGACTTGCCGAGTTCAACCCCAGGCAGTCCTGCCAGCGCAACAGGAAAAGGCACCGGGCTCCGGGCCAGGAAACGCTTCACCGGCTCCAGTTGATCGACCGCCAAACCAAGCACTTGCCAACATTTGGCTGAATTTTCTCTGTAAAAGCTGCTCAATAGCGGTAACTCTTCGACGCAAGGCGGACACCAGGTCGCCCAGAAGTTGAGCAACACAGGCTGGCCTTGGAAGGACGCCATACGCACTAAGTCCCCATCGAGTCCCGGAAACTCCAATTGCCAAAACGCGGACTCGACGCTCGGCGAAAGCGCTTGCGGTTTGTATCTAAGCCAAGCCAGCCCGGCGCCGCCCATTGCGGCTGCACCCGCGACCGCACCCATCAGCCAGCGCCGACGGCCCGCGACGGCATTTTCCGCAGATTCAGGAGAAGGCGTCCATTTGCTCATGATGCTTGATCATGCAGCAAACGCCGCACAGCCTCCATATCCCCACGCGGTGGCCGCCCTTTGGCGTCAGGTCTTAGCGCGCCCCGCACGTCATCGCGGTCATAAATCAGCAAGTGAACACCCACATCCTCCTTCAGGTCGGGGCAAAAAGCGTGGACGCTCAGCGCCTCAACGGATTCACCGTTGAAACCCTTAACGGTACGTGGCACATAATTCACTTGGTGATCAATGAGTGATATCTCTGCAGATTTGCTGTCATCACAAAACAACTGAATGTATATGTCCGAAAAATGCGTCGCAGTGCCGTGCCACACGGCCCCACCCAAGTAGGGCCGAAACGCCGCCATGCGCTCCATCCAGACCAGGGCCAAGCGGCGCAAGGCCAGCAACTCACCGGGCTGGGAGTCGGCGCAAAAGACGGACAAATAGTCAACCACGGCATCCTCGACCTCGTCGTTGCCCGGCAAGGTCGTGCGCAACGGCAGTCCCATTTGCTTGACGGCACGTCGCTTGGCGGGCCCGTACTCAAGCCCCTCCTCGACCACCAGGCGTGCCGCCACAGCCGATATTTCTGATTTCAACGTGTCCATGGCGCGTCATTTTGCCCCGGTTTGGCAGTCCATTGGCACCGCCTAAAATTCAGCCATGCATATTCATATTCTTGGTATTTGTGGGACTTTCATGGGCGGCCTGGCCGCCTTGGCGCGCGAAGCCGGCCATAAGGTCACCGGTTGTGACGCTGGCGTCTATCCGCCCATGAGCGATCAACTGCGAGCACTCGGCATTGAGTTGATCGAAGGCTTCGGCGCGGACCAATTGGCACTGGCGCCAGACGTTTTTGTGGTGGGCAACGTGGTCAGTCGCAACCACTTGGCCGATGGCAGCACCAAATTCCCCTTGATGGAGGCTATTCTGGATGCCGGCCTGCGCTACACCAGCGGCCCGCAGTGGCTGGCAGACCACATTTTGCAGGGACGCCATGTGATAGCGGTTGCCGGCACCCACGGCAAAACGACCACGACCGCCATGGTTGCCTGGATCCTGGAGCGCGCCGGGCTGCAGCCCGGTTTTCTGGTCGGCGGCGTCCCGATGAATTTTGATGTATCTGCCCGCCTGGGCGGCGGTCCGACTTTTGTGATTGAGGCCGACGAATACGACACCGCATTTTTCGACAAGCGCAGCAAGTTCGTGCATTACCGGCCGCGCACGGCGGTGCTCAACAACCTCGAATTCGATCACGCCGACATTTTTGATGACCTGGCCGCGATTGAGCGCCAGTTTCACCACCTGCTGCGCACGGTGCCAGGCGCTGGCCCGCATGGCACGGGCCGGGTCGTGGTCAACGCCCTGGAAGAGAGCCTGGCACGGGTGATGCACGCGGGCTGCTGGAGCGAGATCCGCAGTTTTGGCGCAGCAGTCAGCGACTTCACCGCAGACGGTGATCCGCAGGAATTTGACGTGCTGGAACGGGGTCAGGTTGTCGGTCATGTGAAGTGGGCACTAACTGGCGTGCACAACCAGCTCAATGCGCTGGCAGCCATTGCGGCAGCACAGCACGTGGGGGTCTTACCCGAGGTGGCCGCGCGCGCATTGGGCAGTTTTGAGAACGTGAAACGGCGCATGGAAGTGCGCGGGAGCGTGCAGCGCTCGGGTGGGGCCATCACCGTCTACGACGATTTTGCGCACCACCCAACCGCGATCCGCACGACGATAGACGGCCTGAGGCGAAAAATCGGCCCGCAGCAACGCATCCTGGCGGTGTTCGAGCCGCGCAGCAACACCATGAAGCTTGGCACCATGAAGGCGCAATTGCCGTGGAGCCTCGAGGAATCCGATCTGGCGTTTTGCCATGGCGGAGGCCTTGACTGGGACGCCCGCGAGGCTCTGGTCAGCATGGGCCCCAAGGCCCAGGTCAGCGACACGATTGATGATTTGGTGGCACAGGTGGCGGCGCAAGCCAAGGCCGGCGACCATATTCTGTGCATGAGCAATGGCGGCTTTGGCGGGATTCACCTCAAGCTGTTGCAGGCACTACAAAATAAATAGCTACTAACCAAATAAAGACGAGGGCTAGCGTCTCAAAACACTCACAATCCTGGTCGATTGAGCGCCGAGCCAGACCGGTGCTCACGGCTCATAGGCGGCGAGTCGACGACGTTCATCCGGGTTGAACCGGGACTGCTGCAACTGCGCCAACGCCGCGTCGCGCTGGGCTGGCAACGCATCGGCCTGGGCCTGAAGCAGTTTGCTGCGCTCGTTCAGGTAACCGGCGATGCGGCTCTTCCAGGCGCTTTCGTCACGGTCAACCTCGGCCAAACGGGCGGCAGCCTCCGGATTGAGTTCCTTGGAGCGCATGCGGTAGATGTCATCCTCGCTGGCGCCCTGCGCGCGCAGCGTCTGCGCCATCTGTTCGATCTTGAGCACCACCCGAGGCGCCTCGCGTTCTTCGCGCAGCGCAGATGACTGGCTGGCATCGAGCGCTGCGAGTTGTTCTATCTTCTGCTTGGCGCTGAGCGCCGGGTTCTGGCTGACTTCCAGCCGTGCCACCGCATCCTGGTCGTAATCATCTTCAAACCCGAACATGCCCTGGGTTTCCTCAAAGCTGAAGAACTGGGAGCGCAGGTCTTGCATGGCCAGCAGGCGCTGGCGGACCGCCTTGACGTCGGTGCCCGCTAACTCAGGTTTCTTTTCGAGTTCGACCAAAGCCAGCTTGAACTGCAGGTACAGGGCCAGCAGGCGCTTGGCAGCGGGCAGTTGATCAGGCGATAGACGCCGATCCAGATCGCCCGCAATTGCCAGCGTGATGGCGTCAATCGTCTGCTCGCCCACCGCACTCAGGTAATAGTCAAACAGGCGTTTGAGTTCGGCGTAAGGCAAGGGGCCCGGCGCCAGCGCCATCCCGGCGCCGGGCAGCGTCCGCAAGTTCCCGTCGGGTACGGTGTCCTGCATGGAATGGACGAAGGCCGCGCCGGCGGCGCTAGGCGCCGAACTCTGGGGCGCCGGGGTGGTGCTGACTGCACCCGACCACCACAACCATGCCGCAAGCACGAGAGCCAGCGCGACCAGGCCCCCGACCAGGCGCGGGGCAGGCAACTGCAACAAGGTGCTACAGGCCCAGGTTGCGCAAGCGGTTGGCTTGCTGGCGGTACAAGGTGACCGGGTTGGTTTCAAACAAGTTGACCAAGCCGATGGTCTGATTGACTTCGTCCAGATGGTTGATCGAATAGTTGTCGCGGATCACACGGCCCAGACGGCTGGAGCAACTCGACACCAGGCCATCGTTATTGGCACCGTTGAAGGCCAGCGACGTCAAAGCCAGCGCTGGGTCCAGGATGTCAAACACGTTGGTGTACGGCTTGGCGCCGCTCCAGGAAAAATAGGAAACGCCACGAACCGCGTACGCGCCTTCGCCGCAGGCTGTGGTGGGCACGCCTTCAGGATGAACCTGGTTGAACTTGAGCGACCCTGCGGTGCTGAGCGATTTGACTGCTGCCAGCGCGTCTTGCGACAGGCCCGAGCCACCGGACAGGAAACTGATGATCGAACCCAGGCCATTGGTGACGGAGACCAGCACCGTGTTGGAGAGCGAACCGGGAGGCGCCACGCCGAGGATCACGTCGGCAACGGCCGAGCCTTTGTTGACACCGCCGACCGAGGTGACCGAGGCCACCAGATCAGGGCGCACGGAGGCGACGTAGCGAATGGTCGGGCCGCCATGGCTGTGGCCGATCAGGTTGACTTTGGCAGCGCCCGTGGCGGCCAGAATTTGCTTGACCTGGGTCAGCAGCTGCTCGCCTCGCACTTCAGTGCTGTTGGCCGCAGAAACCTGCGTGACATACACCTTGGCGCCATCGGCGCGCAGGGACGAGGAAATGCCGTAAAAATAGTCCACCGGCCCGATGTTGTCAAAGCCGAACAAGCCATGCACCAGCACGATCGGGTACTTGGTTTCGGTGTAGCCAGCTGCCCAGAGGGAAGCCGGCAAAAGGGTGAGTGCCAGCAAAAGGGCACCGAGCCAAGTCGTTTGAATTTTCTTCAAGATTGTCTCCATCAGGACCGCGAGGTCGATTAGTTTATGAATGATGTTGGACTCACCGGTGCGCCCTCTGGGTGGGGCGCTGCCGCTTGCTGGCCCCTGCTGAACGATCGTGTTAATCAGCTTGAGCTCAAATAGCACGGCTGTGCTATTTCCAAATATTAGGACGCGGTGCAAGGTTTGTCATGAAGGAAAACCCGCCCGCTGGTAAACCCTGACTTCGAGCCCACTTGAAGCGCTCGGCATGGCCAGCCGGTCGACTTCCTGCTGCGCGCACCTCATGGCACAATCACCGTTGGCGAGTCACAATCCCAACCAGCAGGGCCACTTACTGAAACCAGGAAACCGACGCGGGGCAATGCTTTCTTGTCGGTCTTGATCTTGACCATTACCTACACATCCCATGGCACGCTACAACACCCCTTTTGAAATCCATGTCCATGGCCAGGTGAGCTTGCGCCCCGAGGTTGTTTTTGAGCAGTTGCAAGAAGCCCTCAAGCCGTTATGGAAATACGCCGGCGCGCGCTCCTTGGCAGATGCCGCCGAGAGCTCCTACGAAGACGAGCCTGGCATCAAGTTTGACCCGCAAGAACATCTTTTGCAGATGTGCTGGACTGTGGCCGGCGACGATGATTTTCGCCAGGTGCTCGATGAAATGTGCATGAACCTCAATGACGTGGCGCAAACCGGTGCCGCCATTGAAGTCACGTTTTATGACGCCGAGTTTGACGATGAGGACGAGGATTCGGACGCCGAGTCGCGCGATGACTTCGTGATGCTCTTCGTCGGGCCCGACCCCGCTGCCATCATGCAAGTGCAGCGCGACCTGCTGGTGCAGGACGTGGTGAACCTGATGGAGCGCCATTTTGATGGTGCCGAACTGGTGGGCGTCGTGGCTGAAGTGGACAAGTTGTTCAGCCAGCGCTTTGACGATCTGGTCAATTCACTGCAGCTCGGACGCCCGCCGCGTGGCTCCGGTGGCGGTGGCCATGGCGGCATCGGCCACGGCGGCGGGCGCAAACCGCGCCATTTGCACTGAGATCGTCAGTCAACAAGAATTTATGCAAAATCGGGCTCTAGCCCTCGTATTCATTTCATAGTTCGCTATTATTTTTGATCTACTGACTCAATCAATGACCTGACCCATGGCAGCTGTTTCTCCCCCCCAGGTCCGCACATTGCCCACGCCGGGCCGACCAGAGAAGCTGCGTCTGGGCGATGTGCTGGTGCAGCAGCGCCTGATCTCGCAGGAGCAACTGCAAAAAACACTGGAACTACAGCGCCAAACCGGCAAGAAGGTGGGGCGCTTGCTGATCGAGACCGGCATCATCACCGAAGAACTGCTGGCCAATGGCCTGGCGCGGCAGTTGCGCATTCCGTTTGTCAACCTCAAGACCTTCCCGTTTCGGGCCGATGTGGTCAAGCTGCTGCCCGAATCAGCGGCACGGCGTTTTCGCGCCCTGGTGCTCGAAGACAAGGGCGACTCCTTGCTGCTGGCCTTGGGCGATCCGCTGGACTTGTTTGCCTTTGATGAATTGACGCGCCTGCTCAAACGAAACATCGCCATCGCCGCGGTGCCCGAAACCCAGTTGGCGCTGGCGTTTGACCGGCTCTATCGCCGCACCGAAGAGATCAGCGGCCTGGCGCGCGCGCTGGAAAAGGATCTGGGCGACACCGTTGACTTTGGCGAGCTCACGGCAACGGCTGGCATTGAGGGCGCGCCGGTGGTGCGCCTGCTGCAGTCGCTGTTTGAAGACGCCATTCAGGTCGGCGCCTCCGACGTGCACATTGAGCCGCAGGAGGCGGGTCTGCAAATCCGGGTGCGAGTCGATGGCGTGCTGCAAACCCAGACGCTGGCGGACAAACGCATTGCTGGCGCATTGGCTCAGCGCCTCAAACTGATGGCCGGGCTTGATATCTCTGAAAAGCGTCTGCCCCAGGACGGGCGCTTCAGCGTGCGCCTGAAAGAACAAACCATTGACGTGCGCCTGTCCACCCTGCCCACCAGCTACGGCGAATCGGTGGTCATGCGGCTGCTGATCCAGGGCGCTGGCATGCGCCGCCTGGACGCCATTGGCATGCCCGAGGCCATGCTCAAACGCTTTCGGGAAGTGCTGGGCCGCAGCGCCGGCCTGGTGCTGGTCACCGGGCCCACCGGCTCCGGCAAGACCACCACCTTGTATGCCGCGCTGGCCGAGATCAACGCCGCCGAACTGAAAGTCATCACGGTCGAAGACCCGGTGGAATACCGCTTGCCCGGCATCACCCAGGTGCAGGTCAACGACAAGATCGACCTTAGCTTTGCGCGCGTGCTGCGCGCCACGCTGCGACAAGACCCGGACGTGATCCTGGTGGGTGAAATGCGCGACGCCGAGACCGCCGAGATCGGTCTGCGCGCTGCCATCACCGGCCACCTGGTGCTGTCCACGTTGCACACGCGCGACGCCATCAGCACGCCGTTTCGACTGCTCGACATGGGCGTGCCGCCCTTCATGGTGGCGACCTCCTTGCAGGCCGTCATCGCCCAGCGGCTGGTGCGGCTGAACTGCCCGGAGTGTGCCGAGCCGCAAGACCCCAGCCCGCAAGAGCAATCATGGCTGACCGCCATGGTTGAAGCCGGGGAGTCGCTCTCAAACGTCAATCCCAAGCGCGGTCAGGGCTGCTCATCCTGCAACGGCACGGGTTACGCCGGGCGCCAGGGCATCTACGAATTATTGGAGATGGACGCGGTGTTGACACAAGCCGCCTCACACTCGGACCCGGCCACATTCATGAAGTTGGCGCGCGAGCGCATGAAGGGCCTTACGCTGGCGCATCATGTGTTGGCGCTGGTGCGCCAGGGGCGCACGTCCTTGGCGGAAGCCTTGCGCATTGGCTTCGACGTCGACGAAGCCGTGGACGCGCCGGATTAAGCCCGCATGGCAACCTACGCATGGCGTGGCCGCAACGGCCGGGGCGAAGCAGTCCAGGGCCAGTTAGAGGCCATGACCGAAGGCGGCGTCGCCGACCAGCTGATGTCGATCGGTGTGGCGCCGGTGCACATTGCGCTGGCAGCCGAAAAGACCGCGAGCGCCGCTGACAACTGGTTCGCGCGCCTGAACCGCAAGCCCGTGGTGGTCGAAGACATTTTGGTTTTCTCGCGCCAGATGTACACCCTGAACAAAGCGGGGGTTCCTATCCTGCGCGCCTTTGCCGGGCTCGAGGCCTCAGCCACCAAACCGGCCATGGTCGACATGCTCAAAGACATCCGCGCCAGCCTGGATCAGGGGCGCGAACTCTCCGCCGCCATGGCGCGGCATCAGGACGTGTTTGGTGCTTTTTACATCTCGATGATCCGGGTCGGCGAGATGACAGGGCGCCTGACCGAGGTGTTCTTGCGCCTCAACGAGCACCTCGAATTTGAACGCGACGTGCGCGAGCGCATCAAGCAGGCCATGCGCTACCCCATTTTTGTGCTGGTCGCCATGGCGATTGCGGTCGTCATCCTGAACATCTTCGTCATTCCGGTATTCGCCAAAGTGTTCGCCGGCTTCCATGCCGAGCTGCCGCTGATCACCCGCGGTCTGCTGGGGTTCTCGGCCTGGATGCTGGCCTGGTGGCCTTTGCTGCTGGCGGGCGCCATCGGTGCAAGCGTGCTGATACGCGGCTACTTGAATACGGCGGCGGGGCGCTACCGCTGGGACGCGCGCAAACTCAAGTTACCGATTGTGGGCGACATTGTTTTGAAAGCCACGCTGGCGCGTTTTGCCCGCAGCTTTGCCTTGTCCAGCCAAAGCGGTGTGCCGCTGGTGCAGGCGCTCACAGTGGTGGCGCAGACCGTGGACAACGCCTTCATTGGCAGCCGCATCGAGCAGATGCGCGACGGCATCGAGCGCGGCGAAACCATCACGCGCTGCGCCGCCGCCACCGGCGTCTTTACCCCGGTGGTGCTGCAAATGATCGCGGTCGGCGAGGAAACCGGCGAACTCGACAACCTGCTGTTCGAGATTGCCGGCATGTACGAGCGCGAGACCGACTACAGCATCAAGGGCCTGTCGGCGGCGATTGAACCGATCTTGCTGGCCGTCATCGCCGTGCTGGTGCTGCTGCTGGCGCTGGGCGTGTTCCTGCCGCTGTGGAACCTGGGCTCGGCGGCCATGGGCAAAGGGGGCGGTTAGTCGTGGCGAACGAGCGAGTCCAACCGGGCCCGGCGCCATTCCTGAGCCTGCGCATGATCGAGTGGTCGCTGGTAGCGGCTCTGATCGTGGTGCTGGCGCTGGTGTTCATGCACAAGGTGCGGGTGCTGCAAGGCCAGGCCGAGTTGTCGGCCATCAAGACCACGCTGGGCGCCCTGCGCACCGCCCTGGTGCTGGACCATCTGCACCACAGCGTCACGCCGGGCGGCGCTTCTGTGGCGTTGCTGCAACGCAATCCCTTTGAGCTGCTGCAGCGCCGCCCCGCCAATTACCGGGGCGAGTTGAGTCGCGAGCAAGCGGATGCGGCGCCCGACGGCAGCTGGGTGTTCGACCCGGTGTGCGTGTGCGTCGGCTACCGGCCGCTGTACGCCGAATGGCTCGACAGCCCCGGTGGCGAGCCGCTGGCCTGGTACCAGCTCAGTGGCGAAGCGGGGCCCTGGCAGTTGACGGCCAAGGAAGCGTACGTCTGGCAGGGGCAGGTGATCAATTAGCGTTCGCGCTGGCATGGACGACTACCGCGGCCTCGCATGGCACAAGGATTGACTGGCTCGCAATACGGCGGGGGCGTGGGGGATTGCTTTGTAAAGATACCGCCTTCAGAAACCTCGCGCCTAAAATGGCTTTGTCATCGAGACGACCCGCGGGAAGTACCGATGGCAAAACGTTTGAATTGATTTTCAAACCAGGTTTTTAAATATTTTCAAAAGGTAAATGACATGAATAAAGTACAACGCGGCTTTACGTTGATAGAGCTGGTGATGGTGATCGTGATTCTGGGGATTTTGGCTGCGGTGGCGATTCCTAAGTTTGTGGATTTATCGGGTGACGCACGCGGGGCTGCGACGCAAGGGGTGGCTGGGGCATTGAGTTCTGCCAGCGCAATCAATTATGCGACCGACCTCGCACGGGGTGCGATTCAGGGTCAAACGATCGTAGCCGCAACCGCTAAAACCGGTGTCGTTGCAACTGTGGGAGGTTGCGTACCGGCAACTGGAACAGCCCTGACCCAAGCAGGCGTCACATATGCAGCATCTGGCGCTGGGACCTACAATATTAGTGGTGGTACGACATTGGTTAATATCGGAGACTCCTCAACCTGCACTGTGACCAATAACGACGACACCACTAGAACGGCGACATTCGTCTTGATGGGCGCGAAGTAAAGAAAGTGGGGCCAGGTTCGCATTAGCTGAGCTTTCGCCTTCTATCCAAATCAAGCCGCCCATCCAGGCGGTTTTTTTCGTCCGCCACCGCTGGCGCTGCGGCAACCGGTTGCGGTCATTTTCCATTCGACCCAGCCAGCGTGCCGTGGCTATACTGATGAAATAAGCCTGTAGCCCCCGTCTTTGTTGGGTAAATAGCTATGAATAAAGTAGTATTCACGCATTGATGCGCAAACGCCAACCGATTCCGTTTTCCCGCCGTGTGCTGAAACTTTGGAGAAAAAGGGCCAGGCTCGAATTAACTATGCACGGCCTGGACAAGCAGCAACCTGCCGGCCAGTCGCCAGCCGACAGATCGTAGGCGCATCGCCTACAGCAACCACCGAAACATGACAACCAGCACGTAGACGCTCCGCGCCATCAAAATTGGCCATTGGACTGGTCATCGCATATCTTACAATTCGGGAATTTAATTACCAATTTGTAAACAATGATTCCACGGACAGCCACAGCCACCTTGAACAGTCTCGCCCGGGGTTACCCAATTCTGGCGATAACCGGCCCGCGTCAGTCTGGCAAGACCACGCTGGCGCAGGGTACTTTTCCGGACAAACCCTACGTGTCGCTCGAAGACCTTGACACGCGCGCTTTTGCAGAAGAAGACCCGCGCGGTTTTTTGGCGCGCTTTCCTGAAGGCGCCATTTTGGACGAGGCCCAGCGCTGCCCGACGCTCTTTTCTTATCTGCAAACCCGGGTTGACAAAGACAAGCGCATGGGGGAGTTTGTGTTGACAGGTTCCCAGCAGTTTGGGCTGTTGTCCAACATCAGCCAGACGCTCGCCGGGCGGGTCGGCCTGGTTCAGTTGCTGCCGTTTTCACTGAAAGAGCTGCAGAGCAGCGGCGCGCCGCCGGGCAGCCTTGACGATCTGTTATGGCGCGGCCTGTATCCGCCGCTGCACGACCGAGACCTTGCACCCGCGCAGTGGTTTTCCAACTACGTGATGAGCTATGTGGAGCGCGACGTGCGCCAGCTCATTGAGGTGCAAAACCTGAGTCTGTTTCAGCGCTTTCTCAAAATGTGCGCGGCGCGTTGTGGACAGTTGCTCAACCGCTCGGCCCTGGCCAACGACTGCGGCGTGACGCACAAAACCGTGGATGCCTGGCTGTCGGTTCTGGAGGCGGGCTATGTCGTTTTTTTACTCCAGCCACATCATCGAAACTTTGGCAAACGCCTGGTCAAGACGCCCAAGCTGTATTTTCATGACACTGGCCTGGCCTGCTATCTGATGGGCATCCAGGACGCGCAGCATTTGGCGACTCACCCAGCGCGCGGAGCTCTGTTCGAAAACTGGGTCATCTGCGAACTTCTCAAACGTCACTACAACCAAGGGTTGGCGTCCAATTTGTATTTCTGGCGCAACAACACAGGGGAAGAAGTGGACGTATTGCTGGAGCAGGGTGACAAGCTTGTTCCCCTGGAAATCAAATCCGGCCAGACTTTCAATTCAGAGTTTTTAAGCGGCCTGAACAAATGGGCACGCTACGCGGGGGCTACCGCCTTGCCAGCTCACCTGGTGTACGGCGGCGACGACGGTTTCACGCGCAGCGGCGTCGCGGTTCATTCATGGCGAAATATTCAAGGTCTTTTAGCCATCTAGCGACCATCGGCTGTGCGTAAGCAGCGATCAAAACGATATAAAACAGCACTTAGCCTGAACAGACGGCACCCTGCCGGCCAGTCGCCAGTCGCCAGTCGCCAGTCGCCAGCCGACAGCCGACAGATCGTAGGCGCGTCGCCTACAGCAACCACCGAAACATCACGACCAGCAAGTAGAGACTAGCGACCAGCAGCAGCCAGCCCACGCCTTGCGCATGCTGCGCCACAAACACATCAACCTGCTCATGTGTGACATCGATCACCTTGGTCGCCTTGCGCGACGAGACCCATTGGTTAGACCGCGCTTCAAGGCCGCGCAGCAGGCTCGGGCGAACCCAGTAGACCGCACCGATCAGCAGCGCCAGCACCGCGCCAATGAGCGCAAACAGCAGCAGCGCCTGAAGCAGAGCACTGGCGAACGGCGCGTTGGCGACATAGCCTTTGAGGGCGCGCAGGGCTGCGGCCCGGTCCAGCA
>JBBQQX010000079.1:0-15771 GCA_038215405.1 Burkholderiales bacterium
CTGGTGTCACACGCCGGCATTGCCGCCAGCCTGACCCGCCTGGCGGACTACATTCTGGACGACTACCGGCGCTGGCAGGACTTTGACAAATGCGCCCGCGTGGCCAGCCATTCGCACGATGGCGTGATCGAACTGATGCCGATTTCGGACGACCAGACCTACGCCTTCAAGTACGTCAACGGCCATCCCAAGAACACGCGCTTGGGGCTACCCACCGTGATGGCCTTTGGCGTGCTGGCCGATGTGGCCACCGGCATCCCGGTACTGCTGAGCGAGCTGACCTTGAGCACCGCCTTGCGCACCGCCGCCATGTCGGCCGTTGCCGCGCGCGCGCTGGCCCGGCCCAACAGCAAAAGCATGGCCCTGATCGGCAACGGCGCGCAGGCGGAGTTTCAGGCGCTGGCGTTTCACTACCTGCTGGGCATTGAAGAAATCCGGCTGTTTGATACCGACGCCCTGGCCACACGCAAGCTGATGCACAACCTGCAATACACCGGGCTGCGCTTGATCGCCTGCGCCAGCATTGCACAGGCGGTGCGCGGCGCTGACATCGTGACCACGGTGACAGCCGACAAAAGCAACGCCACCATTCTCAGCGCCGACCTGATCGAGCCGGGCATGCACATCAATGGCGTCGGTGGTGACTGCCCCGGCAAGACCGAGCTGCACCCCGATGTGCTGCGCGCCGCAAGCGTGTTCGTGCAGTACGAGCCGCAGACCCGGATCGAAGGCGATTTGCAGCAGATGCCGTTTGATTTTGCCGTGACCGAGCTCTGGCAGGTGCTGCGCGGTGAAGCACCGGGGCGCACCTCGGCAGGCCAGATCACGCTCTTTGATTCGGTCGGCTTTGCGCTCGAAGACTACTCGGCGCTGCGCTACCTGCGTGACGCGGCCCTTGAGTTGGGCCTGGGGCAAGAGCTGTCCTTGCTGCCCGAGCTGGCCAACCCTAAAGACCTGTTCAGCCTGATTCGCCCCGATGCCAGCGCGCTTGCCAACGCCGAACCCGCGTTAGCATGGGCCGCATGAACACCAACCCACTTTCCCCCAGCGTGCAGCGCGCGCCAGAGTGCATCAGCCTGATTGGCGTCCCCACCGACATCGGCGCCGGCACGCTCGGTGCCCGCATGGGGCCGGAAGCGCTGCGCGTCGCGGGCCTGGCGCAGGCCTTGACGCAGTTGGGGCTCGATGTCAAAGACTGCGGCAACCTCCAGGGCCCGGCGAATCCCTGGCAAGAGGCCGTCAACGGCTTTCGCCACCTGCCCGAAGTGGTGCAGTGGAACCAGTTGCTGCACAACGCCATGTATGGCGAACTGCAGGACGGGCGTCTGCCCATCATGCTCGGGGGCGACCATTGCCTGGCGATCGGCTCCATCAGCGCGGTGGCACGGCATTGCCGCGACCAGGGCAAGAAGCTGCGGGTGCTGTGGTTTGACGCGCACGCCGACTTCAACACCGCCACCTTGACGCCCAGCGGCAACATCCACGGCATGCCGGTGGCCTGCCTGTGCGGCCACGGCCCGCAGGAACTAATCCAAATCGGCGGCCATGTGCCGGCGCTCTTACCCAAACAGATTCGCCAGATTGGCATTCGCAGCGTCGACGCCGGTGAAAAGCGTCTGGTGCATGACATCGGCATTGAAGTGTTCGACATGCGCTATATCGACGAGATGGGCATGCGCCACGCCATGGAGCTGGCGCTGGCGCTGGTGGATGCCAACACCCATTTGCACGTCAGCCTGGATGTTGATTTTCTGGACCCGGCGATCGCGCCCGGTGTCGGCACCACCGTGCGCGGCGGCCCGACCTACCGCGAGGCGCAGCTGTGCATGGAGATGATTGCCGACACCGGTCGCCTGGCCTCGCTCGACGTGGTGGAACTCAACCCGGCGCTCGATGTGCGCAACCAGACCGCCGAGCTGGCGGTGGATTTGATCGAGAGCCTGTTTGGCAAAAGCACCTTGATGCGCACCGCCCCGGCAGCACGCTGAAGTAGGCTATGGCGCGCCCCTGCAGGGCCCAGGCCCGGTCGGCGAGATTAGCTCATGAATCGCCATGATATTCATAAAGTGCTTACATGCACGAGAATTACGCCTATATTTGCTACTATTTAGATCGCTCATACTGATCTATTCTTGTGGGCTAATGTCATATATGACCGATATGTTGCGTAAATTTATTTATTTGTTTTAGGCACATCATGCCTGCTGCTCAAGCACAACAGGAACGCGACTTCGGCGCAGCAAAGGCAGCAATTGCACCCCCACCGATATGACGCCGGCGTAGGCCAGCGATCCGGCGTGACGACTGCCGCCACCACGCATGCATCGGCATCGGTACTACGGCGTGCTGGCTCCGAACTCGTCACTTCGAGCGGCGGTGACAGCCATGGCGCAGTTTGTCGGCCAAGTGGTCAAGCGCTGTGTTGGGTCGGGTTGCCATTGTTGTTTTCGCCCTTGTTGACTCCACCCAGGATTATTGGCCCGCTTTGCGTGGCCCGTCGGGCATGGTGCGCAGCATGAACTGGTCAAACAAGGGCACTGTAAATGCGGTGTCGCCGTGGGCCGGGCTGTAGATCATTCCCTTCTTGATCAGGCTGGAGCGCAGCGGCGCGATGGTCTGCACTTTGACGCCAAGGCGCTCTGCAACGCCACCCGAGCGCTGATTGCCGGTGCCAAGCTCAGCAAGAGCACTGAGGTAGTCTTTTTCTCTCGGGGTGAGCCGGTCAAACCTGACCCGAAAAAAGCTCTGGTCCAAGCGGGCAGTGGAGGCGACTGTGGTTTGCTGGATCAGCGCTAGGTCAATGGGCGACTGCTGCGCCAGGTTCCAAGACTGGTAGCCCCATTCCTGTAAAAAGTAAGGGTAGCCTTGGGTTACGCGAAATACCTCGGCCAGTGCCTCGGGCGTGAACGCCACACCTTGTGTTGCAACCGGGCCTTGTAACGCCAATGAGGCATCTTCCAATGACAGCGCGCCGACCTCCGGATAGGTAAACAGTCGCTCGGCGTACGACTTGGATTTGCCCGCCAAGCCGACTAACTGGGGCAAGCCCGCGCCAATCAACACCAAGGGCAAACTGCGTTGTGACACCTTGTGAATGGCCATGATGAGCGCGCTCATCTCGACTTCAGTCATGTACTGCAGCTCGTCAACGATGATGGCCACCGCAGTGCCACGGTCAGCAGCGGCCTCGCCCACGGCTACAAACAGTTCGGCCAGGTCGGCTTCGAGATCGCCACTGTCTGCGGATCCGGTTTCGGGATCAATGTCCAAACCAAACTCTGCATCACCCAGCTTGACCTTGACCGCGCCAATGAAACTGCGCAACACCCGCAGCCCGCGTTTGACCTTTTGGCTGACGTTTTGCATGCGATCCAGCGCAAACAATGTCTGACGTAACGGCGGCAGCAGCAGCAAGGGCAAGGGCTTGCTTTCGTGCGCCTCGATCAGCAATGCCTGATAGCCTTGCAATTGCGCCATTTCGCGCACGCGGTTGAGCAGTACGGTCTTGCCCACCCCACGCAGGCCAACCATGAACATGCTCTGCTCACTGCGTCCAGCCTTGACGCGGGCAAGAAGAACTTCAACTTTGCGCAAGAGTTCACCGCGCCCAGCCAGCTCTGGTGGCTGACTGCCGGCGCCGGGCGAAAAAGGGTTGCTAAGGGGATTCATATCATTTGAAGTTACTGCGGTTTATTAATTTTTTTAGTAACAATGATAACTCTATATAAATTCAATAGAAACAGGCATCTGGATGACTAATTTTTAATTGACTTCCATCCAGCCGATGAGCTGCGGCACCACGCCCAATGGTGATGGTGTGGAAAATCAGAGACTCGGCGAAGTCATCGGCATCGCTGTCCGGCGCACCGGAGCCCTTTCGCCGTGGCGATCTGGACTACTTCTTTGCCTACCCCGAAGACTATTCACAGCAAAGCCCCGAGTGGGTCAACGGGCCGTTTGGCATTCGCCCGCACAACCCGCCATTTGAGGTGATCTTTGTTTACTCGCAGTATGAAGGCTCGTTGGACCTGAACTATCGCGGCTCCTACAAGGCCATTGAGCTATGGCGCGCCCCTGCAGGGCCCAGGCCCGGTCGGCGAGATTGACTCATGAGTTGCCATGATATTCATAAAATGCATAGATGACAGAAAATTACGCCTATATTTGCAATTATTTAGCTAGCTAATACTGCTTAATTTGTATGGGCTGATGTCATATATGACGATATGCTGCATAAATCTATTTATTTGTTTTAAGCACATCATGCCTGCTGCTCAAGCACAACAGGAACGCGACTTCGGCGCAGCAAAGGCAGCAGTTGCACCCCCACCATGCTCACGAGAATCAGGGCGCAACCGGCCAGGCCGGCGGCGTCCAGGCGGTCGCCCATCAGCAGGTAGCCAAAGCCGGCAGCAAACAGGGTTTCAGCTGACAACACAATGGCGGCGTCGCTCGCCTGCGCATAGCGCTGCGCCACGACCTGCGCGGTAAACGCCACCCCCACCGACATGACTCCGGCGTAGGCCAGCGACCCGCTCGCCGCCTGCACGCCGGCCCAACTGACAGGCTCCCACGCCAGGCCCCAGGCCAGCGTCGACAAGCCACAGACCACAAATTGACCGCCCGCGACCAGAAAGGGCGCCGCCATGCGGTGCGCCACCCGGCCGATCAGCAGCACATGAAGCGCCCAGGGCAAGGTCGAGGCGATGATCCAGAGATCGCCAGCGCCAATCGACACCTGCTGCGCGCCGGACAGCAAATAAGCCCCTGCCAGGCAGGCCAGCGCGCCTGGCCAGACCGACCAATGCGGCCATTGGCGCCATAGCAGCCAACCGAGCACCGGTACCAGCGGCACATAAAGCGCCGTCAGGAAGCCGGCATGGGTGATGCTGGTGCTGACGATGCCGATCTGCTGCATGGCGGCGCCCAGCGCCAGTAGGGCGCCCAGCCCGGCGATCTTGAGCCCATCCAGGCGTTGCAGGGCTTTGCCGCGCTGCTGCAGATTGCGCCACTCCAGCCACATCAGCGGCGTGACGACCAGAGCGCCGATCACAAAGCGCAGGCCGGTGAACAGCATCGGCCCCAGATGCACCATGCCCCGGCTTTGCGCCACGAAGGCGGAACCCCAGATCAGGGCAACCAGCGTCAACAACAAATTGGCATTTACACGGGACATGGCGCGGGCCTGGATAGTTTTGCGACGCCTGCGCGCCAACGACACGAGAAAGACATCGGACCTAGCGCCCGGGCCGAAGACCCAGGATGTTACGCGCCTCGTCGGGTGTCGCCACTGACCGATCGAGCTCGCGGCTGATACGGGCGATCCGCGCCACCAATTGCGCGTTGCTGCTGGCCAGCTCGCCCTTGCGGTAGTACACATTGTCTTCAAAGCCGACGCGCACATGGCCGCCGAGCACAATCGCCAGCGCACCCAGCGGCAGTTGCGCCGCACCGATGCCCGCCACAGTCCAGGTGGCGTCCTCGGGCAATTGCGCCTTGAGGTACATCAGCGCCTCGGGCGTGCCCGCCATGCCCCCCGCAAGACCGAGCACAAAGTCAAAGTGCTGCGGGCCGCTCAACACGCCCTTCTGGAGCCAGCGCAGCGCGGTGCTGAGCATGCCGGTGTCAAAAATCTCGAGTTCGGGCTTGACGCCGTGTTGCTGCATCGCCCTCAGGAACACCGCCATGTCGGCGGGATGGTTCATGAACACGTCGCCGCCGAAGTTGACCGAACCCATCGACAGGGTGGCCATCTCGGGTTTGAGTGTCACGGGCGCGAGGCGCTCGGCCGGCGTCATGCCGACGGCACCGCCGGTGGACACCTGCACGATCACATCGCAACGTGCGCGCACCGCCGCGATGATCTGGCGGTAGGTTTCCTTGTCCTGCGTCGGCGTGCCGTCCGGGCGTCTGGCATGCACGTGGACGATGGCCGCCCCGGCTTGAAAGCATTCTTCGGCCGCAAGGCCAATCTCTTCGGGCGTGATCGGCAGCGCCGGTTGCTGCTCGCGGGTGACTTCGGCGCCGCTCAAGGCGGCTGTGATGATGAGTTTGTCCATGCTCAGCAGCTGACGGGTGGGCGTGCGATGCGCTGGCAGGGCAGCGGCACGACACAGGTGCCGCTGGCTTTGCAGACCATGATCGGCTCGGCCAGCACATCGGCGGCGGAGGCCTGGCCCGCTAGGGTGGCAGAGGCGATCACCTTGCGCGCCTCAAACACCATCTTGCGCGAGCTCTTGCCCATGGCGACGATGCGCCCGCTGGCCTCGATGTAGTCCCCGGCGTAGACCGGCGCCAGGAATTGAACCTCGTCGTAGGCCACAAACAGGCCTTCGTCGCCGTCGCTGCGGATCAAGAGCTCGGTCGCGACATCGCCAAACAGGTGCAGCATCCGGGCGCCATCGACCAGACCGCCGGCGTAGTGGGCGTCGTGCGCGCTGATGCGCAGGCGGATCAGGCTGGTGTAGTTTTCCATGTTGTTTCCTTTCGCTCGGCGCGATGATGGGTGAGGTATTTTCGCCTTGCTTCGCTTGATTATTGACCCGCGACGCGGCAGTCATTGGCGGCCTCCTCATGCTGGAGTACCAGAAATCGTCGGCCGCCAACGCCAGCCACGTCGCTGGCGCTTAGGGTAAAAAAACCAAATAACACTTCAACCTGTCTTGAACAAAACTTCAAGCGTCCACTACCTCGCGTGGTAACCGGCAGGGGTGGACACCGATTTCTGGTACCCCAGCATGAGGAGGCCGCCCCTGCCGGTTGCCGCGCGCAGCGCACCAACAGTGCTTGAACTGACACTCGCCGTAAACCCGGGTTATTGGGGTCAGATTCCTGGACTTGGGGTTTTGCCTGGACTTGGGGTTTTGCCAAAATTGCTCGGCTTCCAGGAGCCTCTGCGACTGCAACGCAGCAATATTGGAATCCGACCCCAAAAACCCTTGCCGCAGCGGCTCTCGAAGCAGCCCAAATATCCGCCTGCATGACGTCTCACTATCAATTCCGTTTGATCCACTCATGAATCGCAAAGGAGGCCACATCTTCCGCATACGATTTGGTGCCAAAACCGGCGTCGTAACCGAGTTCCTTCGCCAGTTCGTGGCTGATGCGCGGGCCGCCCACTACCAGAATCACCCGATCGCGCAAGCCTTCGGCCTCCAGCAGGTCGGCCAGCCGGGTCAGGTTATCCAGGTGGATATTCTTTTGCGTCACCACCTGCGACACCAGAATGACATCGGCCTTTTCTTCAATCGCACGGGCCACCAGCACTTCGGAGTCCACCTGCGCCCCGAGGTTGATGGCGCGAATCTCGTGGTAACTCTCCAGGCCCTTGTGGCCGTTGAAGCCTTTCATGTTCATGATCGCGTCGATGCCGACGGTGTGGGCGTCGGTCTCGATCGTGGCGCCGACCACCACCATGCGCCGTTTCATTTTTTCGGAGATCAGCGCGTTGATGGCCTCTTTGTCCATGACCTCGTAGTCGGGTTTGACGACTGAGAAGCTGGCCAGATCCACCTGATGCCGGCATTGCCCATAGACCACGTAAAAGCTGAAGCCCTGGCCCATGTCCTCGCAGTGCACCACGGCGGGATCATCAAGGCCCATCAGCGCCGCCAGCCGCTTGGCGCCTTCTTTGCTCGTCTCATCGAGTGCCACCGGCAAGGTGAAGGACAGCTGGACGCGCCCATCACCGAGGGTGTCGCCGTAGGGTTTGACTGGGTTATTGGGGTCAGACACCAATTTCGCTGCCGCGCTTTGCGCTGCACCCGCTGGGGCTGCCGAAGGCAGAGCGAATTTGGGCTCTGACCCCAAAAACCCACAAGCATGGTCTGCTCCTTGGGTTGGCAGCATCAATTCAGGAAACGGGTTGTAGTAGTTGTCGGCCTTGGGGATCACGCCGTCCAGCCCTTTGCCGCCCGTGGGCGTGCGCGAAATGTCGGCGAACAGGGCTTGTCCAATGGCGCCGGCCAAGCCCATGGCTTCGATCCGCGCCAGCATGCTCTCGGCCTCTGCCAGCACCGATTGCGCCCGCAATTCGATCTGGCCGCCGCGCTTGAATTCAATCTCGCTGTGCAAGTCTTTCATGGTGCTAAACACATACTTGGCGTTCTGGATCGCCAGGAAGCGATCCTGGATGAACGGCGTGTGAATCGCCTCCGTCATCATGCCCAGCAGGTGGATGTTTTGCTGCGTCACGCTGCTGACGATGTTGAACAGCGCGTCCTGCACCTGGCCCTTGAAGATGTTGCCCGTCATGTGCTTGGTGGGCGGCATGTACTTCAGGCAAGCGTCGGGGAACACCTGGCGCACCAGCTGCGCGTGCGCCAGTTCCCACAAGAAGCCGTTTTCCATCTCCGGGTGAATCTCAAACGCGTGGCCCAGGCCCATTTGGTCGGGCTTGAGTCCTGACAGCACGGCAAATTGTTCGTTGATCAGCTGCGAAGCCAGCACCGTGTGCGCTGCCTCATACGCGTCCGCCGTGGTGAGGTAGTTGTCCTCACCGGTGTTGATGATGATGCCCGCATAGGCATTGACCATGCGCGAGAAAAACTGGTCGATGAAGGTGCGCTGCATGTTGATGTCGCGAAAGATGATGCCGTACATCGAGTCGTTGAGCATCATGTCCAGGCGCTCCACCGCGCCCATGGCGGCGATCTCGGGCATGCACAGGCCCGAGCAGTAGTTGGTCAGGCGGATGTAGCGGCCCACCTTGGCGCCCACTTCATCTAGCGCGGCGCGCATTAGGCGGAAGTTCTCCTGCGTGGCGTAGGTGCCGCCAAAACCTTCGGTGGTCGCGCCGAACGGCACATAGTCCAGCAGGCTCTGGCCGGTGGAGCGGATCACGGCAATGATGTCGGCGCCCTGCTCGGCCGCGGCGCGCGCCTGGGTCACGTCTTCATGGATGTTGCCGGTGGCCACAATCAGGTACAGCCAGGGGGCTTTGCCTTCGCCCAGGGTCTTGATCTGCTCGGCGCGGTGCGCGCGTTGCCCGGCGATGTGCTGGCACGCCGTAGCGGCGTGCACTTGAGCAGCCTGGCGTGCCGCTGCTTCGTCTTGGGGGTAGCTCAATGTCAGGCTTCCGGCAGACACGGCCTCGGCGACTTGCTGGGCAGTCCAACCAGTTTTCTGCATGGCGCCGGCCAGAATGATCGCGGCGCCGTGCTGCAGCAGCTTGTGCTCCTGCAGATGCTCCACCACCCGATTGGGCAGCGGCACCTGGTTGTCATCGACGCCATCAACCCCGAGCAGACGCAGTGTGGCACGCTCCACGGTGGTGGTGGTAAACGGGGCCATCTCGTCGAACACCTGGCGCGCGATGCGCCGCGCCGAGTCGCGCGCACGGTCGATTTGCGCCTGGTTTAGATTCAGCTGGGACATGGGCTTTCCTCTTGATTTTGAATCTTCTCCGGCAGCATCACGTCATTCACGCCGTAGCCGGCAAAAGCGGCGCGTGCGGCCGCCAGGAAGGCCGGTGGGTCAAAGCTGCCGCCCAGGGGGGAAAAGGGGTTGAGCGTGATGCCGTTCATGTGAATGGCGCGGTCGGCCAGCACCTGCCCCCCGAGCCGGGCGAAGGCCACCAGATCGGCGGCCTCGACAAACAGTTTGGTGCCGTCGCTCACCACCACGGTGAGGCCCGGCCTGGCTGCGGCCAGCGTCATCAAGGCGTGCCAAAGGCTGCGGCCGACGGCACCGCTGACAGCTATTGTTTGAATAGCTGCCTGCTTATATTCCATAAGGGCTGGAGCCCAATTTAATGTAGAAATATTGGCCAGAAAAAGTGGCTCACCGCAACTTCCCCAAAGCCCCACGCCACCGCTGGCGAAGACCGGTTCGCACAGGTGGCGCACGCCGGCATCCGCCTGGGCAACGCCCAGAATGGCGAGACGGTCGCGCGTCTTGCGAATCACGTCCGCCATGGCGCCGCCGATGGCCGCACCCGTAGCCAGAATCACGCCGTCGGCGATGCTTGGGCAGGCATGGTGGCTGCGCCCCAGCGCGCCGTCGAGCAGCACCAGTGCGGCGCCGCATTGCTTGAGCCGGCTGATGATCTTGCGCTGGTCCGCGCCGCGCGAGGCACCGGCAATTTCCATCTCGCCGCAGTCCAGCACCTTGAGCACGAGAATCTCGCCCATCGGGCTGTCGATGCCGGTGGCGTCGATCAGCTTGCAGCGCACCTTGGTGCGCTCCAAGGTATCGCGCGCCGTGGCCACCAGGGTTCCGGGCCAGACCCGCACCGGCGGCTTGGGCACAAAGAAGACCTGATCGCGGTCCTCGCCGTCCCGGCCGATCGAGCTGACACCGAGCGCCACGCCAGAGCCGGCAGCCTGCTCCGACAGGTGATTGAGCGTCACAGTCTTGCCGGTGTTCTTGGTCATGCCCATCACGGCCAAGGTGGTGAGGCCACCCGTCTGGATTCGTTGCCAAAGCGGGCTGGTTGAAGCCGCCCTAACGGTGTCAGACATAAAGCTGCTCAAACAGCTGGCGCAGTTTGGCGCTCTCGCGCAGCAGACCCAAGGCGAACTCGGCGTGGCCGGTGGCGTAGCCGTTGCCGACAATCATCTCCACGTCCTTGCCCACGCCCTCGGCGCCCAGCGCGGCGGCGGTGAAGCTGGTCGCCATGGAGAAGAAATAGATCTTTCCGTGTTGGCGCGTCGCCAGGATGCTGCCCATCTCGGTGTTGGGAATGTTGACGCAGTTGATCACCACATCGGCCATTTTTCCATCGGTCACCGCAGCCACCACCTGCATCAGCGCGAGCGCGTCGGTGGCGTCGACCTGAGGGGCGTGGTCCGCCCAGCCCAAGTCTTTCATGCGCTTGCAGTCGCTCTCGAACGGCGAGACACCAATCACGCAACCCGCTCTTCCGGCACGCTTCTTCGCCTCATAGATGCACAAGGTGCCCGACTTGCCGCCGCCGCCAATGACCACCACCGTATGACCGGGCTGAACCAGTCGTGCCGTTTGCGCGGGTGCACCCGCCACATCCAGAATCGCCAGCGCCAAGTTTTCGTCCATGTCGTCGGGCAACCTGGCGTACAGGCCGGTCTCGAACAAGATGGCTTGGCCCTTGATCTCGATCTGGTCCTTGTGCAGGTGAATCTTCTTGATGAGATCAATGCGCAGCGGCGTCAGAGACAGCGAGACCAGCGTGGCAATCTTGTCGCCGACCTTGAGATCAATCTTGCCCGCCAACGCCGGGCCGATCCGCGCCACGCTGCCAATCAGCATGCCGCCAGAGCCCGTCACCGGGTTATGGTGCTTGCCGCGCTGCGCCACGATGTCATTGACCATGGCGGCAATGCGGGCCTCATCGTTTTCGCACGCTGACTTGATCTGGGTGAAGCTGGCCGAGTCAATGTTCAGCGCCGACACGTCGATCAAAATCTCGTTGTCGTAGATGTCCATCGTGTTGTCGAGCTTCCAGGCCGGCTGTGGCAGGACGCCGATGGGCTCAAGCACACGATGGGTGCCGTAGGGAGATCCGTGTTTCATGATTTCAGTTGGGGTCAAATTACATTCACAACGCGCAGCAGTATGACCCACAAGTTTTTCAAATTAATTGGTGCGACTCGGCAGGTGAAAATCTTGCCCCAGGCCTGGCATTTCGATCGTCATGCCCTTGTAGTTGCGGCACTTGACGGTGGTGCCGCTGCCGTCCGGCAGTTCTTCTTCGCGCACGTAGCTGGGTGTGATCGGCAGCTTGCCCAGCCCGCCCAGGCCGTCAACCACGAAGGTCGGGATCGCCGGGCCGCTGATCCAGCCGCGCAGCCCTTCATAGAGTTCGAGCATGCGCCGGTGCGGCACGATGAAGTGGTGCGCACCTTCGACCATGTCGGTTGAATAAACGTAGTAGGGGCGAACGCCCATTTCGATGGTCTGCATGAACAGTTCGCGCATCACAGCCACATCGTCGTTGACGCCCTTCAGGCACACGGTCTGCAACCCCATCATGATGCCGGCCTTCTGGATCATCTTGACGCGTTGGCGCAAGAGGGGCGTGATTTCTTTAGGATGGTTGATGTGGATGTTGACCATTTGCACGCGGTGCTTTTCCAGCACGGCGCACAGCTCGGGCGTCACGCGCGTGGGCATCTGCACCACCATGCGCGAACCGATGCGCAAAAAGCGCACATGCGGGGCGCGCCGGCGCAGTTCGCCCAGAATGTAGTCCAGCCGCTCGTCGGTGAAGGTGAATGGGTCGCCGCCCGAGAGCAGCACGTCCTCAATTTCAGGGTTGCCGGCAATGTAGTCGATCGATGCTTCAATCTCGTCTTTGGCGACCGAGCCATCGGGCTGCGACACCATGCGTTTGCGGGTGCAAAAGCGACACAACGTGGCACAGGTGTTGCTGACCAGAAACAGCACCCGGCGCGGGTAGCGGTGGACCACGCTGGTGCCTGGCACCGTGTCGCCTTCCTCGCCGAGTTGGTCGAGTGAGGTGGCGAAGTCCGGTTTGGTTTCCTCAAAGTGCGAGGGCAGGTACTGCAGCCGAATCGGGCACTGCGGGTCGTCCTTGTCCATCAGTTTCGCCATGTATGGCGTGATGGCGATGGCGAACTTCTTGTAAACCGTTTCGTTGACGTTCTCGATGTTGTTCAGAACGCCATTCAACTCGGAATGGTGCGTGTAGCGGCGCACAAACTGCTTTTGCCAGGACTCGGATTGCGGATCGTAGGCATCGAGTTCCGCGCGCGTCAGCAACTTCTTGGCGGGATTGAAGTCAACTCTTTGCAGCATGGGGCGCTCCTGGTCGGTGGCAATGGCCCAAGTAACCGGCGCGATCGCTTGGAGGCTGCGAACAAGTTTAGGCACCAATGCTGCCAGACAAAATAGGCAGTTCGCCTGAATGAATGGACCAATTTCAGTCAAAATGCTAGCCTTTCTTACATATTGATTGATTGACGCATGGCCACCTCGCTCGATACCCTGGATCGCCAACTGCTTGACCTGCTCAAGGTCAATGCCCGCCTGCCGATGGTCAAGCTCGCCAAGGCACTGGGCTGCGCGCGCAGCACGGCGCAACTGCGGCTCAAAGCCCTGGAAGATACGGGGGTGATCACGGGTTACACCGTCGGCCTGACTGCCAACCGCTCGGCGCCCGGCATCCATGCCATGGTGCTCATTTCAATCGAATCGAAAAACGAGCCCGAGGTGGTGCGCGCACTGACGCGTCGCCATGAAATCACCAAGCTCTATTCGGTCAGTGGCCGTTACGATCTGTGCGCGCTGCTGTCCACCGAATCAACCCACGAACTTGACGCGGTGATCGATAAGATTCGGGTGATCAAGGGCGTGATCGAGACCTTCTCGACCATCCTTCTTGCAACGAAGCTCGACCGGCCCGAATAAGGACGACCCTAAGCCGCCACCGGGGCCGGGCGGCCAAACAGATAGCCCTGGAAATGGGTGCAGCCCGGGTTCAGTGATGAGTAGCCGGTGCGTGCGCTCACCTGGGCCTGCTGCTGTACAAGATGCCAAAGCAGCCGGCATTGCGAACTGACAATTGCCAAAACCGCCAAGTTCAGGATAATTTCCGGTCACAACTTTTGCGGGAGACCCATCATGTTCGCAGGTGACCAAGACATCGCGCGTGCCATCCTGGAGCTGGAGGTTTTCCTGCCAGAGCCACTGCGTCCCCTCGCCCGCGTGGCTTACAACTACCGCTGGTCCTGGACAACCGACGGCTCGGCCATGTTCGAGGCGATCGATCCGGAGCGCTGGGTCCGTTGCGGCCGCAACCCGCGGCGCTTGCTGTCCGAGACACCGGCGCCCATGCTCGCCCGCGCCGCCGCCGATTCGGGCTTTGTCAGCTGGGTCAGCCGGATCTCGGCCGAACTGGCTCTGGACGCCGCCCGGCCTTGCCGTGAGGGAGCCATCGCCCCGGCCCACCCGGTGGCATTTTGCTGCTCCGAATTCGCGGTCCATGGCTCGTTGCCGATCTATTCGGGTGGCCTGGGCGTGCTCGCGGGCGACATCTTGAAGGAAGCCTCCGATCTGGCCTTGCCGATGGTCGGCGTCGGCCTGATGTACCGCACCGGTTACTTTCACCAGCGCATCGACGTCACCGGCTATCAGCATGAGTACTGGCTCGATGCCGACCCCGACCGGCTGCCCTGCGTCAGGGTCACCGGCGAGGATGGCCGGCCGGTCACGGTGCTGATTCCCGTGGACGACGAAAACGTCACGGCGCAGGTGTGGCGCGTTGACGTCGGACGGGTGCCGCTCTATCTGCTCGACACCGATCTGGCGGTCAACAGCCAGCGCGGACGCTGGATCACCTCGCGCCTGTACGAGGGCAACCGCGCAATCCGGCTGGCGCAGTACGCGGTGCTCGGCGTCGGCGGGGTGCGAGCCCTGCGCGCGCTCGGGATCGAGCCTGGCGTCTACCACTTCAACGAAGGCCACCCGGCGCTCGGCGTCTTTGAACTGCTGGCCCAGGCACAGGTGCGTGCGGCTCCGGACAGCCCGTCAGAACTGGTGTGGCAGCAGGTGCGTGAGCAAGTGGTGTTCACCACCCACACCCCGGTGCCAGCGGGCAACGAGACCTACCAGCGCGCCGAGGTGCTGGCCATGCTCGGGCGCATTGCCGATCTGGTCGGTGAGCGGGAGGACTTTCTGGCGCTGGGTCGCATCGACCCAGGCAACCCGAACCAGCCCATGGGCATGAGCGCGCTGGCGCTGCGTGCCAGCCGCCATGCCAATGCTGTGAGCCAGCGCCACGGCCAGGTGGCACGCGCCATGTGGCAGCCGTTGTTTCCGGGACGTTCCGAGCAAGAGGTGCCCATCACCCACATCACCAACGGTGTGCATATCCCCAGCTGGCTGCGCGGCCCGATGCGCGTCTTGCTGGACCGCCATCTGGGCGAGGACTGGCTGCGCCGCGCCGACCAGAGCGCCACCTGGGCGCCGGTGCAGGACATTCCCGCAGCCGAGTTGTGGGCAGCACGACGCACAGCGCGCACCCACCTGGTTGACATGATTGCGCGCCGGGGCACCAGCGACCGGCTGCGCCGCGGCGAGCCGCTCGATTACGCCGAGGCGGTCGGTAGCGGCTTCGACCCCGAGCGCCTGACCATTGGTTTTGCCCGGCGCCTCGCCACCTACAAACGCCTGCATCTGGTGGCGCTACTGCCAGAGCGGGCGCTGGCGCTGATCGGCGGTGTGCAGCCAGTGCAATTTGTCTTTGCAGGCAAGGCCCATCCGGACGACAGCGCCGCCAAAGAAGTGGTGCGTCAGGTGTTTGGACTCAAACGCGCCCCCGCCGTGGCCGGTCGTGCCGCCTTTCTGGAGGACTACGACCTGACGCTAGCAGCGCAGTTGGTGGCGGGCTGCGACGTGTGGGTCAATCTACCCCGCCCGCCGAACGAGGCCAGTGGCACCAGCGGCATGAAATCCTGTCTGGGTGGCGGCCTTCAACTTTCGGTTCTGGACGGCTGGTGGGCCGAAGCTTTTGATGGCAGCAACGGCTGGGCCATCAATGGCGACGTCGACGACGACATCCACGCGCAGGACCAGCGCGACGCGCAGGCGCTGTTTGACCTGCTCGAGCAGCAGGTGGTGCCGATGTTTCACGAACGCGACGCGCAGGGGGTGCCACAGCGCTGGGTCGCCATGATGCGGCGCAGCCTGATGAGCTGCGGCCCGCGCTTCTCGGCCACCCGCATGGTCCGCGAGTACGCGGATCAGGTGTACCGGCGCCAATGACTGCGCCCTGGGGCGGGACGCTGGCGGACATTCATTCTGTTACCGATTTTGCAAAACCGGTGGCGACTT
>JBBQQX010000080.1:0-15594 GCA_038215405.1 Burkholderiales bacterium
CTTTGATGCGCGCCAGAGCGCCATGCGCTTTCGCCAGCACAACCTGGCGCTGTTCGAGAAGCTGCACCCCCACTACAAGGACCGGGCCAAGCTGATTGCCGTCGTCAAACAGGGACGCCTGCAACTGGAAGAGCAAATGGCGCAGGAACGCGAGCAGCGGGCACAGCAGCGCCCGCCGGGGTGGGACAGCTGATCAGGCCTCAAAAACGGCTCGAGCCGCTGCTGCAGGCCTTGTGTCGGCACACGGTTGTCAGGGGTGATCAGGCACCAAACAATTTGTTGGCAGTTTCCGCGATGAGTTTGCCCTGAAAGCGGGCGCCGTCGAGCTCGATCGCGCTGGGTTGGCGCTGTCCTTGGCCACCCGCGATCGTGGTTGCACCGTAGGGGCTGCCGCCGACGATTTCATCGAGCGACATCTGACCCTGATAGCTGTACGGCAGGCCCACGATGGTCATGCCGAAGTGCATCAGGTTGGTGATGATGGAAAACAGCGTGACTTCCTGGCCGCCATGCTGCGTGGCGGTGGAGGTGAACGCGCCGCCCACCTTGCCGTTCAGTGCGCCGCGCGCCCACAGACCGCCGGCCTGATCGAGAAAGCTGGCCATCTGCCCGGGCATGCGGCCAAAGCGGGTCGGGCAGCCGACGATGATGGCATCAAAACCTTCGAGTTCGGCCACGGTCGCCACGGGCGCTGCCTGTTCGACCTTGAAATGGGCCGACTTGGCCGTCTCCAGCGGAACAGTTTCCGGCACGCGCTTGAGGTCGACGGTCGCGCCGGTCGAGCGGGCACCCTCTGCCATCGCTTGCGCCATGGTTTCAATGTGGCCGTAGCTGGAGTAATAGAGAACGAGTACTTTGGACATGGAAACTCCTTGGAAGGTTGCGCCTGTTGAAGCGCCAGGCGCATGGCGAAATGCCGACGCCGTGCAACCGGGTTGTTGCGGCATCGGGGAAGCGTCATTATTGAAGAAAAATTCTGAATCTGCTGGTGACGCCGGCTCGGCATGGAGCCGGCTGAGGCGCGCGCCGCACGCCCAGGCAACCGGGCCCGTTATTGCGCCGTGCCATGGGGCGCGTCCACGGCGTGTGGGCGGCGAGCCGACTAGGTAAAACCATCTAGCCGCCTGCCCTATCCCGCTAATTGCGGGCGGGTCATTCTGAACCTATCGTCGTGGCATAGCTTGAACCGAGGAATTTCGCCATGAAAACAGAGTCAGTCAGCCCCGCCGACGCGAGCGTGTCGTCTTCCAGACGTGCGTTTTTGCGCGGGATTCCCATCGTCACCATGGGCGCCGTCAGCCTGCCCGCGGCCGCCGCTGCCACGTCCTCCGGTGCGCACTGGGGCATGCTCGTTGATCTGCGCAAGTGCATCGGCTGCCAGGCTTGCACCGTCGCCTGCATCAACGAAAACGATGTACCCGAGGGCAGCTTTCGCACCATTGTCTCGACCTACGCCGTCAAGCAGAACGAGCAGGCCGGCCAACCGGCTGGCACCTACGTGCTGCCGCGTCTGTGCAACCACTGCGACGAGCCGCCCTGCGTGCCGGTCTGTCCGGTCGGCGCCACCTTCAAGCGCGCGGACGGCCTGGTGCTGGTCGATGGCGACCGCTGCGTCGGCTGCGGCTACTGCGTGCTGGCCTGCCCTTACGACGCCCGCTTCATCAACCACCAGACTGGCAAGGCGGACAAATGCACCTTCTGCGGCCACCGCCTGGAGGCCGGGCTGCTGCCGGCCTGTGTCGAAACCTGCGTCGGCGGCGCGCGCATCTTTGGCGACCTGAACGATCCCAAGGGTGAATTGCGGCTGCGCATGAACGCCGCCAGCGACCAGTTGAAGGTGCTCAAGCCCGAGTTGGGCACGAAGCCCAATGTCTATTACATCGGCCTGGACGAGCGCTTCCAGGGCAAGGTTGAAGGCCAGGGCGCGCTGTGGCAATCCAAAACTCATGGAGTCTGATCATGAACACCGGCATCGTTGAAACCGTCAATGTCATTCGTGACGTGGCCTGGCTGCCCTGGGCAGTGCAATACTTCTTTCTCGTCGGCCTGTCTTACGGCGCCTTCGTGCTCTCTCTGCCTGGCATCGTCTGGCGCCGCAGCGGCTGGATTGGGATCTCGCGCGTGGCCCTGCTGGTCGCGCTGATCTGCGGCCTGAGCGCGCCGGTTGCGCTGCTGGCCGACCTGCACCAGCCGGGTCGCTCCTACCATTTCTACCTGCATTTCATGCCGTCCTCCTGGATGTCCTGGGGCTCCTTCTTCATTCCCGTCTATGTGGGTGGCCTGATGCTCTACGCCTGGCTCGCTTGGCGGCCCTTGCTGGCGCAGCAGTCGCTGCAGGGCGATTTGTCGCCGCGCCTGGCGCGGCTGTGCCGGCTGCTGGCTGCAGGCGGATCCGAAAGCCGGGGCGCGCTGCTTGGCGCTGCCGCGCTCACCTTCGTCGGGGCGTCGCTGGTTGCGCTCTACACCGGCATGGAGGTGATGGTGGTGCGGGCCATCCCGTTGTGGCATACACCGCTGCTGCCGCTGCTGTTCGTGGTCACGGCACTGGCTGGCGGCATCGGCCTCACGCTGATCCTGGCTCGCCTGGCCGGCCAGCCCGCAAGCGACGACACCGCACGCCTGGCCCGGGCGCTGGCGTTGACCCAGGGCGCGGCCCTGTTGATTGGCGCGGTCTGGCTGCTGCTGGGCCTCACGGGTCTGTCGCCGATTCATGCGCAGGCCCTGGCTCAGCTGGCACCCTCTGGCGCCTGGAAAGTGGCGGGCTTGTGGGCGGCAGGCAGCACCGCGCTGACACTGTGGCTGGCCCTGCGCCACCCGGGCAGTGGCCTGCTGATCGGCCTGCTCGCCGTGCACAGCGCGTGGCTGATGCGCTGGACTGTCCTCATTGGCGGTCAGCAAGTGCCCAAGACCGGCGCCGGCTTCTACCCGTATCAACTGCCATTGGGCTTTGACGGCCTGCTCGGTATCGTCGGCACCGCCGGCCTGTGGGTCTTCCTGTTCATTGCCATCACCACCCTGCTGCCGCTCAGCCGCCTGACAGCCAAGAGCGCCTAAGCGCAAGGACATCATCATGAAACAAAACACCCGTCGCCAACTCATTGCCGCTGGCGGCCTCGCCGCCTTTGCCACCGGCTTTTCGCAAACCCTGGGCCGCATGGCCGACAAGGTCATGGGCAAGGACGCGCCCAAACACAAGGTCTGGGGCAACGCCGCTGCGCCTGAATTCACGGTAGATGCGAGCACGGGCCAGCTGCGGCCCAACCCGGCGCAGCAGGTCAGTTACACCGCTTGCCTGGGCTGCACCACCCAGTGCGGTGTGCGCGTGCGCATCGACAAGGCATCAAGCCGCGTCATCCGCGTCGCTGGCAACCCCTACAGCCCGCTCTCGACCGAACCGCACCTGCCGATGAAGGTCTCTGTGAAGGAAAGCCTGATTGCCATGTCAAGCTTCAAGAACAAGGGCCAGGTGGTGCGCTCCACCGCCTGCGGTCGTGGCAACGCGGTGCTGTCGCAGATGAGTTCACCGTTTCGCGTGCTCACACCCCTGAAACGCGTGGGTGCGCGCAATTCGGGCCAATGGGAGCCGATCGCCTTCGACCAATTGATCCGCGAACTGACCGACGGTGGCGACCTGTTCGGTGAAGGGCCGGTCGCCGGGCTCAAGGCGCTGCGCGATCTGGCCACGCCGATCGATGCGGCGCAGCCCGAGCTCGGTGCCCGCGTCAACCAGGTGGCGCTGCTGTCAAGCGTCAATGACGGGCGCGAGCCTTTGGCCCGGCGCTTCTGGAACCAGGCCTATGGCACACTCAATTTTGTCGGCCACGGCTCCTACTGCGGCGGCGCCTACCGCTCCGGCACGGGCGCGCTGTTCGGTGACATGAAGAAGATGCCGCACGCCAAGCCCGATCTGGCGAACAGCGAGTTCGTGATCTTCATCGGCACCGCGCCCGGCAATGCCGGCAACCCGTTCAAGCGCACCGGCGCCCTGCTCGCCAAGGGCCGCAGCGAAGGCAAACTCAACTACGTCGTGGTCGACCCGGTGCTGACCAACGCCGACAACCGCGCTAGCGCCGACCGCGGCCGCTGGATTCCGATCCGCCCCGGCACCGACAGCGCGCTGGCGCTGGGCATGATGCGCTGGATGCTCGACAACAGCCGCATCAACATGGGCTACCTTGCCAACCCCAACCTCGCGGTCGCAGAGCAGCAGGGCGAGCCGTCCTTCTCCAGCGCCACTTGGCTGGTCATCACCGAAGCCGGCCACCCGCGCCAGGGCCGCTTTTTGCGCGGCTCCGACATCGGGCTGGTGGTCGCCGAAGAAGAGCGCTACAAGGAAGGCGATGCCTACCTGGTGCTGGGCGCCGACGGCAGCCCGGTGCTGGCCGAGCAGGCGAGCGGGCCGGCGCCGCTGGACGCACAGACGACGCTCACGCTCGGTGACAAGCCGCTGGCGGTGCAAACCGCCTGGCTGCTGCTCAGGGAATCGATCCTGAAGCAGACGATCGAGCAGTGCGCCCAGGCCTGCGGCATCCCAGAGGCCACGATCAGCGCCCTGGCCGACGAATTCACGCGCCATGGCCGCAAGGCAGCCGTCATTGCGCATGGCGGCATGATGTCGGGTGCCGGCTTTTACAGCGCCTTCTCGGTGATGACGCTCAACCTGCTGATCGGCAACCTCAACTGGAAGGGCGGCCTGGTCATGAGCGGCGGGGGCTTCAAGGACAATGGCGAAGGGCCACGCTACAACCTCGAGAGTTTTGCCGGCGCCGTCAAACCCAAAGGCACGCCGCTGGGGCGCAACGCGCCTTACGAGAAGACCAGCGAATTCGCGCGCAAGAAAGCCCAGGGCAAGCCCTACCCGGCGCAGTCGCCGTGGTTCCCCAACGCCCCGGGGCTGGCGACCGAATGGTTCACCGGCGCCATGAGCGGCTACCCGTACAGCATCAAGGCCCTGATCCTGTGGAGCTCGAATCCGCTCTACGGCGTCACCGGCCTGCGCGCCCAGATTGACAAGGACCTGGCGGACCCGAAGAAGATTCCGCTGATCATTTCGGTCGATCCACTGATCAACGAGAGCAATGCGTTCGCCGACTACATCGTGCCCGATTCACTGATGTACGAGAGCTGGGGCTGGGCCGCCCCCTGGAACGGGGTGCCGACCAAAGCCTGCACCGCACGCTGGCCGGTGGTTGAGCCGTTGGCGGCGAAGACGCCCGACGGCCAGGCCATTGGCATGGAAACCTTCTTCATGGCGCTGGCCAAGGCGATGGCGCTGCCCGGCTTCGGCCCGCAGGCGATGAGCGATGCCGAAGGCCTGGCGTTGCCGCTGGAACGCCCCGAGCACTGGTACCTGCGCGGGGGCGCCAACATTGCCTGGCTCGGCAAGGAGCCGGTGCCCGATGCGACCGACGAGGACCTCGCGCTGTCGGGCGTGGACCGTCTGCGCCCCTTGCTCGAAGCCAACCTCAAGCCCGAAGAATGGCGCAAGGTCGCCTTCCTGTACACCCGAGGTGGCCGCTACCAGCCGGCCAAGGACGCGCAGGACGAGGCCAACCCCGAGTGGCAGACCAACCGCTTCAAGAACCCGCTCTGGCTGTGGAGCGACATGGTCGGGGGCAGCAAGAACAGCATCACCGGCAAGCGCTTTGCGGGGTGCGCGAGCGTGCAGGTGCCGTCCTTCATTGACGGCACGCCGATGCGCAAGGTCTACAGCGAGGCGCAGTGGCCACTGCAGGTGGTCAGCTTCAAGTCGGCCTTGCAAAATTCCTACAGCATCGCCGCCACGCGGCTGACCGGCATTCATGCCAGCAACCCGGCTCTGGTGCATCCGGCCGATGCCGCCCGGGCGGGTCTGAAGAGTGGCGACACGGCCAAGCTCAGCACACCGGGGGGCAGCGTCAAAACGACCGTGATCGTGCACGAGGGTGTGATGCAGGGCGTGATCGCGATCGAACACGGCTTCGGTCACCGTGAACTCGGCGCCCGCGCCCACCGCATCGGCAAACAGCAGCAGCCCGACAAGCCGGCGCTGCGCGCGGGCGTCAACCTCAACGACCTGGGGCTGGCGGACCCGACCCGCACCGGCAAATCGGTATGGGTTGACGCGGTCTCGGGCTCGGCCGTGCGCAATGGCCTGCCGGCCCGGCTGGTCCGAGCCTGAGGTGACCTGAACTGTTGTCACCGCAAGCCACACTCGGCACGGAGAGGGGCTTGTGGGGCGCTCAGTCGAGCGCCCGCGGGTCGACCCGCAGCATCAGGCGCGCCAGTTCGGCCGCACTGCCCACTTCGACCTTTTCCATCACGTGCTGGCGATGCACGTGCACGGTCTTCTCGCTGATGGCGAGCTCGCGCGCCACCTGCTTGTTGGGTTGACCAATGGCGACCAGGCGGGCCACTTCACGCTCACGCGGTGTCAGGCGTTCAAGCAGGCTCTGGGCCTGTGTGCGTCTTTGCGTGGTGATCCGCTCGGCGCTGCCATGGCGCACGGCGGCCGCGACCGTATCGAGCAGGGCTTGGTCACGAAATGGCTTTTCCAGGAAATCAAAGGCGCCCTGCTTCATCGCCTGCACGGCGAGTTCGACGTCGCCATGACCGGTCATGAACACCACGGCCGGCGTCCAGCCCCGGGTGCGCAAGGTCTGTTGCAGCTCCAGCCCATTCATGCCGGGCATGCGGATGTCGAGCACCAGACAGCCAAAATCCGCGGGGGGCACTGGGCAGGCCGTGAGAAATTCCGCAGCCGAGGCGTGCGCCACCACCGGCCAGCCCAGGGACTCGAGCAGAAAAACGAGCGAACGCCGAAACGCGGCGTCGTCATCAACAACATGGACGACAGGGTTTTGATTGAGTTCAGGCATGACAAGGAAGTGTGAAGCTAATGACCAGTCCAGGGCCATCAGCCGGCGCCTGGGCCGACAGCCGGCCGCCGTGCGCTTCGATGATGGTCGTGCAGATCGACAGGCCCAGGCCCAATCCATCGGGCTTGGTCGTGAAGAAGGGTTCAAACAGTTGTTGCCGTGCCTCGGGCGTGAGGCCGTGGCCGTAATCACGCACGCCGACACGCAGCACATGGCCGACCTGATCCAGAACGATGTCCAGACGGCGCTCGGACTCGGGCAGATGCTGCATCGCATCGAGCCCGTTCTTCAACAGGTTGAGCATCACTTGCTGGATTTGCAGGGGATCCACGTCGACCACGTAATCGGCGCTGGTACCCGCGTCGACGCCGACCTCGGGGCGGCTCGACAGCATGCCCAAGAACAAGGTGACCGCCTCGCGCACCAGCTCGGGCAAGACGCGCCGTTCCCTTAGGGCCGCACGCTTGCGGGAAAAACTGCGGATGCGTCCCAGAATGCCCGCCGCCCGCGCGGCCTGGCCGGCAATTTCAGTACTGGCCTCGCGCACCGCCGCATCCGTGAGCCGGCCCTTGTCGACGCGCAGCAGCAGGCTCTGCGCATAGTTGCCGATGCTCGCCAGCGGCTGATTGAGTTCATGCGCCAGCGTGCCGGACAGCTCGCCGAGGATCGACAGGCGCGACAGGTGCTCAAGCTGCTCCTGGTGCGCGAGCATGCGCCCTTCGATCGCCTCGCGCTCATCGAGTGCCCGGCGCAGCTCCAACGTGCGCGAGTGCACCAGATGATCCACCCGCACGGTGTAAACAACCCAGGCCAGCAGCAGCGTGGCCAGCACCAGACCGGCTGGCCAGTAACGCACGGCGGTCGCGCGCAGGCTGCTTTCCTGCAGGTAGCTGTACGGGCCAGTGCGCAGTTCCCGAAACAGGTCATGGACCGACTGGTAGTCGGCCGGCACGGTCCAGGACAGCCCCTCGGCGGTTGGCGCCATGGCGAGCAAGGCCGTGGCGACTGCTTTGGCCAGCGCCGGCGGCGTGCTGCGCAAGGTCGCAATCGGCCAGTCTGGATAGAGGCGGGTCGAGGTCTGGCACGGGAAATCGGGCTCAAGGCGCGGCGACAGCACCCGAAAGCGCGCTTGCGCCTGCGGCGCCAGGCCTTCAATCAGGCAGGCCCGAACGATGCCCGCATCGGCGCGACCCGCTGCCACGGCCTCGGTCAATCGGCCCATTGGCAAACCGACAAATTCGAGACTCGAGAAATCCTTCAACGGGTCCATGCCCAGTTGCGCAAACTCCCGCCAGGCCAACTGGTAGCCACCAAAAGCGTCTTCTCCAACCGCGATCACACGCTTGCCCGCAAGATCGGCCAACGATCTCAGGTCTTTGCGCTCGGCCAGCACGATCACGGCCGATCCGACCGCGCGCATGGGAGAAGGCGCCTGGGCGGTGTCGAGCGTGGCAATCCGGCTGATGCCGAATTCCATTTCAAGTGCCACGTAGCTGCCCGGATTGGTGATGACGAAATCGACCGAATGCGCGGCCACGGCCGCGCGCAGGGCGGCGTGGTCAAGTTGAACCAGAACCGGCTTGTAGCCGGGAAGCACTGTGGCGAGGTGCTCGAGCACAGGCTCCCACTGCCCGCTCATCGCCTGGGCATCAAGAAAGGCCAGTACGCCGATGCGTACCGCGCGCGGCTCGGCCGCCGCTGCGTGCGACGACCCGAGCAAAACCAGCAGCAGGAAGACGCAACGACGGAACAAATACATGCTTAAACGAACATGGCGGTTGGGACAAGTGACCATACACAAAGCTACATATTAAATAGCGACATATGCAATAAGGACGAGGGCTAGAGACCGAAAACGTTCATAAGAAGGGCTAACTCCCGCCGATCGAAACCTTGCCAAACACCGCCTGCGCCTCGCGCGGCAGGCAGCGCCAGTAGACCGGGTTGGCCACGACCTCGCCGCCGAGCGCGGCGGCGGCGTGCCAGCCCCAGCGCGGCTCGTACAAAAAGGCACGCGCCAAGGCGATCAGGTCAGCATCGCCGGCCTGCAGAACAGCTTCGGCCTGGTGGGCGTCGGTGATTAGGCCGACGGCGGTGGTGAGCATGCCGCTGGCGGCGCGTACGGCCCGCGCCATCGGCACCTGGTAACCAGCGCCCAAAGCGATTTTTTGCTGTGGCGAGACACCGCCAGAGGAGACATGGATGAAGTCACAGCCCAGCGCCTTCAGTTGCTTCGCGAACTCGGCGCTTTGTGCCACGTCCCAGCCGCCCTCGACCCAGTCCGAGGCCGACACGCGCAAACCCAGCACGCCGTCAAAAGCGGCGCGCACGGCCGCAAACACTTCGAGCGGAAAGCGGATGCGGTTCTCAAAACTGCCGCCATAGGCATCAACGCGCTGGTTGGCAAGGGGCGACAAGAATTCATGCAGCAAATAACCGTGGGCGCTGTGAATTTCCACCGCCTCGATCCCGATGCGCGCGGCGCGCTGGGCTGCTGCCACAAAGGCGTCACGGATCCGCGCCATCTGCGCCATCGTCAGTTCGGTCGGTGGGGGTTCACTGGGCAACTGCGCCAAAGCCGAGGGGCCAAAGGTCTCCCAACCACCCTGCGTGGCGCTCAGTAGTTGCCCACCTTGCCACGGCAGCGCGCTGGACGCTTTGCGCCCGGCGTGCGCCAGTTGAATGCACACGGGCAAGGGTGGTGCGAGCTGGCGCGCGCGCTGCAACTTGTCGGCCAGCGCAGCTTCGGTGGCCTCGTCCCACAGGCCCAGGCAACTCGGGGTGATGCGGCCCTCGGGCAGCACGGCCGTGGCCTCGATGGTGAACATCGCCGCGCCACTGTTGAACAGGTTGCCCCAGTGCATCAAATGCCAGTCGCTGGCCTCACCATTTTGTGCGGAATACTGGCACATGGGCGCGACCACGATGCGGTTGGGCAGGCTCAAACCACCGCGTGGCGAGGGCAGGTGCAGGGGTGAAAACAACAGACTCATGGCACTCCTTCGGGGGCTTGTTTGGAAACGCAAAGCATAGCCCAGGCCGACTGCGTTTTTCAGGCCGGTAAAATCGACGGTTTTCCCTCCCCCCCCCACTCCCGGAGTTGACCCCATGGCTGAATCAGAACAAGCGCAAGCATCACAACCCATTGGCGCCAGCCGCCTTGAGATGGCCAACGCGATCCGCGCACTGGCGATGGACGCGGTGCAGGCAGCCAACTCGGGCCACCCCGGCGCGCCGATGGGCATGGCCGACATGGCAGTGGCCTTGTGGGGCTCCCACCTCAAGCACAACCCGGCCAACCCCCACTGGCTGGACCGCGACCGTTTTGTCCTGTCCAACGGCCACAGCTCGATGCTGCTCTACGCCGTGCTGCACCTGACGGGCTACAAGCTCCCGATGGCCGAACTCAAGAAGTTTCGCCAGTTCGGCTCCAAAACGCCCGGCCACCCCGAAGTGGGTGTCACGCCCGGCGTTGAAACCACCACCGGCCCGCTCGGCCAGGGGCTGACCAACGCGGTTGGCATGGCGCTGGCCGAGAAGTTGCTGGCGGCCGAGTTCAATCGCGAAGGCCACAGCGTCGTCAACCACCACACCTACACCTTCATGGGCGATGGCTGCCTGATGGAGGGCATCAGTCACGAAGCTTGCGCGCTGGCTGGCGCCTGGAAGCTGAACAAGTTGATCGCCCTGTACGACGACAACGGCATCTCGATCGACGGGCCGGTCGCGCCCTGGTTCATCGACAACACCGCGTTGCGCTTTGTCGCCTACGGCTGGAACGTGCTGGGCCCGATCGACGGGCAAGACGCCGAACTGGTCGCCAGCACCATTGCCCAGGCCAAGGAATCGGCCGACAAGCCGACCCTGATCATCTGCAAAACGGCCATTGGCTGCGGCTCACCGAATCGCGCCAACACAAGCAAGGCGCATGGCGAGCCTCTGGGTTTAGAGGAAATCGCGCTCACGCGCGCAGCGATGGGCTGGCCGCACAAGCCATTTATCATTCCCAATGACGTGTATGCCGCGTGGGACGCCAAGGCCGCCGGCAGCGCCGCTGAGAAGACATGGAACGCGCAATTTGCCGCTTACAAGGCCGCTTTCCCCGAACTGGCCAAGGAACTGCTGCGCCGCATGAAGGGCGACTTGCCGAAGAACTTCGCCCAGGTCGCAGTCAATACCGCCGTGGCGGCCCACACCAAGGCGGAAACCGTGGCCTCGCGCAAAGCCTCGCAGCTGGCGCTGGAAGCATTCACCGCGGCGTTGCCGGAGCTGCTCGGCGGCTCCGCTGACCTGACCGGCTCGAACCTGACCAACACCAAGAGCACGCCAAATTTGCGTTTTGACTTTACCGGTGGCGTGGTGCAAACGCCCAATGCCGACGGGGTGCTGGTGGGCGGACGCCACATCAACTACGGCGTGCGCGAGTTCGGTATGGCCGCGATCATGAACGGCGTGGCGCTGCACGGCGGCTTCATTCCTTACGGCGGCACCTTCCTGACCTTCAGCGACTACAGCCGCAACGCCATCCGCATGGCGGCGCTGATGAAGCTGCGCGTGGTCCATGTGTTCACGCACGACAGCATCGGCCTGGGTGAAGACGGCCCGACCCACCAGTCGATCGAACACGCGGCCTCCTTGCGCCTGATCCCGAATCTGGACGTCTGGCGTCCCGGTGACACGGCCGAGACCGCGGTGGCCTGGGCTGTGGCCTTGCAGAACAAGAACAAGCCGACCGCACTCTTGCTGTCCCGCCAGAACATCCACTACGCGCCCAAGGCCGGTCTGGGTGACATCAGCAAGGGCGCCTACGTGCTGGCCGAGCCGTCTGAGGTGGGGCTCAAAAAGAAGACCCAGGCCGTGCTGATAGCCACCGGCTCCGAGGTGCAGCTGGCGCTCAAGGCCCAGGAGATTCTTGCGACGCGCAAAATCGCGGTGCGCGTCGTCTCGATGCCGAGCACCACGACCTTTGACCAGCAAAGCGCCGACTACAAGGCTGCCGTGCTGCCCGTGGGCGTGCCGCGCATTGCGGTCGAAATGGGTGTTTCGGCTGGCTGGTGGAAGTACGGCTGCGCGGCCGTGGTCGGCATCGACAGCTACGGTGAATCCGCACCCGCGCCAGTGTTGTTTGAGCACTTCGGCTTTACGGCCGAAAATGTGGCCGATACGGTGGAAAAAGTTTTGCGCAAATAGACCAATTTCAATTTTTGACTTTTAACTTCATGGAGAAAAGAAAATGACAATCAAGATCGGTATCAACGGCTTTGGCCGCATCGGGCGCATGGTGTTTCGGGCCGCCATTCAGGACTTCAAGGACATCGAGGTCGTCGGCATTAATGACTTGCTCGATCCCGCTTACCTCGCTTACATGCTGCAGTTTGACTCGGTGCATGGCCGTTTCAAGGGTGACATCGCAGTCGAAGGCAGCAACCTCATCGTCAACGGCAAGAAGATTCGCCTCAGCGCCGTCAAGGACCCGGCAGAACTCAAATGGAATGAAGTGGGCGCCGATATCGTGATCGAGGCCACCGGCCTGTTCCTGACCAAGGAAACGGCGCAAAAACACATCACCGCGGGTGCCAAAAAAGTCATCATGAGCGCACCTTCCAAGGACGACACCCCGATGTTTGTCTATGGTGTCAATGACAGCAAATACGCGGGTGAAGCGATCATCTCCAATGCCAGCTGCACCACCAACTGCCTGGCGCCCGTGGCCAAGGTGTTGAACGACAACTGGGGCATCAAGCGCGGCCTGATGACCACCGTGCACGCGGCCACCGCCACGCAGAAGACTGTGGACAGCCCGTCCAACAAAGACTGGCGCGGCGGCCGTGGCATTCTGGAAAACATCATCCCGAGCAGCACCGGCGCGGCCAAGGCCGTTGGCGTGGTGATTCCCGAGCTGAACAAGAAGCTCACTGGCATGTCCTTCCGTGTGCCGACCTCTGACGTCTCCGTGGTCGATTTGACCGTCGAGCTGGACAAGCCCGCCACTTACGCTGAAATTTGCGCCGCCATGAAGGCCGCCTCTCAAGGCGCCATGAAGGGCGTGCTGGGCTTCACCGAAGAGAAGGTCGTGTCCACCGACTTCCGCGGCGAAAGCTGCACCAGCGTCTTTGACGCCGATGCCGGCATGGCCCTGGACAGCACCTTCGTCAAGGTGGTGAGCTGGTACGACAACGAATGGGGTTATTCAAGCAAGTGCCTGGAAATGGTGCGCGTGGTGTCGAAGTAAGCGATTTGCGCTCACATAAAAAACGCGCCTTCGGGCCTAGCCGTTCTCAAATAGAGTTGCTAAGACCCGAAGCTGATTCTTGATTGAAGACCCCTCCCGCGCAAGCTGGAGGGGTCTTCTTTTGGGGGCTGACGGGCATCTCAGGGGCAGCAGCGGTGTCTTTGCGAAGCGCCCGACGCCGTTGGCCGACCGGGGCCGTCGGCTCAAAGTACAGGATGTCCTCGGGCGCAACCGGCCCGCGGGCCAGACCCATGCGCATGGCGGGCGTCTTCTTGTCCTGGCCAACCTCGCAGTAGTTGAAGTAGGTCCGGAACACCTCCAGCAGCTTTACAAGTACGGCTGGGTTGTACGCATTCTTGCCAAACCACAGGCGCCGGTCCGATGAGGCGCTGACCACGCCGCGCTCGGCCATGGTCAGGGCACGGCGGACCTGCATGAAGAACCGGTCGACCTCGGTCACGGACGCCTTCAGATGGAGCCTGGCGTGGTGGTTAAGCTGGTCTTCGCGCGCTTTGGGGTCGGCGGCCAACGGCTCAATGTCGGTCAGCCAGCAGATGAGCTTGCTGGGCTCCCGCATGTCCGACAGGGGGTGCAGCGCCCATCGGTCTTGCCACTTGCCTATCTTGCGGACCCGAGTGAGCTGCTCGCGCATGAGGTTGAGCTTGGCCTTGCGCAGCAGCAGTTCGGGGTCGCCAGCGGGCTCGCCCAGGGCCTCGACCGCCTTGGCCAATATCCGCTTGCTCTGGGCCACGTACGCTCGCTTCTGGTCGACGGTGACTTCCTTGAGCACGGTGACATAAAAGAAGTCCGCGGTGCGGTCCAGGACACGCTGAGGGCAGGCGGCCATCAGGGCCGCTCGCAAGCCGGACTCCTGGTCGGCAAAGAAGCGCAGCTTATCGGCCCGCTGTAGCAGCCGGGTGACGAACTGGATGTGCGCCTGCATGACGTATTGCTCGTGCAGCAGCAGCCCCTGGGCGGGCGCTCGGGTGTTCAGGGAGGGCTCGTCACCATCGTCCATCTCAGCGCGCTCAATGGTGTTCTGGTACCGCGCCTCCACCTCTTGGTACAGTTTCTCCGTCAGGGTGACGGTGTCGGCCTGGTCCTCTGCGGCTGGGCGTTCCGCCCTGCGCAGGCCCGCCCGAATGGCGGCCTGGGTGTACTCCGCGCCCATCCAAACCCGGGCGAACCGCCTGAAGGGAGGGGCTAGTTTCTGGTCCCCGAACTTGGGGAGTTCCCGTGCGATGTCGGCCGCATCCAAGGCCGGGTCGAAGTTCAGATGGGCACCATAGACATATCCGGTGACCTGGTCCGCGCTGGCGATGGAGTGCAGGGCCGTGTTCTTACGGGACTTCTTGGACGACCAGTTGACCAGCAAGGTCTGTCGGTCGGTGGAGATGTAGCGCTTGCCCAGGTCCTTGCGGTCGACCAGAGTGCGTTCCCGGTCGCCCGCGAACAGTTGGCATTGCCTGTGGATAAATTCGATTCGGGCGTATAAAACGGAAGCCGAGATACCCAGCAGCTTCATTACCCGGCGAAGCGGCACCGTGTTGACCAGGTGGCGAAAGATGTCCCGATTGTGGTGGGTCTGGTGCTGGCCCTTTTCGGGGGCACCACCAAACGCAAATACCTTCTTGCACGTCTTGCACTTGTACCTGGGGGTGCCGAACCTGTTCGCGCCGTATTTGGTGCACTGGCCCTCGCCGACGTGCTCTCGGCCAGCGCAATCGAGGTTGGGCAACGTGGGGCTATGGGCTCCAAGTAGTCGCTGATGCGCAAGAGTTCTTCGGCGATGGCCAGATTGCTGTGCATCGGGAAGATTTCGCCGCACAGAAGGCATTTGAGCGCCGGTTGGGCCTTCCCGGTGGCGACAACGCTGTAGTCGCCTGGCCCTAGTTCCCGGGGTGGCCCATTCTTTGGCCGAACCCCTCGTTTTGGGGTGGTACCGGGCGGAACCCCGAAGTTTCGACAGGTCGGGCTCTTGCAGTGATTGACCTGAATTCCAGCGGCGGTAGGGGGGTATCGCGGCCATTTGAACTTGGTATTGTCTGAAGAAGATTTTTCCTCCAAGAGAAATGCCCTCCAATCTAAGACTGGAGGGCATTCTAGGGGAATCAGGGTTGCCTTAGCAACTCTATTTCAGAACGGCTAGCCCAGAGGGGCGGCTTTTGTTTTCATCTTCAACTGACTTGCGTCAGCGTCAGATTAGAACTTGTGTTGCACGCCAACAGCGAAAGCGCTGTTCTTGTCGTCAGCTGCAGCCAATTTGGTCAACGAGGCCGTGGTGTAACCACCGTACAAGAAGGTACGCTTGGACAAGGTGTAAGCGGCACCAACGCCGTAGCCTTTGCGAGACTGTTCGAAGCCGACATTGCTGTCATCAGACTTGGCGTAGCTGGCCGACAAGGTCAAAGCAGGGCCGACGGGGAAGTCAGCACCGATTTGGTATTCAGTGGTGTCAACAGCAGCATGACCCACGTTGGTCACCTTGCCGTAAGTCAGCTTGGC
>JBBQQX010000081.1:0-15492 GCA_038215405.1 Burkholderiales bacterium
TTTCACATTGAGGAGCGCAGCTGGCTCAATCCGGTGGAAGGCATCTGGTCGGTGCATATCCGTGACCGCGATTGCCCGCTCATGTTCACCAACGGGAAAGGAGCCACCCGGCTGGCTTGTCTTGCCAGTGCCTTGGGCGAGTTTTTCGAGCGGCTCTCGACCAACTATTTTTGGACCCATTACTACCTGGGACCCGACGTCGCCAACCGCCCTTATGTGCATTACCCGCAGGAACGCTGGTTTACCGCCCCGCAGGATGGCAGTTGGCCGCTGGAGTTGCTCAACCCCGATCTGCACCGGTTTTACAACCCCGAAGGCAATATTGAAGCCAGCAGCCTGGTCGAGTTCAACTCCGGCAACTTGGATCGCGGCATTTGCGCTATTCCTTATGTGCGCCAGCGCGATGGTGCCGTGACCTACTTCCCGGTCAATGTGATTGGCAACTTATACGTCAGCAACGGCATGTCGGCCGGCAACACCCAGGCAGAGGCGCGCACGCAAGCCTTGTCGGAAATTTTTGAGCGTCACATCAAGGGCCGCATCATCAGCGAAGGCATTTGCCTGCCCGATGTGCCAGAGGCCGTGATTGCGCGTTACCCGCGCATTGCGGCTGGCATTGCGGCCCTGCGCGCCGCCGGTTTTGGCATTTTGGTCAAAGATGCTTCGCTGGGCGGCCAGTACCCGGTGATGAATGTGACGTTGTTGCACCCCCAAGACCAAGGTTGCTTTGCCAGCTTTGGCGCGCATCCACGCTTTGAGATTGCGCTGGAACGGGCGCTGACCGAGTTGCTGCAGGGCCGCGCGCTCGATTCGCTGGGGGGCTTTCCGGCGCCGGGCTTTGACCTCGAAGAGGTGGCCAGCTCCACCAACATTGAAATTCACTTTGTCGATTCCAGCGGTGTCATTCACTGGAAATTCCTGGGCGATGTGCCCGACTACCCGTTTGTGGACTGGAACTTCAGCAACACCACGGCCGAGGATTACGCCTGGGCGGTGGATCGTATTCACAAGGACAAGGGCGAAATCTACATCGCCGACTTCACCCACCTGGGCGTTTATGCCTGCCGCATTCTGGTGCCGGGCATGTCCGAGATCTACCCGGTCGATGACCTGGCGTTTGAGAACAACAGCGTGGCCAACAGCATCCGTGAGGCGATTTTGAATTTGCCGGATCTCGATGATGAAGAGTGCTCCGACTTGCTCGACACCTTGAATGAATCTGCGCTGGCCGATCAGCGCCCGGTCGCCGGTGTGATTGGACTCGCGGCCGATGCGGGCTCGTTCTGGAGCGACTTGCGTGTGGGCGAACTCAAGACCCTGCTGGCGCTCGCCATTGGCGACGAAGCGGCCACGCTGGAGGGCTGTGACTGGATCAAAAACTTCGGCCAGATCAACCCGCAGCGCCGGGCGGTTTATGCCTGCATCGAGAGCGTCATCAACTTGGCCGAGATGGGCGACAGCGGGCCGTACCTGGATGCCTTGCGCCAGTTGTACGGTGCCGGAGTGGTGGCGCAGGCGCACGCGCTGATCATGCAGACCGACCGCTTCATGGGTCTGAGTGCGCCGGGCTTGGCACTGGAGGGCTGTGAAATGCACCACAAGTTGTTGGCCGCCTACGACAAGGTGCGCGCAGCTCACGTCTGATAGCAACAGGATGCTGCCGAGCGCTATAGAGAGTCCGAGTCCAGCGTGAATTTTCATCCCGACTGGCTGGTGCCTCAGTGGCCGGCGCCGACCCATGTGCACGCGCTGTGCACCACGCGCGCGGGTGGCCAGTCGGCGCCGCCATACGACGGGTTCAACCTGGGCGATCACGTCGGTGACGAAGCGGGCGCTGTTGCGGCCAACCGGCGCCAGCTGGCGCAGGCGTTGGGCGCGCATCCGGTGTTTTTGTCACAGGTGCATGGGGTACAGGTTGAACCGATATTCAGCTACTCCCTGCTGGGCACGCCGGCCGATGGCTGCATCACGCATGAGCCCGGCGTGGCGTGCACCATCATGGTGGCCGATTGCCTGCCGGTGCTTCTGACCAACGCGAAGGGCACTCTGGTGGCCGCGGCGCATGCCGGTTGGCGCAGCTTGGCTGGTGAGGGCGGGCGTGGCATTCTTGAGCAAGTCATAGCGTCTTTTAGGGCGCTAGCCCCCGTAGAGAATGAGCAGGACGCTATTGAAGTAATAGCATGGCTGGGGCCTTGCATTGGACCTGAAGCGTTTGAGGTCGGCGATGAGGTGCGCGCCGCGTTCGTAACGCAGGACGCGGCCGCTCGGGCGCTGTTCAGGCCGCATGGCGAGGGTAAATGGCTGGCCGACCTGCCCGGCCTGGCCGGGCTGCGTTTGCAGGCTCTGGGCGTGAGCCAGATTTACGGCAACGACGGCACGCGCAACTGGTGCACGGTCAGTAACCCGTCACGGTTCTTTTCGCACCGGCGTGACCGCATCAGCGGCCGCATGGCCGCCTGCATCTGGTTGGACTGAGGCCTCAAGCCTGGTCTTGGCCCACTCGGCGGCTTCTGCTGCCTTGATGGCGCGGCGCCGGGCCGGTGCGCCCATCAGGTAAACCACCAACGCCACCGGAGCGAGTCCATAGAGTGCGAATGTAATGATGGCGCCAAGCAAAGTGCCGTTGGGATGGTTGGCTTCAACCACCGCCATCATCAGCGCAACATACAACCAGGCCAGGGGAACGATGTACATAAATGAGTCAGTTACTATCAGTTTGGAGCATGTCAGGTTCTAGACGGGTCAGCCTAGGATACTAGAGCGGTTATAAAAAGCGAACAATGCAGAGGACAGCAAATGACGCAGGATATTACTGAAATTTTGGCGCAATCGGCCCAGCAATTTCAACAGACCTTGGGCGAGGGCTGGCGCAACGCCTTCCAGTCGTTTCAAAACATGGATTTGGGCCAGGCCGCCAAGGGGTTGCTGCCCGCCAGCAGTGCGCCGCCCAAGATCCGTTTTGCGCCCGAGAAATTACAGGAACTGCAGCAGCAGTACCTTCAGGAGGCGACAAAGTTGTTTGGTCAAAGCCTGCGCGGTATCGATCAACCGAAAGACAGGCGTTTTGCCGACAAGGCCTGGGAAAGCAATCCGATGGCGGCCTTTTCTGCCGCCGCCTACCTGCTCAACACCCGCACCCTGATGGGCCTGGCCGACGCGGTGCAGGCCGATGCCAAGACCCGCGCCCGCATCCGCTTTGCCGTCGAACAGTTGACCGCCGCGGCCGCGCCTAGCAACTTCCTGGCTTTCAATGCCGAGGCGCAGCAAAAGGCGATCGAGACCCAGGGCGAGAGCATTGCCAAGGGCGTGACCAACCTGATTCACGACATGCGCCAGGGCCATGTGTCGATGACCGATGAGAGCATCTTTGAAGTCGGCAAAAACGTCGCCACCACCGAGGGCGCGGTGGTGTTCGAAAACGACTTGTTCCAGCTGATCGAGTACAAGCCGCTGACCGACAAAGTGTATGAAAAGCCTTTCTTGCTGGTGCCGCCTTGCATCAACAAGTTCTATATTCTGGACCTGCAACCCGACAACTCGCTGATCCGCTATGCCGTGGCGCAGGGCAACCGGACCTTTGTCGTGAGCTGGCGCAACCCTGACGCCTCGCTGGCAAAGAAGACCTGGGATGACTACATTGAAGACGCAGTGATCAAAGCCATCACGGTCACGCAAGACATCACCGGGGCCAAGAGCATCAACGCCCTTGGCTTCTGCGTTGGCGGCACCATGCTGGGCACCGCGCTGGCGGTGTTGGCTGCGCGCGGGCAGAAACCGGTGGCCAGTGCCACCTTTTTAACCTCCTTGCTGGACTTCACCGATACCGGCATTTTGGATGTCTTCATCGACGAAGCTTTTGTCAGCTACCGCGAGCAGGAAATGGGCAAGGGCGGCCTGATGAAGGGCAAGGACTTGTCCAGCACCTTCAGCTTCTTGCGCCCCAATGAACTGGTGTGGAACTATGTGGTGGGCAACTACCTCAAGGGCGAAACCCCGCCGCCGTTTGACCTGTTGTACTGGAACAGTGATTCGACCAACCTGCCGGGTCCCTATTACGCCTGGTACCTGCGCAACACCTACCTGGAAAACAAGCTGGTCAAACCCGGCGCGGTCCTCGTCTGTGGTGAAAAGGTTGACCTGCGTTTGGTGGACATGCCGGTTTACATCTATGGCTCGCGTGAAGACCATATCGTGCCAATCGGCGGCGCCTACGCATCGACCCAGGTGCTGCCGGGCAAAAAGCGCTTTGTCATGGGGGCCTCGGGCCACATCGCGGGCGTGATCAACCCGCCAGCCAAGAACAAGCGCAGCCACTGGCTGCGCGAGGACGGCAAGTTTCCCAAGACCCAGCCCGAGTGGCTGGCTGGCGCTACCGAGCTTGCGGGCAGTTGGTGGACGGATTGGTCACAGTGGCTCAGCAGTCATGCGGGCAAGCAAATTCCTGCGCCCAAAGCTTATGGCAAAGGCAGATACAAGGCCATCGAGGCTGCGCCCGGCCGCTACGTCAAGGACAAGGCATAATTTTTTCCGTTATTAGCAAGCACTTTTTCACACTTCAGGAGACAAATATGGAAGACATCGTGATCGTTTCAGCCGCTCGCACGGCTGTGGGTAAATTTAGTGGCAGCCTGGCGAAAGCGCCTGCGCCCGAACTCGGTGCCGCCGTCATCAAGGCGCTTTTGGAGCGCACCGGTCTGGGTGCCGACCAGATCGGTGAAGTCATCATGGGCCAAGTGCTGGCCGCCGGTTCGGGTCAAAACCCCGCGCGCCAGTCGCTGATCAAGAGCGGGATCGCCAAGGAAACACCGGCACTGACCATCAACGCCGTGTGCGGCTCGGGCCTGAAAGCGGTGATGCTGGCGGCGCAATCCATCGCCTATGGTGACAGCGAGATCGTGATTGCCGGTGGCCAGGAAAACATGAGCGCCTCGCCGCATGTGCTGATGGGTTCACGCGACGGCCAGCGCATGGGCGACTGGAAGATGATCGACTCCATGATCGTCGACGGCCTGTGGGACGTGTACAACCAGGTCCACATGGGCATCACGGCTGAAAACGTGAACAAAAAATACGGCATCACGCGCGAGATGCAGGATGCACTGGCGCTGGCCAGCCAGCAAAAGGCCGCAGCGGCGCAAGACGCAGGCAAGTTCAAGGACGAGATCGTGCCATTCAGCATCGCGCAGAAGAAGGGTGACCCGATCGTGTTTTCTGCCGACGAATTCATCAACCGCAAGAGCACGGCCGAGGTCTTGGCCGGATTGCGCCCGGCTTTTGACAAGGCCGGCAGCGTGACGGCCGGCAATGCGTCGGGCATCAACGACGGCGCCGCTGCCGTGGTGGTGATGACGGCCAAAAAAGCCGCCGCCCTAGGCCTCACACCGATGGGCCGCATCGCCAGCTTCGCCACCAGCGGCCTGGACCCTGCACTGATGGGCATGGGACCGGTGTCGGCTTCGCGCAAGGCGCTGGCGCGCGCGGGCTGGAATGCCGCTGACCTCGATCTGCTCGAGATCAACGAAGCCTTTGCGGCGCAGGCCTGTGCCGTCAACCAGGAAATGGGCTGGGACACGTCCAAGATCAACGTCAACGGCGGCGCCATTGCCATTGGTCACCCGGTGGGCGCGTCCGGCTGCCGCATTCTGGTCACTTTGTTGCACGAAATGCAGCGCCGGGGTGCCAAGAAAGGCCTGGCTTCTCTGTGCATCGGCGGCGGCATGGGCGTGGCGCTGACGATCGAGCGCTAAGCGCCAGCGGGCAACAACGGCGCATGCCTCAATCGGCGTCCGCGTTGGTGTTTCCCGCAATGCAATGTTCGCAATTGTTCGTTATAGTCATTTGCGCCACTAAAAATCAAATCGTTCAATTCAAGGAGAAAAAATATGACTCAAAAAGTAGCATATGTCACTGGCGGCATGGGGGGCATCGGTACCGCCATTTGTCAGCGTTTGCACAAAGAGGGCTTCACGGTCATTGCCGGTTGCGGCCCCACCCGTGACCACGCCAAATGGCTGGCTGAACAACAAGCGCTGGGCTTCACCTTCCATGCATCGGTGGGCAATGTCGGCAATTGGGCTTCCACCGTTGAGGCCTTCACCAAGACCAAGGCTGAGCACGGCAGCATCGATTTGCTGGTGAACAACGCCGGCATCACGCGCGACCGCATGTTCATCAAAATGACAGTTGAAGAGTGGGACGCGGTGATAGAAACCAACCTGAACTCCATGTTCAATGTGACCAAGCAAGTGGTTGGCGACATGGTTGAAAAAGGCTGGGGCCGGATCATCAATATTTCTTCAGTCAATGGCGCCAAGGGCCAGGCGGGCCAGACGAATTACTCTGCGGCCAAGGCCGGCATGCACGGCTTCACCATGGCCCTGGCGCAAGAGCTGGCCACCAAGGGCGTCACCGTCAACACCGTCAGCCCAGGCTACATTGGCACCGACATGGTCAACGCGATCCGTCAGGACGTGCTGGACAAAATCATTGCCACCGTGCCGGTCAAGCGGCTGGGCCAGCCCGGCGAGATTGCTTCCATCATTGCTTGGATTGCCTCGGACGATGGCGGCTATTCCACTGGCGCCGACTTCGCGGTGAATGGCGGCCTGCACATGGGCTAAGGCAGCCCGACTGAGCATGCTGAACTTTCACCCCAAGCGCAGTGGTGCGCTTGGGGTGTTTTCATTTTCGGGGCCTCACGACGCGCGACTCGCCGGGCTCATTTTGGTGCCAGTGCGCACCATGCGCTGCAGTTGGGGCACGCATGAGCCGCAATTGGTGCCGCATTTCAGGGCCGACTGCAGCGCGTTCAGCCGTTGCTGCGCGGAGCCCTCGGTGCCACGCAATTGCGCCTCAATCGCCACGTCGCTCACATTGAAACAGGCGCAGACCTGCGTGCCGCGGGGCACCACCTGTACCGGCGGCTTGGCGCCCGGCACCAGCAGGGCGCGGCCATAGGCGTGGGCGGGCAGCTCGTCCTGCAGCAAGGTCGTGATCCAACTTTGAGCGCTGGTGTCGCCCGCCAGCATGAAGGCGTCCAGCGTGGTGTGGGTATCCTCGTGTTGCAGCAGCGCCGCGCGGCGCTGGCCGCGTTTCTTGTCGACATAGCGCAAAACGTAGGGGCTGTCCAGATTCAGCAGGGACTCGATCTGCGCCAGCAGCGCGTCCGCCGGCGCCACTGCACGGGAGGCGCGAAACAGCAGGCCGCTGCGCTCTTTCCCAGCCGCATCGAGCCCCGTGTTGTTGCTGAAAGGCACGCAACTCGCGTAGTCAAACTGCAGCATCAACTGCTGCAATTGCTGGCGCGCCAACGGCAAGTGGCTGGCGGGCAGCCAGGCCATGGCCAGCAGCGACCACGGCAGCTCGGCCTTGAGGACTTTGACCGCAGCGTGCTTGAACTCGGGCTGTTTGGAGTCGGGGCAAAACGCCGACGTGGTCAACGCATTGACGCCAGCCAGGCGCTGCCCGCTGGCGCTGAGGCCGCTTAGATACTCCTCGCCCCAATGCATCGGCAGGAAGACCTGACTCAAACCCAAATCGGAACTGGCCTGCAGCGGTACGAGGATGGAGCCGCGCTTGCTGGTGACGTGCACCAGGTCGCCCTCTTTGAGCAAGCGGAGCGCCATGTCTTGCGGGTGCATCTGCAGCGCCGGTTCAGGCACATGGCCAAACAGGCGCCCGAGCGTGCCGGTGCGGCTCATGCCGTGCCACTGGTCACGCAGGCGTCCGGTGCTCAGAGAAAACGGGTAGCGCGCTTCACACGCTTCGGCCACGGGCGTGTAGACCGTGTTGACAAAACGGGCACGGCCGTCAGGCGTGGGGAAGATGCCGTCCTCGTACAGCCGTGCCTGGCCCTGGGTTTGGCTTTCTCTCAAGGGCCACTGCTGGGGCGATTGTTCCAGCATGGCGTAACTCATGCCGGTTATGTCGAGGTCGCGGCCGCGAGTGGATTCACGGTGCTCGTTCCAGATCGATTCGGGGCTGGGGCAGGGGAAGAGGGCGTTTTCTTTGAGTCGCTGGCCAAAATCGATGGCGATTTGCCAGTCGTGGCGGGTCTCGCCCGGTGCCGCTACGGCGGCGCGCACGCGCGAGATGCGCCGTTCGCTGTTGGTGACGGTGCCTTCTTTTTCGCCCCAGGTGGTGGCGGGCAGCAGCAGGTCGGCATAGCGGCAGGTGGCAGTGTTGGTGAAGGCCTCCTGCACGACGACGAACTCGGCGCGCTCCAGGGCGCGGCGCACAGTGGCCTGATCCGGCATGCTTTGCGCCGGGTTGGTGCACGCAATCCACAGGGCCTTGATTTCGCCGTCGGCGGCGGCCTGGAACATCTCGACCGCGGTCTTGCCGGGTTTGGACGGCACCGATGGCAGGCCCCACAGCGCGGCGACTTCGGCGCGGTGGACCGGGTTGCTCAAATCACGGTGGCCTGAGAGCAGGTTGGCCATGCCGCCGACCTCGCGCCCGCCCATGGCATTGGGCTGGCCGGTCAATGAAAATGGCCCGGCACCCCGCTTGCCGATCTGGTTAGTGGCCAGATGCAGGTTGATCAGCGCGGCATTTTTCGCCGTGCCGCTGCTGGACTGGTTCAGGCCCTGGCAATAGAGACTGAGCGTGGGGCTGCGCTGCGCCGGGTTGCTGGCATCAAGGCCGGCAAACAGGCGCGCCGCTTCCAGCAGATCCGCCTTGGTGATGCCGCAGGTTTGCGCGACCATGAACGGTGTGTAGTCGCGCACCGTGGCCTTGAGCGCCTCAAAGCCGCTGGTGTGGGCGGCCATGTAGACGCTATCTAACCAGCCTTCCCACAGCATGATGTGCAGCATGCCGTTAAACAGCATCACATCGGTGCCGGGCTGGATCGGCAGGAACAGGTCGGCGATTTCCGCCGTGTCGGTGCGGCGCGGGTCGCACACCACAATCTTCAGGTCGGGGCGGGCCTGGCGGGCCGCTTCAATGCGGCGAAACAGAATGGGGTGCGCATAGGCCGGGTTGGCGCCAACGATAAAAATTGTGCCAGCGTGGTTCACGTCGTCATAACAGGCCGGCGGCGCGTCCGCGCCCAGCGTTTGTTTGTAGCCCGTCACCGCGCTGCTCATGCACAGGCGCGAGTTGCTGTCGATGTTGTTGGTGCCAATCAAGCCCTTGGCGAGTTTGTTGAAGACGTAATAGTCCTCGGTCAGCAACTGTCCCGAGATATAGAAACCCACCGCGTCGGGGCCGTCGGCCTGGATGATCTGAGCAAATCGTTGCGCCGCCGTGTCCAGCGCGGCGTCCCAGCTCACGCGTTGGGGCTGCTGCTCACGCGTCAAACGCTGCATCGGGTGCAGCAACCGCGCTTGCTGGGTAATGGTTGCGCTGGCCGTCAAGTGCAAGGTGGAGCCCTTGGTGCAGAGTCGCCCGAAATTGGCCGGGTGCTCCGGGTCGCCACGCACGCCGGTGATTTGATTGCCCTGAGACTCGATGATGACGCCGCAGCCTACGCCGCAGTAGGGGCAGGTGGATTTGGTTTCTTTGAGCTGTTTCATTAGGGTTCAAGCTCCTGCGTCTGAGTCTGTGGACGCCCAAGACACTGGGGCGGATGGCGCCGCGAATGTCCCCCGTCCTTCGTCCTCCTCCTTGACTTCGCTATGCCACTCACCCCAGTGTCTTGGGTTGCGTGCGTGGCCACTCACCTCAGTGTCTTTGGCGGCGAGCATCGCGGGTTGCCGCAGCTTGCACGCCGACAACGCGCGCAAGATCAGGTCGCTGTGGCGCTCGGCGCAGCGGCGTAAAGGAGGAGGACGAAGGACGGGGGACAGCCGCGCAGCCGAGCGCCGCAGCGGCCTGATCCACCCACGGCGCGTCATGCGGCCTCGCCCACACCAACAGACGCCAACTCCTGCAAGTCCAGATGCACCGCGTCACCTTCCACCAAGACGCTAAACCTCTGCACACAACCCGCGTCCGGGGCCTGCGCACAGCCCGTGTCCAGGCCAATGGTCCAGTTGTGCAGCGGGCAGGCCACGCTGCTGCCGAACACAATGCCCTGCGACAGCGGGCCGCCTTTGTGCGGGCAACGGTCCAGCAGGGCAAAGACCTCATCTTGCGCGTTGCGAAACACCGCCACATCCGCGCCTTGGGGCCGTTGGACGCAGCGTGATCCCAACACGGGAATGTCGGTGACCCGGCAGATTTTTTTCCATTGGCTCATGGTGATTCCTGGTTACTATTAAATATGTAGCTGCTTGCGCATATAACACGAAGGCTAGAGGCTGATTTGGCATAAATTCTTGAAGAATCGCGCGACTGGCTCCCGATCACGGCTTGACTTGGCAACGAGGCACAAGCGCCTCTGGAGTCATGCCGGCACCGCCAGTTTGTCGAACTGACGCAGATCCACCTCGGCCCGGCTGAACTCAAACCACGGATCGGGCTCGCCGTCCAGGCTGAACTGCAGCCGCGTCCACAGCGCCTGGCGGTTCTCGGCGTCCTGCAGAATTTTCGCCTTGACATGGTCCATGCCGACCCGCTTGAGGTAGTGCACCGTGCGTTCCAGGTACCAGCCTTCCTCACGGTAGAGCTGCATGAAGGCGCCGGTGTACTCCAACACCTCTTCGGCGGTTTTGAGCTTGGTGAAGAAGTGCGCCACCTCGGTCTTGATGCCGCCATTGCCGCCAATGTGCATCTCCCAACCGCTGTCGACACCGATGATGCCCACATCCTTGATGCCCGCTTCAGCGCAATTGCGCGGGCAACCCGACACGGCGAACTTCACCTTGTGCGGTGCATACATGCGCCACATGGCTCGTTCCAGGTCCTTGCCCATTTGGGTGCTGTCTTGTGTGCCCATGCGGCACCACTCGGAGCCAACGCAGGTTTTGACCGTGCGCAGCGCCTTGGCGTAGGCGTGGCCGCTGGGCATGCCGATGTCTTTCCAGACGTTCACCAGGTCTTCTTTTTTGACGCCCAGCAGGTCGATGCGCTGTCCGCCGGTGACCTTGACGGTGGGAATCTTGTATTTGTCCACCGCGTCGGCAATGCGGCGCAGCTCACTGGCCGTGGTCTCGCCGCCCCACATGCGCGGAATCACGGAGTAAGTGCCGTCTTTCTGGATGTTGGCGTGGCTGCGTTCGTTGATGAAGCGGCTTTGCGGGTCGTCTCTGGCCTCTTTGGGCCAGCTGCTGATGAGGTAATAGTTCACGGCGGGGCGGCAGGACGCACAGCCGTTGGGCGTTTTCCATTCCATGAAGCCAAAAACACTGGCGATGGTGAGCAGCTTGTTGGCCACAATGGCGTCGCGCACCGCCTGATGCCCGTGCTCGGTGCAAGCGCACAGGGCCTTCATCTTGGGCGTGGCCGAGTAATCGCCCCCAGCCGCAAACATCAACAGCTGCTCGACCAGCCCCGTACACGAGCCGCACGAAGCGCTGGCCTTGGTGTGCTTGCGCACCTCGTCCAGCGTGAACAGGTTTTTTTCCTTGATGGTCTTGCAGATCGTGCCTTTGGTGACACCGTTGCAGCCACACACTTCGTCGCTATCGAGCATGCTGGCGGCCTTGTTGTGGCCCTCAACACCGGCGTCGCCAATATTGCTTTCCCCAAACATCAGCTTGTCGCGGATGTCGGCGATGGAGCGGCCATCGCGCAGCAACTTGAAGTACCAGCTGCCGTCCACGGTGTCGCCATACAGGCAGGCGCCCACTAATCTGTCGTCCTTGATGACGAGCTTTTTGTAGACGCCAGCAAACGGGTCGCTCAGCACCAGCTCTTCGGTGCCCTCGCCACCCAGAAAGTCGCCGGCTGAAAACAGATCGATGCCCGTGACCTTGAGCTTGGTCGAGGTGAGCGAGCCGACATAGCGCCCGATGCCGAACTGCGCCAGGTGATTCGCCGCCACCTTGGCTTGCTCGAACAGCGGCGCCACCAGGCCATAGGCAATGCCGCGGTGGGCCGCGCATTCGCCGACCGAGTAGATGCGCGCGTCGGTGATGGTCTGCAGCGTGTCGTTGACCACGATGCCCTTGTTGCAGTGCAGGCGCATGCTGTCTGCCAGCTCGGTGTTGGGGCGAATGCCCACCGCCATCACGACCAGATCGGCCAGGACTTGCGTGCCGTCCTTGAACTTGATGGCCGTCACGCGGCCATCGGGCCCGCCCACCAGTTCCTGCGTCTGGGCGCCCATCAGAAAGGTCAAGCCACGCGCTTCCAGCGACTTTTGCAGCAGCTTGCCCGCCACGCTGTCGAGTTGGCGCTCCATCAGGGTCGGCATCACGTGCACCACGCTGACAGTCATGCCGCGGCGCATCAGGCCGTTGGCTGCCTCTAACCCGAGCAGGCCGCCGCCAATGACGACCGCGTGCTTGTAGGTGGTTGCGGCCGCAATCATCGCGTTGGTGTCGGCAATGTCGCGGTAGGCGATCACGCCTGCCAGGTCCTTGCCGGGAACGGGCAAGATGAAGGGCTTGGAGCCGGTGGCCATCAAGAGGCGGTCGTAGCCGGCACTGATCTTTGCACCGGCCGCATTCTCGCCGTGCACGACACGGCGAATGCGGTCCACCTCGGTCACCTTGCAGCCGGCGTGCAGGGTGATGCCGTTGTCGGTGTACCAGTCCCACGAGTTCAAAATGATCTCGTCCATGGTTTGCTCCCCGGCCAGCACGGGCGAGAGCAGGATCCGGTTGTAGTTGGGATGCGGTTCGGCGCCGAACACGCTGATGTCGTAGAGGTCGGGCGCAATTTTCAGCAACTCTTCGAGCGTGCGCACACCGGCCATGCCGTTGCCGATCATGACCAGCTTCATTCGGGTCTTGGGTTCTACGCGCATGTCCATGGGGTTCTCCTTGTTGGTGCCGGGGGTCAATCTAGACGGTTGAGGACAGAGCTTGTTCACTGCGTGTAACGGCGGTCTGTCCCGCAAGTTTTCCGGTGGTTGAGGACAGAGCAAAGTTCACTGCGTGTAACTCTTGGTCTGTCCCGCAATGTCTCAGGCGGCTTTTTCCACATGCGCCTGGCGCGTGTAGAGGAACTCAATCACGGCCTTGCGGTAGTGCAGGTACGCGGTGCTTTCGGCCAGCTCGACCCGGTTGCGCGGACGCGGCAAGTCGACGCTGAGCACTTCGCCGATGGTGGCCGCCGGTCCGTTTGTCAGCATCACAATCCGGTCCGACAGCAGCACGGCTTCATCGACATCGTGCGTCACCATGACCACGGTGCTGTGCGTGCGGGCCACGATCTCCAGCAGCTCGTCCTGCAGCTTGGCGCGGGTGAGGGCGTCCAGGGCACCAAAGGGTTCGTCCATGAGCAGCACTTTGGGTTCCATCGCCAGGGCGCGGGCAATGCCAACGCGCTGCTTCATGCCGCCCGATATTTCGCCCGGGCGCTTTTGTGCGGCAGAGGTGAGGCCCACCATGGCCAGCACAGCGTCGGTGCGAGCCTTGAGCTGGGCTTTGTTCTCTGACGCGGCACCGGTGCTGCGGTTGGCGGCGCCAAAAACGCGCTCGACGCCCAGATAAACGTTCTCGAAACAGGTGAGCCAGGGCAGCAGCGAATGGTTCTGGAACACCACCGCACGCTCCGGGCCGGGCCCGGCGATTTCGCGGTTCGCGCACAGCAGCTGGCCTTGCGTGGGCATGCTCAAGCCGGCAATCAGATTGAGCAAGGTGGACTTGCCGCAGCCCGAGTGGCCGATGAGCGTCACAAATTCGCCCTTGGCTACGCTCAGATTCACGTTCTGTAGTGCACAAAACGGGCCTTTTTTTGTTTTGAAGCTTTGTTCGACGTTCTGGATGTCGATGAATTTTTTCATGGTGGACCTCGTTTGGTTTTCAAATGTCCTGACGGACGCACGCTTTGGCAATTCCGGGAAGGCCGGGAAGGACGGGTGTGCCACGCCGTTCGTGTCCCCCGCCCTTCGGGCTCCTCCTTGACCTCACTGCGTTGCACACCCATCCTTCCCGACCTGAGGCGTTGTGGCATTCCTGCGCGCGCGCACCACGCTGTCTCCAGACCGGAGGACGGGGCGCTCTGCGTAGCGTGGACTTGGGGTTTTGCCAAGTCAAGGGGGAGCCCGTAGGGCGGAGGACATTCGCGTAGCAGAGTGCCCCGTCCTTCGGTCCACCCACAAGCGTCATAAGCCCAGCAAGCCCAGCCCCACTCACGACTTCACCTCTTCAAACGTGAACGCGGTGGCGATTTTGATCAGCGCGTATTCCAGAATCAGCCCGACGATGCCAATCACAAAAATCGCGATGATGATGTTTTTGACGTTCAGGTTGTTCCACTCGTCCCAGACCCAAAAGCCGATGCCGACGCCACCCGTGAGCATCTCGGCTGCCACGATCACCAGCCAGGCGGTGCCCACGGCCAGGCGCACGCCGGTCAGCATGTAGGGCAGCACCGAGGGGAACAGGATTTTGGTGACGATTTTCCACTCCGACAGATTGAGAACGCGCGCCACATTCATGTAATCCTGCGGTACCCGTTGCACGCCCACCGCGGTGTTGATGATCATCGGCCAGATCGAGCAGATGAAGATGGTCCAGATCGCGGCCGGGTTCGCGCCCTTGAAAACCAGCAGGCCAATCGGCAGCCAGGCCAGCGGCGACACCGGACGCAACAGGCTGATCAGCGGGTTGAACATGCGGCTCAAGAACTCAAAGCGGCCAATCGCAAAGCCGGCCGGAATGCCCACCGCCGCGGCCAGACCAAAGCCGACCGCCACGCGTTGCAGCGACGCCAGAATGTTCCAGCCCACGCCCTGGTCGTTGGGCCCCTTGCGGTAGAACGGGTCGCTGAAGATGAGCACCGCCTGCTTGAAGGTGTCGAGCGGCGAGGGGATGCTGCTCGCGGTTGACATCGACACCAGCGCCCACACGCCAATCAAGAGCAGCAGGCCAAGCACCGGCGGCAGTGCCTGCAGCCAGAAGCCACGCCAGTCGTAGGCCGCGTCAGGGGGTTGTGCCGATGAATTTTTGGCTTTTAGAGCTGCAGCCCTCGTGCTATCTGCGTGAGCAGCTACCGATTTGCTAGTACTTGAAGTTGCCGGGGAGGGCGCAGACCCTGAACCGGCAGGCGCCAATGGCGAATGAAAAATAGCGCTGACCATGGTGCTTCTCCTCAATGGTTTGTTACGCGTGAACCTTGAACCCGTCGGCATACTTCTTCGGGTCCTTGCCGTCCCAGACCACGCCGTCCATCAGTTTGCTGGTGCGCATCAGGTCTTTGGGCACGGGCGTCTTGCTGGCTGTGGCTGCGTCCTTGTAGAGGTCGATCTGGTTGATCTGCTTGGCCACCGCCAGGTAGTCCGGATGGTCTTTGAGCAAACCCCAGCGCTTGTGTTGGGTCAGGAACCACATGCCGTCCGACAGGTAGGGGAAGTTGACCGCGCCGTCGTTGTAGAACTTCATGTAGTTGGGGTCGTCCCAGGTCTTGCCCATGCCGTTCTGGTAGCGCCCCAGGATGCGCTGGTTGATGGCGTCCACGCTGGTGTTCACGTAAGACTTTTCAGCGATGGTTTCAGCC
>JBBQQX010000082.1:0-15312 GCA_038215405.1 Burkholderiales bacterium
GTAAAAGATTTCGCTGCACGGGCCGCAGGGGCCGGTGTCGGCCATCATCCAGAAGTTGTCGGAGGCGTATTTGGCGCCCTTGTTGTCGCCGATGCGCACCACGCGCTCGGGCGGCAGGCCAATCTCTTTGGTCCAGATGTCATAGGCCTCGTCGTCGTCGATGTAGACCGTGGCCCAGAGCTTGTCAGCGGGCAGCTTGTAGACTTTTGTGAGCAGTTCCCAGCCCCACTTGAGCGAGTCGCGCTTGAAGTAGTCGCCAAAGCTCCAGTTGCCCAGCATCTCGAAAAAGGTGTGGTGGCGGGCGGTGTAGCCCACGTTTTCCAGGTCGTTGTGTTTGCCCCCGGCGCGCAGGCAGGCTTGCACCGAGGCGGCGCGCACATAAGAACGCTTGTCGCTGCCCAGGAACACATCCTTGAACTGCACCATGCCCGAGTTGGTGAACATCAGCGTCGGGTCATTGCCGGGCACCAGCGGGCTCGACGGCACCACGGTGTGGCCCTTGGAGGCAAAGAAGTCGAGGAAGATCTTGCGGATGTCGGCGACGGAGGCGGGGGCGACGGTTGAGTTCATGGCTTGAGAGACCTGGTTTTCAGTGTTGGGGGATGACCGCGGTGAACGACAAACTCACAGCACCTTGCGGTGCGCGCGTCAAAGGTTCTGATTTTAGGTGATCAAGTCGTTTGGCACTGAGCCGCCAGGAAGTCAAACAGGGCGGGTTCGTCACAAAAGATCACATTGAAGCGCAGCCATGGACTGGGCTGTAGATCAGGACTGAACAAGTGACCCGGCCCGAGCAAAATGTCCTGCTCGGCGGCCTTGTAGGCCAGCTCGGCCGAATCGGCGATGGCCGGGTGTTTGGCCCACAGGAAAATGCCGGCTTTGGGCTCGCAGAAAAGCTCGAAGCCCACCTTCAGCAGACGCGATGCCGCGCCCAGATGCGCCTTGACCAGGCGCTCACGCACGCTTTTCACGTGCTTGCGCCAGCGCCCATCCATCAGCGCACCATAAGCCAGGCGCTCGCTGAACTCCGACGAGGTCAGGCCCGAGATCATCTTGAGCTGCGCCAGGTCTTCCAGCAAATCCGGATTCGCAGCCAAATACCCGACGCGAATATTGGGAGAAATGGTTTTGGAGAAGCTGCTGATGTAGATCACCCGGCTGAGCTGGTCCAGGCTGGCCAGCGAGGGCCGGGGCTCCGGGTCCAGGTCGGCGTAGATGTCGTTCTCCACCACGAGGAAATCATGCTTGTCGGCCAGCTGCATGACGCGGTGCAGATGCGACAGCTGGGCGATGGAGCCGGTCGGGCTCTGCAGGCGCGGCTGGGTGAAAAACAGCTTGGGCCGGTGTTCAATCACCAGACGCTCCAGCGCCAACAAGTCGTAGCCGGTCGGGGTGCGCGGCACGCCGATCAGCTTGGCGCCCAAAAAGCGCAAGGAAAAGAGCAAATTGGGGTAGCCCGGGTCATCGACCAGCACCGCGTCACCGGGGCGCACCAGCCGCCGCGCCACCAGGTCCATGGCCTGGCTCGATCCCTGGGTTAGCAGCACCTGTTCTGAGTTGACGGCAATCTCCTGCTCCGCCAGCAAGTCCCGCACCAGTTGGCGCAGCGGCGGGTAGCCTTTGGGCTCGCCGTAGCCGCCCAGGTCTACGTCCTGCGTGGCCAGGCCGCGCAAGCTGCGGCGCATCCCCTCCTGAAACAGCCAGTCACCGGGCAGCCAGCCGCAACCGGGCTTCATCCGCAGCGCGCGGTTCTCGAAAATGCGGCGCAGGTACCACATCGAGTCAAAGCTGAAGTTCGGGCTGTGTCCTGGCAGCGCCGCGCTGGACGCCGGGCGTTGCCTGACAAAAAACCCGGCGTGCGGTCTTGAGGCGAAGTAACCCTGCGCCACCAGCCGGTCGTAGGCGTCGACCACGGTAAACACGCTCACGTTGTGGGCATGGGCAAACTGCCGGATGGACGGCGCTTTGGCGCCGGGCCGCAGCGAACCTTCTTCGATCGCCGTGCAAAAGCCCGCCACGATTTGCAGCACCAGCGGCGTTGAACTTTGCGGATTGAGCGTGACCATGGCGGGGTATTAGGGTTTGTATGTACAGGCAAACGTGGCGACACAGTACATCATTAAAAGAGACTGAACTGTATATGGTACTGACGCCGCAATGCTTCTACATTCATGCCACTTGATCAACGACCAACCTCGCAGGAGTGATATGCAGCACCAGACCGAACAGACCAACGCCGCCCTGATGGCCCGGCGCAAAGCCGCCATTCCCCGGGGTGTGGGCCAGAGCCATGGAGTCTTTATCGCGCGTGGCGTCAACGCTGAAGTGTGGGACGTCCAAGGCAAGCGCTATATCGACTTTGCCGGTGGCATTGCCGTGCTCAACACCGGCCACTGTCGCCCCGAGATCATGCAAGCCGTCAAGGCTCAGATCGACCTGTACACCCACACCTGCTTTCAGGTGCTGGCCTATGAGCCCTACGTGGAACTGGCTGAGCGCATCAACGCGCTGGCGCCGGGCAACTTTGCCAAGAAGACCATGTTCCTGACCACCGGCGCCGAGGCGGTTGAAAACGCCATCAAGATTGCCCGCTCCTACACCAAACGCAGCGCCGTCATCGCCTTCACCAGTGGCTACCATGGCCGCACCCTGCTGACCTTGGGGCTGACCGGCAAGGTGGCGCCCTACAAGACCGGTTTCGGCCCGTTCCCGGCAGAAATTTTCCACGCCCAGTTTCCCAATGCGGCGCAGGGCGTGAGCAGCGATGACGCGATCGCTTCGGTGGAATCCATCCTGAAAAACGACGTCGAAGCCAATCGGGTGGCCGCCATCATTGTGGAACCGGTGCAGGGAGAAGGCGGCTTCAATGTGGCGCCCTTTGACTTCCTGCAGCGCCTGCGCGCCTTGTGCGACCAGCACGGCATCTTGATGATTGCCGACGAAATTCAAACCGGTGCCGGGCGCACCGGCACCTGGTTTGCCATGGAGCAAAGCGGGGTCGCCCCCGACATGATCACGATGGCCAAATCGATGGCGGGCGGTTACCCCCTGTCGGGCGTGGTGGGTCGCGCTGAAGTCATGGACGCCCCCGCCGCAGGTGGCTTGGGCGGCACCTATGCGGGCAGCCCGATTGCCTGTGCCGCGGCGCTGGCGGTGCTCGATGTCTTTGCCAAAGAGAATCTGCTTGAACGCAGCCGAGCGCTGGGCGCACATCTGATGAGCCGCCTGAAAGCCATGGCAGGGAAGTACCCTTGTGTGGCCGACGTGCGTGGCATGGGCGCCATGGTGGCGATTGAACTGTGCAAGGCCGGCGACGCGCACCAACCCGACGCCGAGATGGCCAAAGCGCTGGCCGCTGAGGCGACTCAACGCGGCCTGATCCTGCTGACCTGCGGCACCTACGGCAACGTGGTGCGCATCCTGGTGCCCCTGACGGCCAGCGACGCCATCGTGGACGAGGGTCTGGACATCATGGAAGCCGGTCTGGCGGCGGTGCAGTGAAGCGACCTGATCGACCCTTTAGAGGCTGTTGAAACCGATGTCCATCAACGACGAACTCGTCAAATTTTCGGGTGTGCAAAAAACCTACGATGGCAGCACCCTGGTGGTGCACGACCTGAACCTGGAGATTCAAAGCGGCGAGTTCTTGTCGCTGCTGGGGCCCTCAGGTTCGGGTAAAACCACCACGCTGATGATGCTGGCCGGCTTTGAGTCGCCGACGGCGGGCGAGATATTTCTGAAAGGCAAGTCCATCACCAAGACACCACCGCACAAACGCAACTTTGGCATGGTGTTCCAGAACTACGCGCTGTTCCCGCACATGACCATTGCCGACAACGTGGCCTATCCGCTCACGGTGCGCAAATTTGGCAAGTCCGAGCGCGAGGCCAAAGTACTGCGTGCTTTGGCGATGGTGCAAATGGACAACCTGAGTGCGCGCTATCCGGGGCAACTTTCGGGCGGCCAGCAGCAGCGCGTGGCGCTGGCGCGCGCCCTGGTGTTTGACCCGCAACTGGTGCTGATGGACGAGCCCCTGGGTGCGCTGGACAAGCAGTTGCGCGAGCACATGCAACTCGAGCTCAAAGAGATTCACCGCAAACTCGGCTTGACCTTTGTCTACGTCACGCACGACCAGTCCGAGGCGCTGACCATGTCGGACCGGGTGGCCGTGTTCAACCAGGGGGCCATTCAGCAAATCGACGGGGTCACCGCGCTTTATGAGACGCCGGCCAACCGCTTTGTCGCCGGCTTTGTCGGCGACAACACGGTCTTTCAAGGCAAGGTCGCCAGCGTCGATGGCGCGCATTGCACGGTCCAACTGCCCTGCGGCAGCCGCTTGCGCGGCATTAACGTGAACGCTGCCAGGCCAGGGCAAAGCGTGCAGGCCTGCATTCGCCCCGAGCGCATCTGCCCGCTGTCAGGCAGTGACCAGCCCGCGGCCAATGGGTTGAGAGCCAGCGTGAATGATGTGATTTACTTGGGCGACCACCTGCGCCTGCGCTGCACGGTCGCCAGCCAGGCGCAGGCCACCGTCAAGATTGCGCTGTCCAGCCAGACCATACCCCTTGCGGGCGATGCGATCTGGCTGCAACTGCCCCCCGAGCATTTGCGGGTCTACGTTTGAGCCGCATGCATTTCCAACCTGCTTCCAAAAACCCAAGGAGATCGTTCATGAACCTCAAACCGCTGGTGGCCACCTGTGCCGCCTTTGTCGCACTGGCCAGCTTGGCCGAAACTCAGATTACCGTGGTCAATTTTGGGGGCGCCAATGGCGACGCCCAGAAAAAAGCCTACTTCGCGCCTTATGAAAAAGCCACCGGCAACAAGATTGTTGGCGTGGCCTACAACGGCGAGCAGGCCAAGATCAAGGCCATGGTTGAAGCCAAAAATGTGACCTGGGACGTGGTCGAGGTGGAAAGCCCCGACGTCGCACGGGGTTGCGACGAAGGCCTGTTTGAAAAACTGGATTACAGCAAGATCGGCAACAAGGCCGACTTCACGCCGGCTGCCATTCATGAATGCGGCATTGGCACTTTTGTCTGGTCGACGGTCTTGGCCTACAACGCCGACAAGCTCAAGACCGCCCCCACCACCTGGGCCGATTTCTGGGATGTCAAAAAATTCCCGGGCAAACGCGCCATGCGCAAGGGTGCGCGCTACAACATCGAATTTGCCCTGATGGCCGATGGCGTGGCGGTGGCCGACGTGTACAAAGTGCTCAAGACCAAAGAAGGCGCTGACCGTGCCTTCAAGAAACTCACCGAGCTCAAACCCAACATCCAGTGGTGGGAAGCGGGCGCCCAACCGCCGCAGTTTCTGGTCGCCGGTGACGTGGTCATGACCACCGCCTACAACGGCCGCATCGATGCCGCCCAACGCGAAGGCAAGAACCTGCAGATCGCCTGGACCGGCGGCATTTACGACCTGGATTACTGGGTCATGCCCAAAGGCGCGCCCAACAAGGAAGCGGCCCTGAAGTTCATCGCCATGGCCAGCAGCCCCGATGAACAGGCCGAGTACGCCAGGACCATCTCCTACGGCCCGACCAACACCAAGGCACTGGCCAAACTCGATGCCAAGGTATTGGGGCAACTGCCCACGGCACCAGCGAACGCCAAGACGGCATTGCAGTTCAACGTGAGCTTCTGGGCCGATCAGGGTGAGGCGTTGGAGAAGCGTTTCACCGCCTGGGCTGCCCAGTAATAGCGAGTTGGAGAGATGGTCATGACCGCCACTGTGATTCCTGGCAACCTGGCGAGCCAATTGCGACGCTCTGAGCGGCGCAAAAAAGCCTTTGCCATCTCTCTGACGCTGCCGCTGCTGGTTTTTCTGCTGGCGATCTTCATCGTGCCGATTGGCGCGCTGCTGGTGCGCGCGGTTGAAAACCCGGAGGTGGCCAGCACGCTGCGCCACACCGTGGCCGTGCTGGACCAATGGGACCGCACCAGCGCGCCACCTGACGAGGCCTATGCGGCGCTGATCACCGATTTTTCGGCCATTGCCGAGCAGTCCGACATTGGCGGCCTGGCGCGACGCCTGAACAGCGAGATCAGCGGGGCCCGGTCCCTGGTCATGAGTACCTACCGGGCGCTTCCTTTTGAGAAAAATTTGAGCGCTGCGCAAACGCGCGAGCGCATGCTGGCGCTCGACCCGCGCTGGCAGGAGCTGGGCTATTGGCAGGCGATTGCCAAGAATGGCTCCCGCTGGACCCCTGACTATCTGCTCACCACGGTCGATCTCAAACGCGACGTGCAAGGCAACATCACCCGGGTGGATGCCGACTCGGCCGCCTTCTTCAAAATCTTGCTGCGCACCTTTGAAATCAGTGCGGTGGTGACGCTGTTTTGCCTGCTGCTGGGGTACCCGCTGGCCTACTGGCTGTCCACGCTGTCGCCGCGCCAGGCCAATATCTTGATGATTCTGGTGCTGGTGCCGTTCTGGACCTCGGTGCTGGTGCGCTCGGCGGCCTGGATCGTGCTGCTGCAGACCAATGGCCTGGTGAACCGCTCCTTGCTGGAACTGGGCTTTGTCAGTGAGCCGCTGCCGCTGCTGTTCAACCGGCTCGGCGTCATCATTGCGATGGTGCACATTTTGCTGCCGTTCATGATCTTGCCGCTGTACAGCGTGATGAAGTCCGTGCCCCCGACCTATCTGCGTGCGGCGGTCTCGCTCGGCAGCTCACCTTTGGGTGCATTCTTTCGCGTCTACATGCCGCAAACCTACCCCGGCATGGGCGCGGGCGGCCTGCTGGTGTTTATTTTGAGCATTGGTTACTACGTGACACCTGCGTTGCTGGGCGGCGCGGACGACCAGATGCTGAGCTACTACATTGCCCAGTACACCAACGTCACTGTCAATTGGGGCATGGCCTGCGCCCTGGGTGCCGTGCTGCTGTCGGCGACGCTGGTGCTGTATGCGCTGTACCGGCGCTTGGTCAAAACCGAACTTAGCCTGGGCTAGTCTCATGTCACTGCCTGCCCGTCCCATCTTTCCGGCTTACGCCACCCTGCTCGACAAGACCGGCTGGTATGCCCTGCGCGCCCTGGGCCTGCTGGTGCTGCTGTTTCTGTTGCTGCCGATTCTGGTCATGATCCCCTTGTCGTTCAGCGACAGCACCTTCTTGTCTTACCCGATCCCTGGGTGGTCGCTGCGCTGGTATGAGAACCTTTTTTCCTCGGCCGAATGGGCGCGTGCCACCCGCAACAGCTTCATCGTCGCGCCGCTGGCCACCGTGCTGGCGACCGTGCTGGGCACCCTGGCGGCGGTCGGCCTGGCGCGGGTCAACTTCTTTGGCAAAGGCGTGCTGATGAGTTTGTTGATCGCGCCGATGGTGGTGCCGGTCGTGGTGGTGGCGGTCAGCACTTACCTGTTCTTTGCCCGCATTGGTCTCAATGACACCTACCTTGGCCTGGTGCTGGTGCACGCTGCCCTGGGCGCGCCCTTTGTGCTGACCACCGTGCTGGCCACCTTGCAGAACTTCAACAACAACCTGATTCGGGCGTCCTTGAGCCTGGGTGCCGGGCCGCTCACCACCTTTTTCCGCGTCACGCTACCCATCATCGCGCCGGGTGTCATTTCGGGCGCCCTGTTTGCCTTTGCCACGTCCTTTGACGAGGTCGTAGTGACGCTCTTTATTGCCGGGCCGAGCCAGGTCACGCTGCCGCGCCAGATGTTCACCGGCATCCGCGAAAACATCAACCCGACGATTGCGGCGGTCGCGACCCTGCTGATCATCTTCACCACCACGCTGATGCTGGGGCTGGAGTGGCTGCGCGGGCGCCGCCGCTAAGGCGCTCCTGTTACTTCAATAACTATTATTTTCATAGCTGCCTGCGCATATTCCATGAGGGCTAGCGGCCTATTTCTTATAAATTTTTGATCAACTGATACCGCGCCTGCCAAGGCTTCTTCCCATGAATCCAACACCGCCCAAAAATCAGCCCCTGTCGGGCAACGCCATGCCGCGTTTTGGCGGCATCGCCAGCATGCTGCGCTTGCCAGTGGTCAATTCGCCCGAGGGCCTGGACGCCGCCTTCATCGGCGTGCCGCTGGACATCGGCACCAGTCACCGGCCCGGCGCGCGTTTTGGCCCGCGCCAGATTCGCGCTGAATCAGCGCTGATTCGCCCCTACAACATGGCCACGGGCGCTGCTCCTTTTGACACGCTGCAAGTGGCCGATCTGGGCGATGTGCCGATCAACACCTATTCGCTGGAAAAATCGCTGCCAATCATCACCGGCTTTTACGAACAGGTGTTGAACGCGGACTGCATCCCGCTGACGCTCGGCGGCGACCACACCATTGCGCTGCCGATCCTGCGCGCCGTGGTGGCCAAGCATGGCCCGGTGGCGCTGGTGCACGTCGACGCCCATGCCGACGTCAACGACGACATGTTTGGCGAGCGCATTGCGCACGGCACGCCGTTTCGGCGCGCGGTCGAAGAAAATCTGCTCGATTGCCACAAGGTGTTTCAGATCGGCTTGCGCGGCAGCGGCTACGCCTCGGATGACTTTGACTGGCCGCGTGCCCAAGGTTTCACCCTGGTGCCCGCGCATGACATCTGGTACCAGTCGCTCGCGCCCTTGATGGCGAAGGTGCGCCAACAGATTGGCGGCGCCTCGTGCTACCTGAGCTTCGACATCGACGGCATCGACCCGGCTTATGCGGGCGGCACCGGCACGCCGGAGATCGGTGGCTTGAGCGTACCGCAGGCGCTGGAGATCATTCGCGGCTGCCACGGGCTCAATCTGGTGGGCTGTGATCTGGTCGAAGTCTCGCCGCCCTATGATTTGAGCGGCAACACCGCCCTGCTCGGCGCCAACCTGTTGTTCGAGATGCTGTGCGTGCTGCCACGGGTGCGCAGACGCTAATAATTTAATAGCTGCTAGCGCTTATTTCATGAGGGCTGGAGCCTTATTTTTTATAAATTTAGAGGAGTTTTCATGTCTGCTTCAAGTTCCCCGCTGTCCCTGCTCAAAGACCCGACCCTGCTCAAGACCGATGCCCTGATCAACGGGCAATGGGTCCAGGGTGCCTCCCGCTTTGATGTGTTTGACCCGGCCACTGGCGCCAAGTTGGCCGATGTCGCCAACCTCGGCCCGGTCGAGGCCGAGCAAGCCATCGCAGCGGCCAACGCGGCCTGGCCCGCGTGGCGCAGCAAGACCGCCAAAGAGCGCAGCATCATCCTGCGCAAATGGTATGACCTGATCATGGCGAACCAGGACGACTTGGGCGCCATCATGACCGCCGAAGAAGGCAAGCCGCTACCCGAAGCCAAGGGCGAAATCGCCTACGGTGCCAGCTTTGTCGAGTGGTTTGCCGAAGAGGCCAAACGCATCAACGGCGAGACCCTGCCGCAGTTCGACAACAACCGCCGCCTGCTGCTGCTGCGCCAGCCGATCGGCGTCTGCGCCGCCATCACGCCGTGGAACTTTCCGATGGCGATGATCACGCGCAAAGTGTCGCCCGCGCTGGCTGCGGGTTGCACGGTAGTTATCAAACCGGCCGAGCTGACGCCCTTGAGCGCGCTGGCGCTGGCCGAACTGGCGCTGCGCGCCGGCATTCCCGCGGGCGTGCTCAATGTGCTCAGCGCCGACGCCGACAACTCCATTGCCGTGGGCAAGGTTTTTTGCGCCAGCGACGTGGTGCGCCACATCAGTTTCACGGGTTCGACCGAGGTCGGGCGCATCCTGCTGGCGCAGTCGGCGCCCACGGTCAAGAAACTCTCCCTGGAACTCGGCGGCAACGCACCCTTCATCGTGTTTGACGACGCCGACATCGACAGCGCGGTCGAAGGCGCTTTTGCCAGCAAGTACCGCAATGCCGGGCAAACCTGCGTCTGCTCCAATCGCTTCTACGTGCAAGAAGGCGTGTACGACGAATTTGTGACCAAGTTCGCCGCCAAGGTCAAGACCGCCAAGGTCGGCAACGGCTTTGAAGACGGCGTCAACCAGGGGCCTCTGATTGAAGAAGCGGCGCTAGTGAAAGTCGAGCGCCACGTGCAGGATGCGCTGGCCAAAGGCGCGCGTTTGCTCACCGGCGGCCACCGCCTGCCGGGCCTGTTCTTTGAACCCACGGTCATGGCCGATGCCACGTTTGAGATGCTGTGCGCGCGCGAGGAAACTTTTGGCCCATTTGCGCCGGTGTTCAAGTTCAAGACCGAGCAGGACGCTGTTTTTGCCGCCAACAATACCGAGTTTGGTCTGGCGAGCTACTTCTACAGCCGTGATATCGGGCGCATCTGGCGCGTCAGCGAAGCGCTGGAGTACGGCATGGTGGGTGTCAATGTCGGCATTCTCGCCACCGAGCATGTGCCGTTTGGCGGCGTCAAGCAATCCGGCCTGGGGCGCGAGGGCTCGCATTTGGGCATCGATGACTACGTGGAGATCAAGTACGTCTGCATCGGCGACATCCTCAACTAGCCCATCGGCTGCTCAGCCGGCCAGCGTGACCATGCCGGCCACCAGGGCGGCACAGCCCAAGAAGATGACGAACGCCCGTGCACGCGAACCGGCGTCGTCGCGCGAACTTGCCATGGCTTTCCCCGTCTCCTTGTCGCCCAGCACCATGGGCCGGACCAGATTCTCACGCTTCTTGAGGTAGTAGAAGGCGATGGCGCCAATGTGCAGCAGCACCAGAGCGATCACCATCAGTTTGCCAACCGTCGTATGGTAGGACGTCGCCGTGCTCGCGACCGCGCTGGAGACTAGCTTGGACAATGGGCCCACAGCCGCAATCTCATCGTCGCTGAAGAGCCCGCTGGCGACCTGAAGCAGCAGCAGACCCAGTAGCGCAAAGACCGAAGCTGCGCCCAAAGGGTTGTGACCAATGCTGTGCTCGGGCCGGCCGCGGCCCTGGATGTACGCCAGGACCGTGGCGGGCGCATAGAGGAAAGCGCTAAAACGCGACCATTTGCCGCCCACCACACCCCAAATGAGGCGGAACAGCAGCAGGCTCAGCACCACGTAGCCCGATCTGAAATGCCAGGCCATCGCATCGCCACCGATCTGGGCGCTCGTGAGCAAGGCCGCCAGGCACAGCACCAAGGCCCAGTGGAAGCAGCGGGTTGGTAAGTCCCACACCCTGACCTGATGTGACATGCGTGTCTCCTTCAGTGTTGATCGAAAAGTTGCCACTATTTTGCAGGAAATTGAACAATCGCCTGGTTGGGCCGTTGGCTGTCAATGCGGTGCGCGCTGGTTGTTCATGTCTTGCTGGGTGCGCCAGCAGGAAATTTTGATCACCATTACACTGGTCAACCCCAATAATTAACAACTCTCCCCAGGAAGGAATCCCCATGAAACGTAGCACCCTCTTGCTGCTCGCTGCCAGCGTGCTCGCCTTCAGCGTCCCGGCTTCAGCCCAGTTCGCCAAAGCAGAAGATGCCGTCAAGTACCGCAAGAGCGCCTTGTTTGTGATGCAGCAGAACTTCAGCCGCGTCGCCGCCATGGCCGCTGGCAAAGCACCGTTTGACGCCAAGGTGGCGGCTGACAGCGCGGCAGCGGCTGACTTTGTAGGCAAGCTGCCCTGGGCCGCTTTTGGCGAAGGCACCGACAAGGGCGACACCCGGGCCAAGCCGGAGATTTGGAAGGAGAGCGCCAAGTTCAAGGAATACGCCGACAAGATGCAGGCCGAGATGGGCAAGCTGTCCGTCGCCGCGAAGACCGGCAGCCTGGACAACATCAAGACGGCAGTGTCTGCCACCGGTGGCACCTGCAAGACCTGCCACGACGCTTTCCGCAAAGACTAGAGCTGCGCGCGGGCACCCGGCCCAAGGCCGGGGTTTTACCGCAGCGGCTTGGGCAAGGGCTCGGCCCGCGGCTGACTCATTGGCCGGCCGATCAGCCTGCCGGGGCGCCGATTGGAGGGTGTTGCGGGCGTGTCCTGACCAGGGGCTGTCGGCAAAAAGTCATAATCAGTCCCACCCAAGTTTCTGGGCAGCGCGTTGACCTGCATGGCAGTGCACGGTCTGCCCTGCCATATTAAATAAATGAACAACGGCATTCTCATCATTGCTCATGCGCCGCTGGCCAGCGCGTTGCGCCAGTGCGTGTTGCATGTCTTCCCGGACGCCGAGGCGGCCGTGGCGATGTTTGACGTGCAGCCCAACACGCCACCCGAGGAAACGCTGGCCGGTGCCAGGCGAGCGCTGGCTTCGCTCAAGACCGCCCAGACCCTGGTGTTGACCGATGTTTTCGGGGCGACGCCTTGCAACGTGGCGCAAAAGCTGGTCGACGGCGTGAACTCCAAACTGCTCGCGGGGGTGAATCTGCCAATGCTGTTGCGCACCGTCACCTACCGTGGCGAGTCCCTGGACGCCATGCTGGCGCGGGCGCTGGCGGGCGGCACACAGGGTGTGATGCCCGTGGCAACCGCAGCGCCACAGAATCAATCGAGGAAGAAAAGTGATCAAAGCAAGCACGACCATCAGCAATAAATTGGGCCTGCATGCCCGTGCCTCGGCCAAACTCACCAAACTGGCCGGCAGCTATCCCTGCGAAGTCTGGATTGCCAGGGGCGAGCGGCGCGTCAATGCCAAGAGCATCATGGGCGTGATGATGCTGGCGGCCGGCAAGGGCAGCACGGTGGAGATTGATGTCAGCGGTGAGCGCGAGCAAGACGCCCTGGATGCTTTGTTGGCGCTGATTGCCGACAAGTTCGGAGAAGGTGAGTGACTTTCGCCATTCACGGTCTGGCCGTCGCGCGTGGCATCGCCATCGGGCGGGCGGTGCTGGTGGCTTCCAGCCGCGTCGATGTGGCTCACTACTTTATTGAGCTCTCCCAGGTCGAGGCCGAGATTGAACGGGTGCGCAGTGGGCGCAATGCGGTCGTCAATGAGATTCATCGCCTGCAAGCCAGCGTCAGCCAGATGGGCCCAAAAGAGGCGCCGCATGAGCTGACCGCGCTGCTCGATGTGCATCTGATGCTGCTCAGCGACGCGGAACTGGCCGGGGGCGTCAAGCACTGGATCCGGGACCGCCTGTACAACGCCGAGTGGGCGCTCACCACGCAACTGGAAGTGATCGCCCGTCAGTTCGACGAGATGGAGGACGAATACCTGCGCGGGCGCAAGGCCGACCTGGAGCAGATTGCCGAAAAAGTGCTGCGCGCCATGAAGGGCGTGGCCTCGCCGGTGCTGGTCTCGCCGAATCGCACGCCGCGCAAACCCTCGCAACAGGACCTGCTGCTCGATGACACCGTGGACGTGCCTCTGATTCTGGTGGCGCACGACCTGTCGCCGGCCGACATGCTGCAATTCAAACAAAGCGTGTTTGCCGGTTTTGTGACTGACGTGGGCGGCAAGACCTCGCACACCGCCATCGTCGCCCGCAGCCTGGACATTCCGGCGGTGGTGGGTGCGCGCTTGTCGAGCCAGTTGGTACGCCAGGATGACTGGGTCATCGTTGACGGCGACGCCGGTGTGATGGTGGTCGATCCATCCCCCATTTTGTTGGCTGAATATGGCTTCAAGCAGCGCCAGGGCGAGCTCGAGCGCGGGCGCCTGACCCGTCTGCTGCACACTCCGGCCGTGACCATGGACGGCCAGAAGATTGAACTGCTCGCCAATATCGAGATGCCCGAAGACGCGCCCGGCGCGATCCGGGCTGGCGCTCTGGGAGTCGGCCTGTTCCGCAGTGAGTTCTTGTTCATGGGCCGCCACGGCCGATTGCCCAACGAAGAGGAACAGTACCAGGCCTACCGGCGCGCGATTGAAGGCATGCACGGCTTGCCGGTGACGATCCGCACCGTCGATGTCGGCGCCGACAAGCCGCTGGACGAGTCGCCCCAGGACAGCGCCCACCTGAATCCGGCGCTGGGGCTGCGCGCGATTCGCTGGAGCCTGGCCGACCCGGCGATGTTTTTGACGCAACTGCGGGCGATCCTGCGCGCCGCCGCCCATGGGCCGGCAAACCTGCTGATCCCGATGCTGGTGCACGCCGGTGAAATTCGCCACACCATGGCCCTGATCGACCGCGCCCGGGTCGAGCTCGACAACCGCGGCATTGCCTACGGCCCAGTCAAGATCGGCGCCATGATCGAGGTGCCCGCTGCGGCGATCATGGCCAAGCTGTTTTTGAAATACTTCGATTTTCTGTCGATCGGCACCAACGACCTGATTCAATACACGCTGGCGATCGACCGCACCGACGAGTCCGTCGCGCATCTGTACGACCCGCTGCATCCGGCGGTGCTGCGACTGGTGGCGCTCACCATTGCCGAATGCCGGGCTCAGGGCAAGCCGGTGAGCCTGTGCGGTGAAATGGCCGGCGATGTCTCGCTCACGCGCCTGCTGCTGGGCATGGGCCTACGCAGTTTCTCCATGCATCCAGCGCAGATCCTGGCGGTCAAACAGGAGATTTTGCGCGCCGATACGAGCAAGCTGACGGCGTGGGCGCAGCAGGTGATGGCCGATGACGAGCCGGGCCTGCGGATACTGCGGCCCTAGCGTCCAGCCCTCGCACGCTGGCATTCAACCGATGCAAGTGGGAGTATCATGAATTCAATAAATAACATTGGTCTTTGGGAGTACGGATCATGGATTCAAAGCACACGCCCCTCGTGCGCATTCGGCTGACGGGCTTGACGCTGATCGAGCTCATGCTGGTCGTGGCGCTGGTCGGTGTGCTGGCGGCGATTGCCATGCCGATCTATAGCAATTATCGTGAACGGATCAATCGCTCCGTAGCGATCCAGGACGTCAGAGTTCTTCAGGTGCTGATCGCGGACTATGCCGCAAGCGGGGGCTCCTTCCCGGCGTCGCTGGCGGATGTCGGCAATGGTGGCAAGCTCGATCCCTGGGGTCACCCCTACCAGTATCTCGATTTGAGCAGCGTCGGTGCGCACGGCAAAGCGCGCAAGGATCACAAGTTCAATCCGATCAATTCCGACTTTGATCTGTTCAGCATGGGCGTCGATGGTGTCTTCAAGCCCCAATTGACACAGAAGGACAGTCTGGACGACATCGTGCGCGCACGTGACGGCGCCTTTGTCGGGCTGGCATCAACTTTCTCGCCGCAATGAGGTTCGCCCTTGAGGGGGTGTTCGCGTGGCCATGAAAATGCGGGTCGAGGGGACGTTTCTGCGCAGTGCCGTCGCCCGGCGCATATTCTTCCTGTTCCTGCTGTCGGCCTTTGTTCCGGCGGCCCTGCTGGCGGCGCTGTCCTACAGCCACGTTCGCGCTGTCGTCAGCGACTACGCGCAGCGCCAGCTGGTGCAGGCGGGCAGCGGCCACAGCAGAGCACTTTACGACCGACTGCTCGGTGCTCATTTCATCCTGAACGCGAACGCCGCACAAATTCGAACCGGCCAAGC
>JBBQQX010000083.1:0-14768 GCA_038215405.1 Burkholderiales bacterium
CACCGAAGAAGGCAAGGCCGCCGCCCGGGCCGCCGCCATTGATCTGATGGGCACCCTGCACGCAGCGGTTGGCGACCTGAACCGCATCAAACGAATCGTCAAGCTGATGTCGCTCGTCAACTCCACCGGCGACTTTACCGAGCAACACCTGGTGACCAATGGCGCCAGCGAATTGCTGGGCGAGGTCTTTGGCGCTAAGGGCGCCCACGCCCGCAGCGCCTTTGGCGTAGCGCAAATTCCACTCGGTGCTTGTGTGGAAATTGAACTGATTGCAGAAGTGGAGTGAACCGGGGCAAGCTCTGAAGCGTTGGGGACAGAGCTGGCGCAGCGCATTAAACCCGGCCCGGCAATTGGGCCATGCGCATGCGGTTTTGGGATGAAAACACACGCGATATTGAAGCTGCTGTATGCAAGCGCCCGTCGGCGCGCGCCTTTCACCCCAAAGCCCGGTCACATAGCCCAATCACCGTGCCTAGCGTTGTGAAGGTCGGAAATTTTGGGTCAACGGCCCACATCCATTCGCGTCACACCCACCGCAGGCAACTTTTGAATTCCCCCCTGTCGGCGTACCCAGCCGCTGGAAAAATCAGCCGGGTGATGCGCTTTGCGGAGGTCAAGGAGGAGACCGCGCAGCGGGCGGGGGACACGTAGCAAGGCGTATCGCCCGACTGATTCAACAACTCCCGCAAAGCTTCAGAAAGTCTCCCAATCGGCGTCTGCAGTTGCGGCTGCAGGGGTCGTTGTAGCCGGCTTCTTGACCGCTGCCAGGGCCAGCGGCTTGCGTGCTGGCGCGGCGGCGCGGGTATGGCTGAGCGCGGCGCTGGCCGGCTTCGGCCGGGCCAGAGGCGTTGGGCGCTTGTAGGCAGGTGCGGGTGCCCGCGGTGTAATGTCACGGGTCGGGTGCGCCTGCACCATGACCGCCGCACTGCTGACCTTGAATACGGACACCGCCTGCGCCAATTGACTAGCCTGCTCGCGCAGGCTCTCGGCGGCGGCGGCGCTTTCTTCGACCAAGGCTGCATTCTGCTGCGTCATCTGGTCCAGGTTGCCAATAGCCTGATTGACGTGGGCAATGCCGGAGCTTTGTTCATTGGACGCCGCGGTGATCTCGCCGATGACGTCCGCCACCTTGCGCACCGACTGCACAATGTCGCTCATGGTGGTGCCCGCAGCCGACACCAGTTTGGTGCCCGAGGCCACCTTGTCGACCGAGGTGCCGATCAGCGTCTTGATTTCTTTGGCGGCTTCGGCGCTGCGCTGCGCCAGGCTGCGCACTTCGCTCGCCACCACGGCAAAGCCGCGCCCCTGTTCACCGGCCCGCGCAGCCTCCACGGCAGCATTGAGCGCCAGAATATTGGTCTGAAACGCAATGCCATCAATAACACCGATGATGTCGGCGATTTTCTTGCTGCTGGTGTTGATCTCTTCCATCGTGAGGACGACCTGCTGAACGACGGCGCCGCCTTTTTCTGCCACCGAGGATGCGTTGGCTGCCAGTGTGCTGGCCTGGCGCGCGTTCTCGGCGCTCTGCTGCACCGTGGTGGTCAGCTGGTCCATGCTGGACGCGGTGGATTGCAGGTTGCTCGACGTTTGTTCGGTGCGCTGGGCCAGGTCGTTGTTGCCCGTGGCAATCTCGGCGCTGGCGGTTTCAATGCTGTCGGTGCTTTGGCGCACCTGGTGCACCATGCGTCCGAGCGACTCATTCATGGCCGCCAGTGACTTCATCAGGTCGCCAAACTCGTCACCGCGCGAGGTGTCGATCTGCAGGGTGAGGTCACCTTTTGCGATGCCAGAGGCCAGTTCGTTGGCCTGCGTCAACGGTCGCCGGATCGCCCGAATCAGCCAAGCTGTCCCGCCAAAAATTCCGGCGATCAACAGCAAGACGCTGATCGCGGAAATCGTGATCAGCTCTTTGCTTCTTTGAGCATAGAAAAGCCGGGCATCATCCTGGGCCCGCTCCTGTATGGTGACAAAGTCGCGCTGCGACTGCTGATAAGCCTCCATCGCGGGCTGGTACTTTGTGTTGACGGTCTCCGTCACTTCCGTGGGCAGGCCATCCGTGCGCTGCTTCATGGCGATCGCCCGGGTTTCCAGAACCAGCTTGCGATTCTTGCCAATGGTTTCCAACTGGGCGCGATCAGCTGGCGTCAACTGGGTCGCGTCTATGGCTTTTTGAATGTCACCGATCTGCGCGGAGGTGGCGGCAATTGCGCCTTTCAAACCAAGCTCCACAGCCTGGTCGATACTGATCAGGACGGCCAGTGAGCGCGCCGCATTGGCTTCCGTCAGCGCCACCCAACGACTAGCCAACTTGACCTTGGTACCTATTCCCTCCAGGACCGCCGCGCTGGCAATACGATCGCCCGCCGAACGCGTTGCGGAAAATGCAATCAGGGCACACATGACCAGAACAATGAGTCCGGTGGCGAGCCACAGCTTGGCGGCAAGGCGAATGTTATTCAAATTCATGAGTTATTTCTTCGGCAAAATTATTGACGAGTGCGATCTTAGCGTTTCGCACCAGCACTAAACCACTTTTCAAGACGCGAGATACGATGCGCGCGCACCGATTGCAGTTGCGTCGCCGTCACAGCCTGTGGCGCAATCTCCGCCAACGGCACCAGCACGAAGGCCCGCTCTTGCATGCGCGGATGCGGAATCGTGAGCTTCTCGCTCTGGATGCGCGCGTGGCCGTAGATCAACAGATCCAGATCCAGGGTACGCGGCGCGTTGTGAAAAGAGCGCTGGCGCCCGGCGCCTTGTTCCAGCGCCTGCAGCTGCGCCAGCAATGCCGGTGCAGTCAACGTCGTTTGGAGCTCGACCACGGCATTGACATAGTCCGGTCCGCTGGCGTCCACTGGCGCAGTTTGGTACAGGGATGAGCGCTTGATCAGACTGACGCCTTCGATCAGCGCCAGGTCATTCATGGCCTGGAGGATCGCTTCCTGTGGATCACCCAGATTGGCACCCAGCCCAATATAGGCCGTCACCGGAGGTCGCGCCGATGCGTTCAAACGCCCGCATCCGGCGCCTGTTCGCCGCCGATTCTGGGGCCAGTGCTGCGCCGGCGACGACGGCGTTTTTTTGGGGCATCAGCGTCAGCCAAGCTGGCAGCTTCAACTTCTGGCGCGTCGGCAGCTGCCTGCAGGCGAGCGCGATCATCGCGACCCTCGGGCGCCTCAGAAGGTGCCGCTTGCACCCCATCGCGGGCAATGGACCCCTTGTGCACGCGCGGCGCTCGTTGGCGTTGCTGCTGCTGCTCTTCACGCACTTGGTCCACCATGTCCTGGCGCAGGTTGTCGTCGGCCAGGCTGAACTCCTGCCACCAGTCGGCCAGCACCTCGTCGATCTCGCCGGTTTCAGCACGCAGGCGCATGAAGTCAAAGGCGGCGCGAAAACGCGGCTGTTCGGTCAAGCCAAAAGGCGCACTGCCCACACGCTTTTCAAAACGGGGCTGCATCATCCACATTTCGCGCATGTCGCCGCCGAGTTTGCCGCGGCCCGACACATCACCAATATGGGCATTGAACACATCGTCAATCGCATCCTGCAGCGCCGGATGGGCATGCTGGCGCTCGCTGATGCGTTTGGCCCAGCCGTCACGCACATCGGACCACAACACGCAGGCCAGCAGGAAACTGGCCACCACCGGTTTGCCTTCATTCACGCGGCGATCAGTGTCGCGCAAAGCGGCTTTGACAAAAGCCTGGTCGGCGCGCTGCACCACCACGTCAAGCAAAGGATAAATGCCGCGCGCCATGCCCAAGGTCTTGAGCTGCTCGATCGAGGCCAGGGAATGGCCGGTTTGCAGCAGCTTGAGCATTTCGTCAAACAAGCGGCTCTGCGGCACCTCGGCCAGAAGCTCTTGCGACTTGATCAGCGGTGCGGCCGTTTTGGCCTCTAACTTGAAGCCCAGGCCGCTGAGCTTGGCGGCAAAACGCACAGCGCGAATGATGCGAACCGGGTCTTCGCGGTAACGCGTCGCCGGATCGCCAATCATGCGGATCACCCGGTTCTTGGAATCCTTGATGCCATGGTGGTAGTCGACCACGATCTGCGTCTCGGGGTCGTAGTACATGGCGTTGATGGTGAAGTCGCGCCGCACCGCGTCTTCTTCTTGCGGGCCCCAGACGTTGTCGCGCAGCACCCGCCCGGTCGAATCGACCGCGTGCTTCATGCCGGCCAACTCGCTCTTGCTGGTTTTCTCGTTGCCAGCCACCTGCTCGGCCGCCGCGTTGTCCATGTAGGCGCGGAACGTGGAGACTTCAATCACCTCATGCTCGCGGCCACGCCCGTACACCACATGCACGATGCGAAAGCGCCGCCCGATGATGAAGGCGCGCCGAAACAGGCCCTTGACCTGCTCCGGTGTGGCATTGGTCGCCACGTCAAAGTCCTTGGGCGCCAGGCCGACCATCAGGTCGCGCACGGCGCCACCGACGATATAGGCCTCGAACCCTGCATTCTTGAGGGTGCGCACGACGTTGAGCGCGCGCTCGTCAACCAGCTTAGGGTCGATCCCGTGCACCGCAGGGGCGACCTCTTCGCGCTTGCCAAACTGGCGTTTTTTGTTGTTGGCCGGAGATTTTCCGAGCAAGCGGTCAATAAATTTTTTAATCATAAGTCCCTACACGCTAAAACAAATCAAGTATGCGCCATCCGCGCGCCAGGGCCAGCGCCCGCAAAGGTGCATCCGGGTTGGTGGCCACGGGGTGGATCACCCGCTCCAGCAGGCTCAGATCGTTGATGGAGTCACTGTAAAAAGTCGTCTCCACATCGGACCAGTCCAGTTGGCGCCTGGCCAGCCACTGCGTCACCCGCGTGATTTTGCCTTCCCGAAACGAGGGTACTCCCACGATTTCGCCTGTGATCCAGCCGCTGCCGCCCGGCGCCGTATCGACCTCCAGTTCCACTGCAATCAACTCCTCAACGCCGAACGCCCGGGCAATTGGGCGCGTCACGAAGTCATTGGTGGCGGTCACGATCAGCACCTCGTCGCCCGCCTGCTGGTGCTGACGCAGCAGTGCCAGGGCCTGCTGCTTGATGGCCGGGGCCACCACCGTTTTCATGAACTCGGCATGCGCCGCTTGCGCCTTGATCGCCCCCTGTTCGCGCAGTGCGGCCGTGGCAAAGCGCACATACTCACGAATATCAAGCGTGCCAGCCTGGTAATGAGCAAAGAATTCGTCGTTGCGTTGATTGAAATCGACCGGGTCGGTCCAGCCGATGGTACTGGTAAAAACGCCCCAGGCGTAGTCGGAGTCGATCGGCAGCAAGGTGTGGTCAAGGTCAAACAGGGTCAGCTTCATGGGGTGATTTTCGATCAGGTGTTGTCCATCATGGATTTGATCAGCGGAATGGTAATCGCGCGCTTGGTTTGCAGCGCATAGCCGTCAATCAGGTCCAGCAGCTCCATCAGATTGCCCAGGTCGCGGCTGAAACGCGTCAACATGAAGTCCATCACATCTGCATTCAAAACCAACCCGCGCGCATCGGCTGCCCGGCTTAAAACAGCGCGCCGTTCTGGCTCACCGAGCAATTGCAGCTGAAAAACATGGCCCCAACCGAGCCGGGTGCGCAGGTCATCGCGCAATTTCAGCTCAGTCGGCGGCAGTTCGCCAGCCGCCACCACGGCGCGCTGCCAGGTTTGCGCATTGATGAACCAGTTGAACGCCGCCTGCTGCTGCACCGCGTCATAGAAGTGGACCTCGTCCATCAGCACGGCGCTCCAGCGCTCATCAAACTCGGGCGGATGCTGCACACTGGCGTCGAGCCAGCCGACGCTGGCGCCCTGCTCCTGCAAGGCCGCCTGCACAGCCCTGAGCAAATGCGTCTTGCCGCTGCCGCCAGGGCCAAAGAGATAGGTCGGCACGGGTGAACGCACCGATCCACTGGCACCGTCTCCGACCCATATCTGCAGATGTCGCCATGCCGCCTCATTGGGGCCGGCAAAAAAACTGCTCAACGTGGGGCCGGTCGCCAGGCCAATATCCAGGGCAATTTGTTTCATGCAGATTCGGCGGGCTCTCTTTAGTGCGTCGGTATAAAAGGCGTGTGGCAATTCTCAAGGACAAGCCGTTGAAATGAGTTCGGACGATGCCTCAGGCAATTTTCAGTGAGGGCCACCGGTTGGGCCGGCTCTGTCGCACTAAAATCTGGCCAAATTCTATCGGGCTCCAGGCTCGCGCCTTTTTCCACCCCACGACCGGCTTGCGCGCGCCCGGCCTGCGCATTTTTCAAGACCTCCTTCATGACCCAAAAAAACGCTTCCTCTGCTTCCCCCCTTTCCTACAAAGACGCTGGCGTTGACATCGACGCCGGGGACGCCCTCATCGAGCGCATCAAACCCCTGGCCAAAAAAACCATGCGTGAAGGCGTTCTGGCCGGTATTGGCGGCTTTGGCGCACTGTTTGAAGTGCCCAAGCGCTACAAGGAGCCGGTGCTGGTGAGCGGCACCGACGGCGTCGGTACGAAGCTCAAGCTGGCGTTTGAGTGGAACATGCACGACACCGTTGGCATTGACCTGGTCGCCATGAGCGTCAACGACGTGCTGGTGCAGGGAGCTGAACCGCTGTTTTTTCTGGACTACTTTGCTTGCGGCAAGCTCGATGTCGATACCGCCGCCGCCGTGGTGGGCGGCGTAGCCAAGGGTTGTGAGCTGTCTGGTTGCGCCTTGATTGGCGGTGAAACCGCTGAAATGCCCGGCATGTACCCAGCGGGTGAGTACGACTTGGCGGGTTTTTGCGTTGGGGCCGTCGAAAAGTCCAAAATTTTGACCGGAGCGGATATCAAGCCAGGCGATATGGTGCTGGGTTTGGCGTCCAGTGGCGTGCACTCCAACGGCTTCAGCCTGGTGCGCAAATGCATTGAGCGCGCGGGTGCCAATGCCCCGGCCACGCTGGACGGCAAACCGTTCAAACAAGCGCTGATGGAACCGACCCGTCTGTACGTCAAGAATGTGCTGATTGCTTTGACGGCTCACCCGATCAAGGCACTGGCCCACATCACGGGCGGCGGTTTGCTCGAAAACATTCCCCGCGTCTTGCCTGAGGGCACTGCGGCGCACTTGAGGAAGGGCAGCTGGCCGCAAACCGAGCTGTTTGCCTGGCTGCAGGCCACAGCGGGCATTGACGACGTCGAGATGAATCGCACCTTCAATAACGGCATTGGCATGGTGGTGGTGATTGACGCGGCACACGCTGCTGCCTGCACTGCCACGTTGCGCGCGGCGGGTGAAACGGTGTATGAGATTGGCGTGATTGCCGAGCGGGGTGACGCCGCCGCGGTGCTGGTGCGCTGATAAAATCAAAATTAATAGCTACTTAGCCATAATCCATAAGGGCTGGCGCTGATATTTATCTAAAAGACCATGAACCGACGCACTGCCACGCTGAGGCGAATCCCCACGAGCATCTGGGCGCTGGGCTTTGTCAGCTTGCTGATGGATGTCTCGAGCGAACTGATTCACAGCTTGCTGCCGGTCTTCATGGTGACCAGCTTAGGCATCAGCATGTTTGTGGTCGGTCTGATTGAAGGCGCAGCCGAGGCGACCGCGCTGATCATCAAGGTGTTTTCCGGCGCCTTGAGCGATTACTGGGGCAAGCGCAAGCCACTGGCGGTGCTGGGCTACGGGCTGGGTGCTCTTTCCAAACCTTTTTTTGCGCTTGCCACGTCCACCGGCTGGATCATCACCGCCCGTTTGGCGGACCGCATTGGCAAAGGCATTCGGGGTGCGCCGCGTGACGCGCTGGTGGCCGACATTGCGCCACCCGAACTGCGCGGCGCCGCCTTTGGCTTGCGCCAGTCGCTTGACACCGTCGGCGCGTTCTTGGGGCCCACGTTGGCGGTCGTTTTCATGCTGCTGTGGAACGATGACTTTCGCGCCGTGTTCTGGGTGGCAACCGTGCCCGCCTTCATGTGCGTGGCACTGCTGGTATGGGGCGTCAAGGAGCCTGATCGGCCGATCACGCCCAAGCGCAGCAACCCGATCAGCCGCGCCAACCTGGCCCGCTTGAGCCCCGCTTACTGGTGGGTCGTGGGCGTGGGTGCAATATTCACGCTGGCACGTTTCAGCGAAGCTTTTTTGGTGCTGCGTGCCCAGGAAGGTGGTTTGGCGCTGGCCTGGACGCCGCTGGTGCTGATCGGCATGAACATGGTCTACGCGTCTTGTGCCTACCCCTTTGGCAAGCTGGCCGACAAAGTGAGTCACACTTCACTGCTGGGCTGGGGGCTACTGCTGTTGATAGGCGCTGACTCTCTATTGGCTTACAGCAACAGCGGCTTGGTCTTCTGGGCAGGCGTGGCACTGTGGGGCTTGCACATGGCCATGACGCAAGGCCTGCTGGCGGCCATGGTGGCCGACACCGCGCCAACGGATTTACGCGGCACCGGCTACGGATTTTTCAACCTGCTCAGCGGCGTGGCCATGCTGATCGCCAGTGGGCTGGCGGGCTGGCTGTGGCAGGGCTGGGGGGCATCTTTCACCTTTATGGCCGGCATCGGCTTTGCGGCGCTGACACTGCTATTGCTGGTGCTACAGCCGCGCGGATTGGCGCGCAATTGAATTGCCACGACTATTGAAGTGACCCTTCGCGTCCATGCGGGCGTGGTAAGTGCTGTGGTGCGACCCGTGCCACAGGCACATTACTGATGTTGAAACGAGGAAATTTCTTCAGAACGACACCCCGACACATCAGCTGATGGCGCGCCGCAACTCAGCCACACGCCTGGCGATGGCGGGCATGTCGGCACCTTGTTCGGCGTTGCCAAGGTAGGTCTCCAGGTCTTCCAGCGCCCGCCCGGTGTGGCCCAGCTCGGCATGGGCCAGGCCACGATCCCGGTACTCGTCCCAGGCCTGCGGCAGTAGCACAATCAGCCGGTCCTGCACGGCAATCAGGCGCAGCCAGTCTTCCTGGCTGGTGTGGATCTCTTTCAGGTTATGCAGCATGCGGGCGATGATGTCGCGCGGCGGACTGACCTGCAGATACAAGCCCAGTGGCACTTCAAACTCGTCCATCAGGCCATTGCGCCGCCGGAATGGCTCCAGCCGCTCACTCAGCGCCTCGCGCGTCAGCGATTGGCCGTCCAGCGGGTCCATCACGACCTGGCCTTCAGGCAAATTCACCTTGACCATGAAGTGTCCGGGAAATCCGACGCCGCGCGCGGCCAGCCCCAGACCTTGCGCCAATTCCAACCAGAGCACCGCCAGCGAGATCGGAATGCCACGACGTGTGTGCAGAATCACGTTCACAAAGCTGTTGTCCGGGTCGTAATAATGATTGACGTTACCGGCAAATCCCAAATCGCGGTAGAAAAATTGGTGCAAGGCGCGAAGCTTCTGCAAGGGGCCGGCATCACGCGCAACGCGCTGTTTGAGCCGTGCCAGCAGTTGGTCAACTTCGCCCAGAACCTGTTGCACGTCGAGTTTCGGGTATTCGTCTTGCGCCAGGCAGGTCGCAGCCTCGAGCAGCGCAAAGTCGGTGTCACTGTGTACCAGCGATGCAAAGTACTCCAGCGGCGTAGGCACAGCGAGCGATAAAGTCATGAAAACCTCCTCGGTCAACGTGATGGGACCGGATTCTCCGCCACGACCGGCAGGTGCATGACCCGCTGCGGATAGGGAATCTCGATCTTGTTTTGACGCAATGCCTGAAGTATGTCCAGATTGATCAAGGACTTCAAGTTGTCACTGCCGTTCTCGGGGTCGGCAATCCAGAAGCCAAGCTTGAACTCCAGCCCATCGGCGCCAAAGGCAGCCAGATTCACGGAAGGAGCTGGCTCACGCAGCACCCGGCTCTGGTTCAGGGCAGCCTGATGCAACAACTGCATCACCTGATTCACATCGCTGTCATAGCCGACCGCGACCGCGGTATGGAGCCAGACCCGTGAATCGGCCAGCGACAGGTTTTCAACCCGGGTGCTGATCAGCAGCTCGTTGGGAACAATCGACTCCCGCCCACCGAGTGATCGAATCAGGGTGTAGCGGGCATTGATTTGCATCACAATGCCCTCGAAATTGTCGACGCGCACGTTGTCGCCAATGCGCATGCTGCGTTCGGCCAGAATGACAAAGCCGCTGACATAGTTGGCCGCCAGCTTTTGCAGGCCAAAGCCCACGCCCACGCCAATGGCGCCGCCCAGCACCGAGAGCGCGGTCAAGTCAATACCGACTGCAGACAGGGCCAGCATCAGGCCGAAGAACATCAACAGGGCACGCGTGGCGTTGCTGGCCGCCTTGCGCAGCGACAACTCGCCCCCGGTGGCCGAGCGCAGCAGACGGGTTTCAATGGCCGCTGAAATCCACAAGGTAAAGATCAGCACAGCACCGGCCGTCAGACTCCCCTCAATCAGGGTGCGTACGGACATCCGGGCGCCACCCATCTTCCAGGTAATCTGGTCAAGCTCTTCCAGGACCAGCGGCAGCAGCCCGCTAACCCATAACACGACAGCCACCCATGCCACCCAGGAAATGCTGCGCTCCAGCATGCGCACCAGCGGCGTGTCGCTGAAGGCCGCTTGCAGCACCTTGACCCCAAACCGGATCACCAGCAGGGAGATCAGCACCGGCAGCGCAATCTTGAAAACCGCCAGCGGCACCCGGCCCACCATCAGGGCGCGGGCCGCGTAGGCCAGGCTCAGCAGCAGCAACGGGAACAAGACCCCGTCCACCAGGCGCCGGCCAAACATGATGGAAGTGGTCACGCTCGGGGCCCGCGCCCGGCGAAACAGCGCGGTCAGCCACCATGCCACCAGACAACACACAGCCAGTGCGCCGAGTTCCATCAGCGCGGCGCGTTGGGTCAGCGCCGCGACCCAGGCATCAAGGTCGGCAATGCGAGGTTCAAACATCAGCCAGCACCCGAATATGCCCCTCCACACTGCGCGCGAGTGCGCTCAAGGCGTAGCCACCTTCCAGACACGAGACAATGCGCCCCTTGCCGTGGCGCCGGGCCACGTCCTTGATGCGATGGGTGATCCAGATGAAGTCCTGCTCGACCAGTCCGAGCTGGCCCATGTCGTCCTCCCGGTGCGAGTCGAAGCCGGCGCTGATGAAAATCATCTCAGGGCGAAACGCCTCCAGCCGCGGCATCCAGGTGCTCTCGATCAGCTCCCGGATCTCCATGCCCTTGGTATAGGCAGGCACGGGCAGATTGACCAGGTTGGCCGCACTGGAGTGGACGTGATCGAGCGGATAAAACGGATACTGGTAAAAGCTCACCATCAAAATGCGCTTGTCACCCGCCACAATGTCTTCGGTGCCGTTGCCGTGGTGCACATCAAAATCCACAATCGCCACCCGCTTCAAGCCATGGCGCTCCAGGGCGTACTTGGCGGCAATGGCCACGTTGTTGAAAAAACAGAAACCCATGGCCTGATCGCGGCAGGCATGGTGTCCGGGCGGACGAACGGCACAAAACGCGTTTTCGAGTTCACCCGCCATCACCGCATCGGTGGCCGCCAGCGCGGCACCGGCAGCGCGCAGCGCGGCATCCCAGGTGCTGACGTTGATGGAGGTATCGGGATCTATCTGGGCATAGGGCGGGCCACCGGCCAGAATGTCTTCTTTCAACACATCGCTCAGGCCACGCAGGGCCGCGACGTGCGTGCGACTGTGCGCCAACTCAATGTCGGCCAGCGATGCCGGCGGTGCCTCACGCCGTTCCAGTGCGAGCCCAAGGCCGGAGCTTAACAATCGGTCCTCGATGGCATCAAGCCGCTCGGGGCATTCGGGGTGGCCAGGCCCCATTTCATGTTTACGGCAATCGGAATGGGTGTAGTAACCGGTGGTTGTCACGGTGATCTCCTGTCTCTCGAATTATTTTGGTAACGTGGTGCTATGGATGCACAAAAAAAACTTGAATCAATACTGAATCAGCTTAACACGGTGATTGTCGGCAAGCCTGCGCAAACGCAAGATTGCGTGGCCTGCCTGCTGGCGGGGGGCCACTTGCTGATTGAGGACGTGCCCGGCGTCGGCAAGACCACGCTGGCGCTGGCACTGGCCAAAACCTTTGGTCTGCAGTTCTCGCGGGTGCAGTTCACCGCCGACCTGATGCCCAGCGACCTCACGGGTGTCAGCGTTTATGAACGCGCCAAAGAAAGCTTTGTGTTCCACCCCGGCCCGCTGTTTGCGCAGGTGCTGCTGGCCGACGAAATCAACCGGGCCAGCCCCAAGACCCAGAGCGCGCTGCTGGAGGCGATGGAAGAAAAGCAGGTAACGGTGGACGGAGACACGCGCGCCCTGCCCTTGCCATTTTTTGTGATTGCCACGCAAAACCCGCATGACCAGCTCGGCACCTACGCGCTGCCGGAGTCGCAGCTGGACCGCTTCCTGATGCGCATTTCGCTGGGTTACCCGGACCGTGCCACCGAACGCGAACTGCTGGCCGGGCGCGACCGGCGCGACATGGTGGAGGCACTGCCCAGTCTGCTCAGTGCGACCGAGTTGCAGACGCTGCAGCAGCAGGTGCTGGCTGTGCATGCGGCGGCGCCGCTGCTGGACTATGTGCAAGACCTGGTAGCCGCCACCCGCTCGGGCCGGTGGTTCGTGCAGGGCCTGAGCCCGCGCGCCGCCATTGCCGTGGTGCGCGCGGCCAAGGCGCAGGCTTTGCTGAGCGGGCGCGATTACGTTGCACCCGACGACGTGCAGGCCATTCTTGCGCAAACCGTGGCGCACCGCCTGCTGCCGCTCAGCGATGCGGGCCGCGGCGCGGTCGAGCAGGTGCGCGCCCTGCTCGATGCGGTGCCGTTGCCTTGAGCGCAAACGCCCGATGCCAGTCGCGCCGTCAATGCCCCGCCCGCTGCTGCACCCGGTGGCGTACGTGCGCGCGCTGTTCCAGCGCTGGTGGCAGGCCCGGCTGCCGCTAATCGACATTTTCACGCTGACGCAGCGCAACGTCTACATCTTGCCCACGCGCCCGGGCTTCATGCTGGCCCTCACGCTGCTGGTGTTGCTGGTCGCATCGATCAATTACCAACTCAACCTGGGCTACCTGCTGACCTTCTTGCTGGCCGGATGCAGCCTGGTGGCGATGCACGTGTGCCACGCCACCTTGCGCGGACTTACTCTTCATTTAATAGCGACTGACCCAGTATTCGCGGGGGCTACCGCCATTATTTCTATAAATTTGGAGAACAAGCGAAAAAGCACCCGTTTCGGCATCGGGCTGGCCTTGCTGGGCTCGCAGCACTGGAGCTGGAGCGACGTGCCAGCGCAAGCCAATGCCACGGTGCACGTCGCCTTCAAACCAGAGCGGCGCGGCCTGCACCGCGTGCCCGCACTCACGGCTGAAACGCGCTTTCCGCTGGGCACCTTTAGGGTCTGGACGGTCTGGCGCCCCGCCGCCCAGGTGCTGGTTTATCCTGCCCCAGAACCCCATGCGCCTGCCTTGCCGCTGGGTGAGCCCCGCGCGGGCGACGCCGCCGCGGCGACAGGGCCGGGCAACGGTGACTACGATGGCATCCGCGCCTACCGCCGTGGCGACCCGCTCAAACTCGTGGTCTGGAAGAAAGCCGCCAAGGCTGACGAGTTGGTCAGCCGCGACACGCAGCAGGTGCAGCGGCGTGAACTCTGGCTGGAGCCGCAGCAAACCGGGCTGACCCAGCCGGAGCCGCAGTTGTCGCGCCTGTGCGCCTGGGTGCTGCAGGCCGAACAGCAGGGACTCGACTACGGCCTGCGCCTGGGGGGCCTGGAAATCAAGCCAACCCACGGTGAGGCCCATAGGCGCCGCTGCCTGCAAGCACTGGCATTGCACTGAGGCCAAACCCGCTGCCATGCCGAACCCACTGCATCACCTGCGCCTGCTGCCGCGCGACAGCCGCGACACCCTGTTCATGCTGGCGGTGATCGCCTGGGTGGCGCTGCCGCAGGTGAGCCATTTGCCGCTGTGGTGCAGCCTGCTCAGTGGCACGGTCATACTCTGGCGCGGCTGGCTGGCCGTCACACTGCGGCCGCTGCCCGCGCGCTGGTGGTTGTGGCTGCTGCTGGTGCTGACCATCGGAGCCACGCTGTTCACCCACAAAACCCTGCTCGGGCGCGATGCCGGCCTGACCCTGATCATGGTGCTGCTGGCCTTGAAGACGCTGGAGCTGCGCGCGCGCCGTGATGCCTTCGTGGTGTTTTTCCTGAGCTTCTTCATGATGCTGAGCAACTTCTTCTTCTCGCAGTCGCTCCTGACCGCAGGCGCCATGCTGATCGCGCTGCTGGGCCTGCTGACCGCGCTGGTCAATGCCCACATGCCGGTGGGCCGGCCGCCCTTGTTGCAGGCGGCCCGCATCGCGGCCTCCATGACGTTGCTGGGCGCGCCGATCATGGTCGTGCTGTTCATGTTGTTTCCGCGCATGGCGCCCCTGTGGGGGGTGCCCAGCGACGCCATGAGTGGGCGCAGCGGCTTGTCGGCCACGATGCAGGTCGGCACCATCGCCAGCCTGGCCCTCGATGACAGCATTGCCATGCGCATCCGTTTTGAGGGCACGCCACCGCGCCAGTCTGAGATGTATTTTCGCGGGCCAGTACTCTCCAGTTTTGACGGGCGCAGCTGGCAGCCGCTGCGCTCCGGGCTGCCGGCGCGCATGCGTCTGCTGCCCAATCTGCAGGTGCAGGGCGCGCCGGTCACTTACCAGGTGACCTTGGAGCCGAACCAGCGCCCCTGGTTGCTGCTGCTCGATGCCACGCCGAGCGCACCGCTGTTGCCCGGCTTCAATGCGCACATGACGACCGAACTGCAATGGCTGGTGGATCGCCCGATCACCGACCTGGTGCGCTACAC
>JBBQQX010000084.1:0-14768 GCA_038215405.1 Burkholderiales bacterium
AGATGAGATCTGCCGGGGCCTTGAGCCCCCTAAAGAGTCGTTCAAGACCAGGACGTTGATAGGTCAGGTGTGGAAGCGCAGTAATGCGTTAAGCTAACTGATACTAATTGCTCGTGCGGCTTGACCCTATAACTTTGATCTGTGAAATCAGTATCAAGGAAGTTATGCCAAGTTGACGCATTCAAAAATCCTGTGAAAATAGGTTCGTTAATTCGATGAAGCTGATTAGCTCTATAAATTGGTTGTCTTGACCTAGTCAGGATGACAAAAAGTTATGCCTGATGACCATAGCGAAGTGGTACCACTCCTTCCCATCCCGAACAGGACAGTGAAACGCTTCTGCGCCGATGATAGTGCGGATTCCCGTGTGAAAGTAGGTCATCGTCAGGCTATTAAACCGGAAACGCCCAGTCGAAAGATTGGGCGTTTTTTTTTGGTTGGTGCCAGTGAATTCGAATGGATGTCTTTGCTTCTACGAGACTGCTAGCGACTAATCCTTTTCGGGGTAAAATTGCTTTCAAAATGATGTGACAGTCGATAAAACGTTACAAATCAATAGGTTGCAATGCGGGTGTAGTTCAATGGCAGAACGGCAGCTTCCCAAGCTTCATACGAGGGTTCGATTCCCTTCACCCGCTCCAGTCCTTACCGCTTCGCGGAAGATAAGACTTTTTTATTCGCTTACTAACCTTCCAACTTTCTCAGTTTGAAACCCCCTGTTGGCCCGATCACGAGGTGACCGCTGTGCACTAGGCTCTTGATGGCCGCTGTCATGGACCCTAGGGGAATACCGGTCGCGCGGCCAGTGCCCGTCTGGTTGATGGCGGTGAACCCATTCGTCTGCAGAACGGTCTTCAGGTGCCGCAGCAGCCTGGCGGAGTTACCGCCAAGCTTCGGTCGACTCGTCGGCGCACCAAGTGTGGCGGGCGAGTGGGAGCCAGCTCGAATCTTGCGCGCTCGCACCTTATTCAATCCCCTCTTCTTTCTGCGCTTTGGCACCACATCGGTGGTTGCCAGATCAAGGTGATGACGCGCGACCATGGCGACAGACTCGGCAGGCGCTGAAAGCGCTGGAATTTGGTGCACGCGAGGTTGGTCATCTGCGATCAGCTCTGATGCCACGTGGTGGACTTTCTTGAGCTCCTGTTCAATTCCGCTGAGCGTTTGCGACAGTCGGGCGACCACCTTCCAATTTTCGAACAGTGCGTCATTGCCCAGTCCGTAAGGATTGGCACTCATGGCGGCGTTCACACGCGCCGCATAACCTCTGACTGCATTTTTGAGCTGAGCATCAGCCGCGTAGGCGGCAGCACCGGCCTGTTGAATGGCCGACAGTGTTGCGCTGGAAAGTGACATGGGAAAGGCCTTTAAATTGAGATGATGAAGAGATTTCGCGCGGAGTCACAACGCCCTTTGCACGACCGCGCCCTTGAAGAGAAAGGGTAGACTTGGTTCGCTGCGTTGCGTGGTGGCGCCCCTGTCTTCTACGCTGATAGCCAATTCGCCGACACCCACCAGCGCCTTCTCGACGGCAGGTAATCGCAACGTCTTGCCGGCGCTTGCCAAAATCCCAAGTGAACGCGGTTGGCCGTTGGCGGGCAGCGCCCACAATTGCATGCTGTCGGCACGGCCTTCGGTCACGTTATTGAGGCGCTGCACCTGCAGCGATCCTTCTTGAGGATCCGACGTGATCAGCATTGCTGGGGCCCGGTTGTCATCCAGCAGAACAGCGATGTACCTGATCTGCGCAGTCCTTTGCAGCTGCGTTTGCAGATGCTGTATTTGGGCTTTGAACTGCTCAAACATGCTCGCGCCAGTGGCAATAGCGATGGCAATGACCAGCAGGCAGGCTATGGTGGCCGCACGCCACCAGGCTACATGCACGCGCGGTGGTTCGGCCCGCGCAGCATCAAGCACCGGGGTTGACCCGATGAATCGGGCTCACTTGCAAGGCGGTCGCTTGCTTGCCTTTGGCCTTGTCGGTGGCCCGGTTGAGTATGTTGTCGTTCATGAACAGCCTTGATGGGGTGAATCGAAAGTCTGCGGATTGAGCCCGCAGGTGTTTTCATCCTAACGCACAATTGTCGGTGTCTGCTACTGTGTGTTCTCTTGAGCCCCACGTGGCCGATCGGCGTGGCGAACGGCCGCCAGTTCATTGGTGACAACAAACCCTGCCAGCGTTTGTCTGGAGATCGGCCCTCAATGTCCGACCTGCTTCTCGGAAGGGTTGATCTGGGTCAAAAGCGCTGTTCAAAAGATGGCTAGCATGCAGTGTTGGAGGCAGCAATGTTCGATCAACCTATTAGAAGCATCATGGAGCAGAAGAAGTTTCTGACTGCTCCGCCAGAAACCACTGTTAGCAACGCCGCCAGACTGATGGCAGACCGCAACGTGGGTGCCGTCCTTGTGGTCGCCGATGAGCACCTGCTCGGCATCTTTACAGAACGCGATGCCGTCTTTCGGGTGATCGCCAAGGGCCGCGATGCCCAGTCCACGCTGCTGACCGACGTGATGACCGCAGAGCCAAAGACCTTGGACCCAGGCAAAAGCTACGGCCATGCGCTGCTGCTGATGCAAGAAAACGGATTCCGCCATGTGCCGGTGGTTGAAAATGGCCGACCGGTCGGCATCATCTCGTCGCGCAATGCGATGGACCCTGATCTGGAAGAGTTTGTCTTCGAGGCACGGCGGCGCGAACATCACCGCTAGGTGCCATGCGCCAAAGCTCATCGAGTTTCTAAACCATTCCTGACGACGCATTCCGCCGCAGGCCGTGCCATGAAATGGCTGTCAAGGCAGCAGCGACAGCCCTGCATCGGACCAGTGTTACTTCACGTTGCACTCGCGGCGCAGCAGGGTAATGGCGTCCTTGAGTTCATAGTCGTAATCACTTCGAAGTGTTGGCTGGGCCTCATCGCAGAAGGCCATCCATAACTGGACATAGTCGTCCTGATGCTGCGCCGGGGCATGGGCGCGGATGTACCGGCTGGCCAACTCGGGGCTGAGGCCAGCTTTGCGGATTTTGCGAATCAGCGCGACAGCCGCCTTTTCTGTCAGCATGGTCTTGGGTGCGGTGCCCGCTGCAATGCACAAAAATAAGGTGATCAGTGAGCCTTCGTCGTCATGCCCGCCCGTGGCTTTTTGCCACGCCAGCGATGCCGAACGATCATAGTCATCCACCTCGTTCAAGCCATCTTCGACCCAAAAATACCGTCCCGAATAAGCCGGCGTCTGACTGAACAGCTTTCTGGCGGACACACTGGCATCCAGGATTTTCGGCAAATCGGCGGTGACAGACTGCCGCACCGCCTCGATGGCGTCTGTGAGGTGAGCCGGCAAATTCTTAGGCCCATGAAGCGGCACGGCCGACGGGTCGACGCCTGCGTACTTTCTGCGCAGCAACGCCACCATGCGCTCGAAAGCGACCCAGTCGGGCATGTCGGTGCGCTTGCACGCCTGCGCCAGCAACGCCGTGCGGATGACCGCCTCACTGTCGGGGCCCGCGTCTTCAAGGTCATCGGCTTGCATCGCCAATTCATCCGCCAACCAGAGCGCCGCATCCATCACTTGGGCCACTTGACTGCGCTTGGCCAGTTCCGACTGGTAGTCGCTCAGGCTGGCCATTGACCATTTAGCCAGCAAAGGGATCTTGTCATCGCTGAAGCCAGCGCGCTCGTTCATGCCGAAGTGGCTGTTTTGCGGCATGGCCAGCAAGGCCTTGAGCATGTCGGAGCCGCCCTTGGAGCGTGACAAAAACGAATGATCACGCAGCGACTCGGCGGCGAGCCGCAAGTCACCGTCGCTGCTGCTTTCCAGATAGAGGCTGACCAGATTGACGATGCGATCTTTGGCTTTTTCCAGTTCGGGGCGCAAGAACTCGGTGCCAAAATAGCGCGCAATTTGCACCATGCCTTTAGGCGCCTCGTTGCCAATGGCGTCGAGTTTTGTCCGGTCGATGATGCCGTGTCGCACACCAAAAGTCAGCGTCCTTTCAAAAAATGGTCGCTTGTCATAGACCGAGACGGATGACGCGGGGGCGATGGACGCGGCAGCACCGGGGGACTTTGGCATGGTGACGTAACGCGCTGGGGTCTCGCGGCGGTCAGATCGCAGATTCTTCGTCGGACTCAAGCGCCGCCGGGGTCGCTTTGCCGCGGTCGGTGTCGCCGGTTTCGACCTTGCCGTCATCCTCGGGCATTTCCTCTTCCTCGCTCAATCCGGCCTCAAACGCACGCGCCTTGGCGCGCAGCACCAGCAGCATTTCAATGAACAGGTCAGGGCACTGGTAGCGCAGGAGCCAGGCCAGTTCCATCCAGTCCTGGTCGGCGACTTCGTCCTGTTCGATGCGCGGCTGCACATAGGCCGAGGCCAGCAGCGCGGCCTCCGACAGCATCTGGCCGTCGTCGTCGACGGCATCAAAGCTGCCGGTGCGGGCAAAGGCTTCAATGCGGCTCCATTTTTCTTCAAAATAGTCGGCCAGCGCCTCGGCGCCACCTTCGAGGTCGCCCATCGCGTTCAAGAACTCAAGGGGATCCGCCTCATCCCGGAAGATGATCGAATTGACCATGCCGCGCAGGTGGGTGCGGGTCAGGTCCTTGTATTGCTTTTCAATCACCACCGCGTGGGCGAACTGCTTGGGCGTTACCAGCAGGTTGATGACCGACTCCTTGGAGTTGTCGTATTCGCGGATCACCGCCAGGATGTCTTTGGCGGGCAGTTGCTCCAACACCAGCATCAGCGCTGAATCGCCCTCGGTGTCGGCCAACTCAACCAGGGCGGCCTCGGCGCCCACGATGTCGCCTGATGCAATCAGGCTCTGGGTTTTGGTGATGAGAGCAAGGTGGTTCATTTTTTAGTCTTTACGGTCGAAGCCCTGCTGGACCATCCAGTCGGCGCCGGCTTCTTCGCGGTTGCGAGCGTCATTTTCTTCTTCGGCGTCCAGCGGGTTCATTTCTGCCTCAAGGTCTTCTTCGACCCCATCCTCGGGGTCGTGGATGCGGGCGGGCGCCGATGCGGGCTTGTGGTGCATGTATTCCAGGGCGGCAGCGACGGTCAAAAACCACTTCCCCATGGGCTCCTTGCTGATCGCCTGAACCAACTCGTTCGCCCAGGGCGCCAGATGGATCGCGTCGGCCAGAGCATCCCAGTCGGGGAAATCCTCCGGCGCCAGGCTCAGCAAATGCTCCATCATCGCGGGCGACTTGAACGTGAAGCCCTGGTGCAGGACCACCGCCACCATCTCGGGGCTGAGCGCCATCATCTGCAGCAAGAACGCCAGTTCCTTGCGCCTTTGAGTCAAGCGCTGGCGCAGCACGTCGCGGCCTTCGGAGTCGAACCTCAAGTCGTCCAGCTCGGACTCGTAGGCCGAGCGCAGGTTGCGGAAAAAGGGTGAGATACTCATGGTCTTGTACTCTTGGTGTCCTGGGCGCTGCGCAGCAACGGGTCAAAATAATGCTGCCAAATCTCGCGTGCGGTATCGAGCGGGCTGTCGAGCAGGTTGCGGCGCCGATTGTCGTCGTAAGTCTGGCGTTTGGCCGCATCGGAGAGCACTTCATACGCCTCTTGCACGGCACGAAAGCGCGCGGCGGCATTGGCGGCGGCATTGCGGTCAGGGTGGTGCAGCGAGGCTTGTTGGCGAAAAGCCTTTTTAATGTCGGCCAGCGTCGCACCGCTGCGCAGGCCCAAGGTAGTGTAGTGGTCGGTCATGCGTGCTTTGAGGGTCTGAAGGCGCGCGGGTTCAGAGCGCCGAGAGTTCTTCCCAGCGCGCCAGGGCCGTCAGCAGCTCTTCATCAATAGCGGCGTCGCGCGCGTACAGTTCGGTCGCGCGCGCCGGGTCTTTGGCGTAAAGCGTGGCGTCGGTCAGGGTGGCGCGCACAGTCGCCTGCTCTTGCTCCAGCACGTCGATTCTGGCCTGCAAGGTGTCAACCTCGCGCTGCGCCTTGTTGCTGAGTTTTTGCGCCGTTACGTTTTTAGAGTTGTCGCTCGACTTGATGCTCTTTTGGCCTCTAGAGCCCGTCTGCTGTGCGTTAGCAGCTATCGAATTTGCTGCTGCCTGAATCGCCTTGCTGCGTTTGGACTGCAACAGCCAGTCCTGCACGCCACCTTCGTACTCGCGCCATAGCCCGTCGCCTTCACAGGCAATGGTGCTGGTGACCACGTTGTCCAGAAAGGTGCGGTCGTGGCTCACCAGAAACACCGTGCCGGCGTAGTTTTGCAGCAGCTCTTCCAGCAGTTCCAGCGTTTCGATGTCCAGGTCGTTGGTCGGTTCGTCCAGCACCAGCACGTTGGCGGGCCGGGCAAACAGGCGCGCCAGTAAGAGCCGGTTGCGCTCGCCGCCCGAGAGCGAGCGCACGGGAGAGTTGGCGCGCGCCGGTGAAAACAGGAAGTCGCCCAGATAGCTCTTGACGTGCTTGCGCTGAGTTCCAATCTCGATCCACTCGCTGCCCGGGCTGATGAAGTCCACCAGCGTGGCGTCCAGATCGAGCGCGTTGCGCATCTGGTCAAAGTAGGCCACTTGCAGGTTGGTGCCGGTGCGAACCTTGCCGCTGTCCGGCACCAATTCGCCCAGAATGAGCTTGAGCAAGGTCGTTTTGCCCGCGCCATTGGGGCCGAGCAAACCGATCTTGTCGCCGCGCAACAGGGTGGCGGAAAAGTCCTTGATGATGACTTTGTCGTCGAAGGACAGGCTGACCTGTGTCAACTCGGCCACCAGCTTGCCGCCCAGTGCGCCGGAGGCCACGTCCATCTTGACTTTGCCGACCGCGTCGCGGTGCGCCTTGCGGCTGGCGCGCAGGTTTTCCAGGCGCACGATGCGGCTCTCGCTGCGGGTGCGCCGCGCCTCCACGCCCTTGCGGATCCAGATTTCTTCTTGCACCAGCAGCCGGTCGGCCTTGGCGCTGATGACCGCTTCCTGCGCCAGCTGATCTTCCTTGAGTAGCTGATAGCGGGCGTAATTGCCGTCGTAGGAGCGCAAGATGCCGCGGTCGAGTTCAATGATGCGCGTCGCCACCCGGTCCAGAAAACTCCGGTCGTGCGTGATGGCCACAACGCTGCCCTTGAAGCCAATCAGCAGGTCTTCGAGCCATTCGATCGAGTCGAGGTCAAGGTGGTTGGTGGGCTCGTCCAGCAGCAGCACGTCGGGCTCCGCCACCAGCGCCTGCGCCAGCGCGACCCGTTTCTTGGTGCCGCCCGAGAGTGTGCCAATGATGTCGTTCTCATTGAGGTGCAGGCGGTGCAGCGTCTCGGTGACGCGTTGCTCCCAGTTCCAGCCGCCCAGTGCTTCGATCTGGCTTTGCAGCGCATCAAGGTCGCCCACGCCCTCGCAATATTGATCAATTAATGCGATGACCCCCGAAATACCTGCGCTCGCAGCTACAAAAACAGTAGCTTCCTGGTCGAGCTGCGGCTCCTGCGCGACATAGGCCAGGCGCAGGTTGGTCTGCAGTTGCAGCACGCCGTCATCGGCTTTCTCGAAGCCGGCGAGGATTTTTAGAAAAGAGGTCTTGCCGGTGCCGTTACGCCCGATCAAGCCGACGCGCTCGCCGGTCTCCAGGGCAAAGTCGGTGTGATCAAGTAAGGCCACGTGGCCGAAAGCCAGTTGCGCGTTGAGGAAGGTAATTAATGCCATAGGGGAAGGATTATCCCGCCCCTCGGCCTGGCGCGCGTTGCGCCGAACCCGCTGCCAGTCTTTTATTCAAGGGATTTCAGGACCGCACGCTGGCTCAAAGCTCTCTGGGGCGCCCGAACTTGAGCATGCGCGTCGCCAACAGGGTTTCGGCAAAAAAGCACAGCAGCGCCACCAGGAAGAGAAGAACGCCCGACAGAAAACAGAAGGTGGCGATGCGGTAAATCTGCAGCTCGGTCGTTTCACCGAGAAAAAGGACCACGATCGTCAGGCCGATCAGAATAGAGCAAAAGGTCAGCAGTGCAATGCAGGCGTTGACCAGCGCGCCACGTCGGCGCAGGCGCGCCAGCTCGACGTATTGCGCCGTCATGGGCTTGTCCGCTGGCGCGGCCTCGATGCGATCCTCCAGCAGGCGCGCGCGGTCAATGATGCGTGCCAGCCGACCCGCCACCGCGCCGATCATGCCGGACACGGCGGTCAGCAGAAAGACCGGGGCGACGGCGAGCTGAATGCCATGCGAGATGGTGGCCAGGTCAGTGGTGAAAAACATGGTGACTCCTTGGGCGCGAAGAGAAGTGCACCCCACAACACATCGATGCTATGTTAATAATAGCTGCTTGCGCAAGTAACACGAGGGCTACAGCCCGATTTTATCTAAATTTGTTGACTGACCTGACTTTTCAACCGGCGGCCTGCAGCGCCAGCCCGGCGTGCTCGCGCAGCGGGTGAAAGTGGATTTTGGGGAAACGCTCCTGCGCCAGCCGCACGTCATAGGGGCTGGTGCACAGATAGGCCAGCGTGTCGGCGGCATCGCGCGCCATGCGCTGCGGGTAGGCGTAAACAAAGTCTTTCAGCTCGGCGGCTGAGTCAGCGCTGATCCAGCGCGCGCCGGTGTACTGGCTGGATTCAAGGCGGATGTCGGCGTCGTATTCACCCTTGAGTCGGTGCTGCACCACTTCAAACTGCAGCTGGCCGATGGCCCCGAGCAGCATGTTGCCGCCCATCTCGGGCCGGAACACCTGAATAGCGCCTTCTTCACCGAGTTGCGCCAGCCCCTGCTGCAACTGCTTGGTGCGCAGCGGGTTTCTCAAGACCACGGTCATGAACATCTCGGGCGCAAAAAACGGCAAACCGGTGAACAGCAGGTTCACCGAACCGTCGGTGATGGTGTCGCCCAGCTGCACGCCGCCGTGCGTGGTAAAGCCGATGATGTCGCCAGCAAAAGCTTCTTCCACCGCCTCGCGGCGCTGGCTCATGAAGGTCACCACGCTGGTGGGGCGCAGCTCCTTAGCCGTGCGCATGACTTTGAGCTTCAGGCCCGGCACATATTTGCCCGAGGCGATGCGCACAAAAGCGATGCGGTCGCGGTGGTTCGCATCCATATTGGCCTGCACCTTGAACACCACGCCGGAGAATGCATCGTCTTCGGGCTGCACTTGTTTGATGACCGGCTGCTTGTTGACCACAAAGCTGCTGGTGCGCGGACCCGGCGACGGTGCCAGGTCCACCAGGGCGTCCAGCACTTCCATCACGCCAAAGTTGTTCACGCCGGAACCAAAAAACACCGGCGTTTGCTTGCCCGCCAGAAAAGCTTCGCGGTCAAACGTGGGGGAGGCGCCGGTGGCCAGTTCCATGCTTTCCAGTGCTGTCTCCCATTCGCTGCCAAAGCGCTTTTGCAAGGCCGCCGGATCGGACAGCGGCATGGCGTCAAAGTCCTGCGGCAAGCGCTCACTGCCCGACTCAAACACCGTCATTACATGGGTGCGCAGGTTGATGATGCCGCCAAAGGTCTTGCCCTGGCCCACCGGCCAGGTCATGGGCACGCACGGCATGCCGAGTTCGCGCTCGACCTCGTCCAGAATATCCAGCGGGTCGCGCACTTCGCGGTCCATCTTGTTGATGAAGGTGATGATCGGCGTGTTGCGCTGGCGGCAGACCTCGATCAGGCGGCGGGTTTGCGACTCGACGCCGTTGGCCGCGTCAATCACCATCAGCGCCGAGTCCACCGCGGTCAGCACGCGGTAGGTGTCCTCGGAGAAGTCCTTGTGGCCGGGGGTGTCGAGCAGGTTGATCACATGGTCGCGGTAGACCATTTGCATCACGCTCGACGCCACCGAGATGCCGCGCTGCTTCTCGATCTCCATCCAGTCGCTGGTGGCGTGGCGCGTCGCTTTGCGTGCTTTGACACTGCCTGCGATCTGGATCGCGCCTGAGAACAGCAACAGCTTCTCGGTCAGCGTGGTCTTGCCCGCATCCGGGTGGGAAATGATGGCAAAGGTGCGGCGGCGGCGGGTTTCGGCTTGGTAGGTCATGTGGTGGGGCTGGATGCGATCAGCTTGCGCCGCCCGTTGTGGAGGCGTGCGCGCGAACCGGCAGACCATGAAAGTCTGGAAAAGGTAGAATTATCGCCTTCCGAGGAGCGTTGCAGTTCACACATGATGAACGAGGCTCGGACCGCGTGCTTTGGCCCAACAGCTCAATCACCGCATCAACTGCGCTCACCCACTGGTCTGTGTGGTGAGTCCTTTCTAAAAAGTTCTCCGCGCAGTTCAGTGCTTTTCAAATCAACTTTTGGAGTGAGTCATGAGCACCGTAGTAAAACCCGTCAAGTCGTCCGACCATGCGATCGCCGACATCAACCTCGCCGCCTGGGGCCGCAAGGAACTCAACATCGCCCAGACCGAAATGCCCGGCCTGATGGCGATTCGTGAAGAATTTTCAAAGGCGCAGCCCCTCAAGGGCGCGCGCATCACCGGCTCGCTGCACATGACGATCCAGACCGCCGTGCTGATCGAAACCCTGCAAGCCCTGGGCGCTACCGTGCGCTGGGCTTCATGCAACATCTTTTCCACGCAAGACCACGCGGCGGCCGCGATTGCGGCCACGGATACACCGGTGTTTGCGATCAAGGGTGAATCACTGGCCGACTACTGGGACTACACGCACCGCATTTTTGAATTCGACGGCAAAAAGGGCACGGCGGCTGAAGGCCCGAACATGATCCTGGACGACGGCGGCGATGCCACGCTGTTGATGCACCTGGGCACGCGTGCCGAAAAAGACAGCAGCTTGCTGGCCAAGCCCACGAGCGAAGAAGAGACCTGCCTGTACGCCGCCATCAAGGCCAAGCTCAAGCTGGACCCGACCTGGTACAGCCGCCGCCTCAAGCACATCATCGGCGTGACCGAAGAAACCACCACCGGCGTGCACCGCCTCAACGAGATGTCGGCCAAGGGCGAGCTGATGCTGCGCGCCATCAACGTCAATGATTCCGTCACCAAGAGCAAGTTTGACAACCTCTACGGCTGCCGCGAGTCGCTGGTGGACGCCATCAAGCGCGCCACCGACGTCATGATTGCCGGCAAAGTGGCCTGCGTGATCGGCTATGGCGATGTCGGCAAGGGCTCGGCCCAGGCTTTGCGCGCCTTGAGCGCCCAGGTGTGGGTGACAGAGATCGACCCGATCAACGCGCTGCAGGCGGCGATGGAAGGCTACAAAGTCGTGACCATGGAATACGCCGCTGACAAGTGCGATATTTTTGTCACCTGCACCGGCAACAAGAACGTCATCACCTACAAGCACATGGCGGCCATGAAAGACCAGGCCATCGTCTGCAACATTGGCCACTTTGACAACGAAATCGATGTCGCCTCGCTGGAAAAATGCAAGTGGGAAGAGATCAAGCCGCAGGTCGACCATGTGATCTTTCCGGCCAAGGGCAAGACACCGTCCAAGCGCATCATCCTGCTGGCCAAAGGCCGCTTGGTGAACCTGGGTTGCGGCACCGGCCACCCCAGCTTTGTGATGAGTTCGAGCTTTGCCAACCAGACCATCGCGCAGATCGAACTCTTCACCAAGCCCAAGGAATACAAGGTTGGCAAGGTCTATGTGCTGCCCAAGCACCTGGACGAAAAAGTGGCGCGCCTGCACCTGGCCAAAGTCGGCGCCATGCTGTCGGAACTGACCGACGAGCAAGCTGCCTACATTGGCGTGAGCAAAGCCGGCCCCTACAAGGCGGACAGCTACCGTTATTGATCGTTGTGCGGCAATACGACCCCGGACGCGCTCCGGGGCGCCGCATCCGCAAGCCCTGCCTTGCCCCTTTATGAATGACAACCCCCTCTATGCGTGCTGACCAACTCCTCGTGCAACGGCAACTGGCCAGCACACGCTCGCAGGCCCAGCGCCTGATTGCCGACGGCGTGCAATGGCTTAAGGGCGCACAGTGGAAGACCGTCAGCAAAAACGGCGACGAGATTCCGGTGGAGGCCGAACTCAAGCTGCTCAACGACGCCGAGGCGCGTTATGTGTCGCGCGGCGGCCTCAAACTGGAGGCCGCGCTCCAACAGGTCGGCCTGGCTGTGACCGGACTGGCCTGTCTGGATGTGGGCCAGTCGACCGGTGGCTTTACTGACTGCCTGCTGCAGCACGGCGCCGCCTCGGTCGTCGGGGTGGACGTGGGCAGTGCCCAATTGCACCCCAGCCTGCGCGAAGACCCGCGCGTGCTGTGCGTTGAAAAGATCAACGCGCGCGCGCTGGTTGCTTCAGATTTAGTAGCTGCTTACGAAGACAGCACGGGGGCTGAGGGTCAATTTGATGTCGAAGAAGGGGTTGCGGACGTGGTTGAGTTCGCGCCCGAATTCGACCTGATCGTGGGCGACTTGTCCTTCATCTCGCAAACTCTGGTGTTGCCCGCCGTGGTGCCCTTGCTCAAGAACGGTGGCACGCTGCTGACGCTGGTCAAGCCGCAGTTTGAACTGCAGCCGGGTCAGGTTGGCAAAGGCGGCATCGTGAAGGACGCCGCCATGTACCCACTGGTGGAGCAGCGCCTGCGCGACGCTTGCGCCGCGCTGGGCTTGAGCGTGACGGCCTGGTTCGATTCACCGATTGCCGGTGGCGACGGCAACCGCGAGTTTTTCATCGCCGCCGTCAAGCCGAAAGATTAGAAAGTCCGTCATGACCGCGACCTCTCCCATTCCCATCAGTGTTGAGTTCTTTCCGCCGAAGACGCCTGAAGGCGTCGACAAGCTGCGCGCCGTGCGCCAGCAGCTGTACACCTTGAAGCCCGAGTTTTGCTCGGTCACTTTTGGCGCCGGCGGATCGACGCAAGAAGGCACGTTCAACACCGTGCGCGACATCCTGGCCGAGGGCGTGCAGGCGGCCTCGCACATCTCCTGCATCGGTGCCACCCACGCCACGGTGCGTGAGCAACTGGGCCTTCTCAAAGCCATGGGCGTCAAGCGCCTGGTGGCGCTGCGCGGCGATTTGCCCAGCGGCTTTGGCATGGGGGGCGAGTTCCATTACGCCAGCGATCTGGTGGAATTTGTGCGGGCCGAGACCGGCGACGACTTTCACATCGAGGTGGCGGCTTACCCCGAGATCCATCCGCAAGCGAAGTCACCTGCGGCCGACCTGCAGGCCTTTGCCGCCAAAGTCAAAGCGGGCGCCAACTCCGCCATCACCCAGTATTTCTACAACGCCGACGCTTACTTCCGCTTTGTCGAAGAGGCGGACGCGCTGGCCTTAAGCCTGCCGATCGTGCCCGGCATCATGCCGATCGCCAGCTCGACCCAGCTGATGCGCTTCAGCGACGCCTGCGGCGCCGAGATTCCGCGCTGGATTCGTTTGCGCCTGCAGAGCTATGGCGACGACACGGCGTCGATCAAGGCCTTTGGCCTGGACGCGGTCACCGACCTGTGCGAGCAGCTGCGTGCCGGCGGTGCGCCCGGGCTGCATTTCTACAGCATGAACCAGAGCGCTGCCACGCTGGAAATCTGCAAACGGCTGGGCTAGCGGCTTGCGTCTGTCTGGCTTGAACCCAGCAGGTCCACCAGCCGGCGTAACGCATGTTGCACGCTGGCGGCGCGCACGGCGGCACGGTTGCCATCAAAGTGGCACTGTTCGGTGAGCACCTGGCCCGGCATGGCAAAGCCAAAGCAGACCGTGCCGACCGGTTTGGCCGCGCTGCCCCCGCTCGGGCCAGCGACACCGGTGACGGCCAGCGCCACTTGCGCATGCGAGTGGGCCAGGGCTCCGAGCGCCATGGCGCGCGCGACGGCCTCGCTGACTGCCCCCTCACGCGCGATCAACTGGGCGTCGACGCCGAGCAACTCGGTCTTGGCCTCGTTGGCGTACGTGACAAAACCGCGCTCAAACCAGTTACTGGAGCCCGCCAGATCGGTGCAGGCGGCCGCGATCATTCCGCCGGTGCAGCTTTCGGCGGTTACCAGCATCAGGCCATTTTTTAGCATCAAATCGGCCGTTAGCCCGCACAGATAGGGCGTAGTAAGCTCTGATTTCGGTAGCTCTTGCGTCATGCGTAAAAGCGCCAGAACGCCATCACCAGCAGGGTGCACGCGGCGGCGACCAGGTCGTCGAGCATGATGCCAAAGCCGGCCTTGCGCCAGGCTGCCGCGTCTGTGCTGGTGTCGACCGCATGAAACAACTGGTCGGCCCATTTGACCGGGCCGGGCTTGGCGGCATCAAACAGGCGAAACAGCGCGAACGCCACCAGCTGGCCCCAGAATCCGGCTGGCGTGACCAGCCACAGCACCAGCCAAAAGGCCGCAATCTCGTCCCACACAATGCTGCTGGGGTCGAGCACACGCATGTTTTTGGCAGTCACGCTGCAGGCCCACCAGCCCAGCGGCAGCGACAGGCCAATCAGCAGCGCCCAGCGCGCGTCATTCATCCAGGGCGTCAGCAGCGCAAACACCAGCCAGGCCCACAAGGTGCCCACCGTGCCGGGTGCCAACGGGCTCAGGCCGGAGCCAAAACCCAGCGCGATCCAGTGCGCCGGATGCGCGCGCATGAAGCGGGCGCTGGGGCGCACCGCAGCAGGTGCGTGCGGGCTTGGGTTTATGGTTTCAAGGGAGTCGTCGTTAGCAGCCATGACGCAATTATCAGTGCGCGCCGCCAGCCGGGCAGGTCGATCGCTTGGGACGCTTGCAGGTCACTGGCGAACATGGTCTCCATTTGCCGGGCAAAGTCTTGCCCCAGCACCACCGCATCGATCTCGTCGTTGTCCAGAAAACTGCGCCAGTCCAGGTTGCTCGAACCCACCGTGGACCAGACGCCGTCAATGACCGCGGTTTTGGCGTGCAAGAGCGCACCGGAGCGCTCGTACAGCTTCACACCGCCCTGG
>JBBQQX010000085.1:0-14746 GCA_038215405.1 Burkholderiales bacterium
GTTTGCAGCGCCGCCGCCGAGTTGTAGCGGAAGTCGGCTTTGCTGCGCTTGAGAATATTCAGGGCCTCCTGCGGCGAATCCTTGTCGGACAAGACACGGGCCAGCCGGGCGTAGACCGCCGGGTTCTTGTGCGGTGAAAACTCGCTGATCCTGATAGTCTGCTCAAAGGCGGCCTGCGCCACATCGAGCGCGCCGTTGCGCAAGGCGGTGTCGCCCAGGGCCTTGAGTCGCAGCGGCGAGTTGGGCGAGAGTTTCAAAGCGCCCTCGAGCACCTGCTGGGCCTGCGTGTCGTCCCCCATCGCTTCAAGGGTTCTGGCCAGCCAGTCGGCGGCCTCCAGGTACATCGGGTTGTCCTGCAGCACCTGCTGAAACAGCTGCGCTGCACCCGCACGGTCACCGTTGTAATACAAGACCTGGCCCAAGCCGGTGCTGGCCCAGGGCACGCTGCGCAGCGCCAGCACCGACTCGAACAGGGCGCGCGCCGCTGGGTAGTCCTGCAGCGTCATTAACAAACCGCTCTTGATGCGCAGCAGTTCCTGCGGGTTGACTGCGCGCCCAAGCAGTTGCTGATCGCACAGCGCAATGGCCGCGCTGTAGTCCTGCGCCCGGATGGCGGCCTCGATCTCGCCGAGTGATTGCTTGCGCTCGATCAGTTTTTCAAGACGGCTTTGCAGCAACACTTGGTTGATCGGCTTGAGCAAATAGTCATCTGGCTTGACCTCGGCGGCCCCCATCACCATGTCGGTGGTCTTTTCCGCCGTGACCATCACCCAGATCGTTGACACCCCCACCAGCTTGCGCAGCTTGACTTCTTCGAGCACCTGCTGGCCGTTGGCGCCTGGGCCCAGGTTGTAGTCGCAAATGACGATGTCGTATTTGTTCAAGGCCAGCTGGCCGATGGCGTCCTTGCCGTTGCTGGCGGTGTCGATCCGGCTGACGCCCATGTTGCGCACGAAGTCACGCAGCATGGTGCGCATGCCCTGGAAGTCGTCAATGATCAAGGTGTTGGCTTGTTGCAGCGAAAAAGTCATGATCAGGCTCTTGTTGGCTGCTAAGGCAGGCGCACCACAAAACAGCCGCCACCATAAGCGCCGCCGTTCTCGATCGTGAGCGCGCCCTGTCTGTCGCCATTCTTGTGCATCTGGGCCACGCGCGAAGAAAAATAAAAGCCCAGGCCGGTGCTGCCGCTGGAAAAGTTGACGCCCTTGTGGGCCGCGACGCTGCCCCCTTGCAGCATGGCGTCAGGGTAGCCGCGGCCGTTGTCTTCCACCCGCAGTTCCAGCCAGCCACCGGCCACGCTGGCCGCGATGCGAATCCGGTTGCCGGTGTAGCTGTAGGCGTTGTTCAGGGCATTGAGCAAGACGCCGGTGACCAGGTCACGGTCAAAGTACCAGTAGCAGCCCTCGTCGCAGTCCACCTCGATCGTGATGCCCTTGAGTTCCATCACCGAGCGGTTGTGTAAGAGCGCCTCATGGATCGCATCGAGCACCGACTGTTCGGCAATGTCCATCGGATAAATGGACTTGCCCAGTTTGTACAGGCTCAGCAGCTGGATCAGGTTAGCGTTCATGCGGTGCGCCTCGTGGATGATCGGCCCCAGTGTCGCCAGAGTCTCGTTATCAAAGCGCGCGCGGCAGGCAGTGGCGATGCTCTCCAGGCCATTGACCTGGATGTTGAGCGAGTTCTTCATGTCATGAATCGATGAAGCGATGAAATCCGTGAAGCTGATATCGTCAGTTGGCATAGCACTGGGGCCCCGGGTTGTTGCGGCAGACACGCCGGGCGATTCTAGGCGCCCATAAACTTCGGCCGGCGCCCCAAGGCACAATGGGGATCCGCGCAACCCACCCGGACACTTTGGACTATGAGCTGGCAAACCGTCTCCGCCGAAACCTGCTTGCTGGGCGAATCGCCTTTTTGGCATCCGCACGAGCAACGGCTTTACTGGGTCGATATAGCGGCGCGCCAAATCCTGCGCAGCCAGAGCGGCACGAGCGCCGTTGAGCGCTGGGACATGCCCAGTGAGCCCGGCTGCATCGCACCTGCCGCCAGCGGCGGCCTGGTGATCGCGCTGCGCCATGGGGTCTTTCGCACGCGCGAATGGGGCGGGGCGCTGGAGCCTATAGCCACGCTCGACTACGACCCGCAGCAACTGCGCGCCAACGACGGCAAGTGCGACGCGCTCGGCCGCTTCTGGATCGGCACCCTGGATGAGACCCGGGTGGCGCGCAATGCCGCGCTCTATGCGCTGGACTGCCGCGCGGGCGGCGCGCCACAGATCCGGCGCCAGCTCGATCAAAGCGTGTTGCCCGCCACTACGGCCAACGGTCTGGCCTGGAGCCCGGACGACCGCACCCTGTACTGGGCCGACACCGCGAGCCACACCATCTACGCCTGGGATTTCGACCTGACGGCCAACCGCCTGAGCCGCCAACGCAGCTTTGCCAGCTTCGCGCCCAAACCCCCGGGCTGGCAGTTTGACCCGGCGGCGAACAACGCCGGCTACCAGGGTCGTCCTGACGGTGCGGCCGTCGATGTACAGGGCAACTACTGGGTCGCGATGTACGAGGGCCAGCGCGTCTGCCAGTTGGCGCCCGACGGCACGCTGCTGGCCGAGTTCGCCACGCCCGCGCAGTGCCCGACCATGCCTTGCTTTGGCGGCGAGGACTTGCAGACGCTCTATGTCACCACGGCGCGCCGGGGTCGCAGCGATGCTGAACTGGCCCACTTTCCAGAGTCGGGCCGCGTGTTGGCCATGCGCGTTGCCGTGCCTGGCTTGCCGGTCAATTTTTTTGTCGACTAAGCCGGTAGCCCCCGGCACCATCGCCCACTGCGTCACTTTTCAGGCCCAAACCCCATGGACACACTGCTGCATCAGATCACCGAGCGCATTCGCGCCGCCAGCGCGTCGCGCACGCCGCTGCGCCTGCGCGCGGGCGGCTCCAAAGATTTCTATGGCCAGTCGCTTGCGGGCGAGCTGCTCGACCTCAGTGCGCTCTGCGGCATCCTCAGTTACGAGCCCAGTGAGCTGGTGGTGACGGCGCGCGCGGGCACGCCTCTGGTCGAACTCGAAGCGGCGCTGGCCGAAGAAGGCCAGTGCCTGGCGTTCGAGCCACCACGTTTTGCGCGCTCCGGCGCCGGCAACGCGGGTGGCACCGTCGGCGGCATGGTGGCCGCGGGCCTGAGCGGCCCGGCCCGCGCCAGCGTCGGTGGTGTGCGCGACTATGTGCTGGGCGTCAAGCTGCTCAACGGCCGCGCCGAGTTGCTGACTTTTGGCGGGCAAGTGATAAAAAACGTGGCGGGCTACGACGTGTCGCGCCTGATGGTGGGCGCGCTGGGAACGCTGGGCGTGCTGACCGAGATATCACTCAAGGTGCTGCCGGTAGCACCGTCTGAGGCGACCTTGATGGCGGTCGGCATCACGCAGTCCGACGCCCTGGCTTTGCTGCAGCGCTGGGGCGGCCAACCATTGCCTTTGAACGCCAGCTGCTGGGTGCATGACGACAGCGTCAGCCCGGCGCAGGACACCCTGTTTGTACGCCTGCGCGGTGCGGCGGCGGCGGTGGCAGCGGCCTGCCCACGCCTGCTGGCAGAGCTGCAGGCGGCCGGATTTGAGGCCACGCGCCTGGACAATGCGCAGGCTGGCGCCGACTGGGACGCCTGCCGTGACCAGAGCCTGCCGTTCTTTCAGCCGCCATCGCCCGAGCTGGGCCTGTGGCGCCTGTCGCTGCCACCCGCTGCGCCCGCGCTGGATTTGCCCTGGGCGCAATTGATCGAGTGGCACGGCGGCCTGCGCTGGCTCTGGGCGCCACTGTCGGCGCAAGCGCCATTGCGTCAGGCGGCAGCGCAGGTCGGTGGAACAGCTCTGCTTTTCAGAGCGCCACAGGCAGGGGATACGGGGGCTAGCGCCCGTTTTTATCCTTTGAGTCCGGTGCTGGCGCAGATCCACCAGCGCCTGCAGGCTGAGTTCGACCCGGCCGGCATCTTCAACCGTGGCCGGATCTATCCCGATGCAAACTAATCTGGCTCCCCAATACCAAGGCACATCTGACGGCCTGGCCGCCGAAGCGATCCTGCGCAAGTGCGTGCACTGCGGTTTTTGCACCGCCACCTGCCCGACTTACCAGCTGCTCGGCGACGAGCTCGACGGTCCGCGCGGGCGCATCTACCTGATGAAGCAGGTGCTCGAAGGCGCCACGCCGACGCGCAAGACGCAGGTGCACCTGGACCGCTGCCTGACCTGCCGGTCGTGCGAGACCACCTGCCCCAGTGGCGTGCAATATGGTCATCTGCTCGACATCGGGCGCAAGCTGGTCGATGCCCAGGTGCCACGTCCGCTGGGCGAGCGTGCGCTGCGCTGGGCGCTCAAAGAAGGGATACCTTCGCCCCTGTTCGCGCCTGCCATGGCGCTGGGGCAACTGGTGCGTCCCATGCTGCCTGCAGCCGTGCAAGCCAAAGTGCCTGCGAAACAAGACGCAGGGGAGTGGCCCACGGGCGGCCACGCCCGCCAGGTATTGCTGCTGGCGGGCTGCGTGCAACCGGCCATGGCGCCCAACATCAACCACGCCACCGCCCGGGTATTGGACGCGGCCGGCATCGAGTGCGTGATCGCGCCCAAAGCCGGTTGCTGTGGCGCGGTCAAATTCCACCTGAACGATCACGAGGGGGGTATGAGCGAGATGCGCGCCAACATCGACGCCTGGTGGCCCTATCTGGACGCCCATGACGGCCGGGCCGGGGTCGAGGCCATCCTGATGAATGTGTCGGGCTGCGGCGCCACGGTCAAGGACTATGGCCACATCCTGCGGGATGACCCGGCTTATGCCGCGAAAGCCGCGCGCATCAGCGCCATGACCCAGGATTTGAGCGAATGGCTGCCCGAACTGACTGAAAAATTGCGCCACCAAGTCTCACAACAGGCCGCCCAGAAGGCCGGTGCCCTGGTGTTTCACCCGCCCTGCACGTTGCAGCACGGCCAGCAACTGCGCGGCGGCGTCGAGCGCTACCTGGGCGAGCTGGGCTTCAACATCAAGGTGACCGGCTTCGAGGCACACCTGTGCTGTGGCTCGGCCGGTACCTATTCGGTGCTGAACCCGGATCTGTCGCATCAACTGCTTGAGCGCAAGCTGGGCCACCTGAACACCACCTTTGGCGCAGCCCCGCCCGATATGATCGTCTCGGCCAACATCGGTTGCATCACGCATTTGCAGAGCGGCACCGCGACGCCGGTGCGCCACTGGATCGAAGTGCTGGATGCGGCCTTGTCAAGATCACTACAAAATAGATAGCTGTATACGCATATTCCACGAGGGCTAGAGCCCTATTTTTTATAAATTATTGGACCAAATGCTGCCATGACCTTCCCCTCGGCCCTTGAAAACCTGAACGTGCTGTCGCAGCACACCTTGCTCTCGCCCTCGCAGTTGCACGACGATGTGCCGGCCAGCGCGCGCGCCACGCAGACCGTGAGCGCCGCCCGCGCCGCGGTCGCCAACATCCTGCAGGGGCAGGACAAACGTCTGCTGGTCGTGGTGGGGCCGTGCTCGATTCACGACATCAAGGCCGCCAAAGACTACGCGCAGCGTCTGAAGGCGCTGGCCGATGAATTGCAGGACCAGTTATTCATCGTGATGCGGGTTTACTTTGAAAAGCCCCGCACCACGGTCGGCTGGAAGGGCCTGGTCAACGATCCGCGCATGGACGATTCCTTTGACATCGAAGCCGGGCTGCACATCGCGCGCCAACTGCTGGTGGACCTCAATGACATGGGCCTGGCGTGCGGCACCGAGGCGCTGGACCCGATCACGCCGCAGTACCTGGGCGATTTGATTGCCTGGAGCGCGATTGGCGCGCGCACCACCGAAAGCCAGACGCACCGCGAACTGGCCAGCGGCCTGTCGAGCCCGGTCGGCTTCAAGAACGGCACCGATGGCAATCTGGAGGTGGCCCTGAACGGCATGCTGTCGGCCGCCCAGCCGCATGCGTTCCTGGGCATCAATGGAGACGGTCAGGTGGCGCTGACGCAAACGCGCGGCAACGCCTTTGGCCACTTGATCCTGCGCGGCGGCGCCGTGCCCAACTACGACTCGGTGGCGGTGGCGCAAGCTGAAAGCGCGCTGCAGGCGGCGCACCTGCCGGTCAATATCGTGATCGATTGCAGCCACGCCAATTCGCGCAAAAACCATGCGCTGCAGACGTTGGTGCTCAAAGACGTGGTGCACCAGATTGCCGATGGCAACCAGTCGATCAAAGGCGTGATGCTGGAATCCAACCTGTTTGAGGGCAACCAGAAACTCGGCAAACCGCAAGACCTGCGTTACGGCGTCTCCATCACCGATGCCTGCCTCGGATGGGACAGCACCGCCGTCAGCCTGCGCGAAGCCGCGGCGCGCCTTCGCAGTGCAGTGCGGGCCTAGCTTTCAGTTTTTTGCAACGGCGCAGCTCTCTGAGCAAATGCATGTCGGGTTGGGACTTGCGGCTAAGCTGACCTGACTGACTGTTCGGTGGCTTGCCCGTCCACGGCTGGCACTGGCCGATCATTTTTTCTTGGCACAAGCGCTTGGCGGCGATGGGTCATTTTTAGCTTTAACGGGTTCATTCCTGCATCGCAGTAGTATCGCTTTCATGTCTGATTCGTCTTCCAAGTTGTCACCTGAGCGCGATGAGCCGCCAAAGCGGTTAATGACCGCATCTCGAAAGCTCTTTTTCTACGTCAAGATTCCAATCGTCGCCGACTTCGTTGATCATGTAGGTCCGCGCGCAGACCGGATTGACCAGATTCTGCGGGAGACCGGAATCGGCTCAGTGATCGGCTGGGGCGATTCACTGGGCGAAAAGCAGCCAAACGGATCTCGCATCGCCGCATTTCACAGAATCGACATTGAGGTCAATGACGCTCTGGCGACGAGGCTCGCATTGCAGACGGCGCTTCCGGTCCTGCAGGTACCAATCGGTACCGAGATCCACTTCACCATTGAAAAGAAGGCGTTCATGGACATCTACGCCCTAACTGGGTGGGTCGTTGATCCGGCTCATGCGGATCCTGTCAAGCGTTAGCCTCATGAGGCGAAATCGCTAACGCGTTCTTGGCAGGGGCTTTGGCCCGCTCAGTCGCCAATGGCGCTAGATGGTGCCCTCTGCAACTGATGCCGCGTCATGCCTGGTCCGCGCGATCTCTGTGGCCGTCCTTCACGCTCTGCACACCACACCAGGGCATGTCGATGAGCTTTACAACCGGCATGAATGAATCGGCTGCAACTCCTCTAACTTGTTGAAAAACAACGGATATTGTCTTTTGGCACCAACATTGCTTTAGCTATTTCGAATGATGCTAGCCCTTTAGCACACGAACAGCAGGAGTCCCGGACATGAAGGCAGACAGGTGTTTTCATTTGCTTGGCAATGCCATGTTGGCATTGCGCCTTCTTTCTCGCGGCCTGCTCGGCATTGACGTTTCTCAACGGGTCTTGCCTGAAAAGCCCGCAGACTGAGCACATGCAAGCAAGTTATTCTCGTCTTCGGTCCGTGTTGCTGGCGCTCATGGGTGCTGCTGCGTGGCTGTCGGTAGGGGCACAGACCGCACCCTCTGACAGCGCCAATGCGCTCGACTTGCGCGCGCAGGCTGTCGCCTATGAGAACGGCGAAGGCGTGCCGCGAAACCTGGAACTGGCGATTTCCCTGTACTGCAAAGCTGCGGCTCTGGGCGACTCGCAAGCCCATTACAGCCTGGGCTGGATCTACGCCAACGGACGCGGCGTGCCGCGCGACGACGCCACTGCCGCCTATTTCTTCCGCGCCGCCGCCGCGCAGGGACTCGATGGCGCGCAGCGTATGCTGAAAATCGTGGGCGAGCCGGGCAACAACGTGCCCGAATGCCTGCGCCCGCCTCCGCCGCCCCAACCCGCGCTGCCAGATATCGGGCAGGAGCCGGGTGTGGACTACCACGCGGTGGCGCCGCGCAAGATTTTTGAGCTGGTGATGAAGATGGCGCCGCAGTACCAGGTGCAGCCGCAGCTGGCGTTCGCCATCATTGCTGCCGAATCCAATTTTGACAGCCAGGCGCAGTCGCCCATGAACGCGCAGGGGTTGATGCAACTGATCCCCGAGACCAGCCAGCGCTTCCAGGTGCGCAACCCCTTCGATGCGGCGCAGAACATCCGCGGTGGGCTGGCTTATCTGCGCTGGCTGCTGGCCTACTTTGAGGGCGACATTGCGCTCGTGGCCGCCGCCTACAACGCGGGCGAAGGCAAGGTGGAGCGCTACCGCGGCGTGCCGCCGTACCAGGAGACCCGCGCCTATGTGCAGCGCATCCTGCGCACGGTTGGGGCTCTGGTGCATCCCTTTGACGCCAGTGTCACGCAGCCGTCGCCGGCGCTGGCGCTGATCCGGCTGCCGTGGCGGGTGAACTGAAAGGATTCAGGCCGCCAGCGCCGCTTCGATGTCCCTGGCCATGCCGGCTGGCCTGTCAGTGGGGGCGTAGCGCTTGAGCACGCCACCGTCCTTGCCAATCAAAAACTTGGTGAAATTCCACTTGATCGCCTTGCTGCCGAGCAGGCCGGGCGCCTCTTTGGTCAGCCATTGGTAAAGCGGGTGGGCTTGCGGGCCATTGACATCGATCTTGGCCATCATCGGAAAGCTGACGCCGTAGTTCAGCTGGCAGAACTCGGCGATCTCTGCATTGCTGCCGGCGTCTTGCGCGCCAAACTGGTTGCACGGGAAGCCCAGCACCACCAGCCCCTTCTTGCCATAGGATTCATGCAGTTCCTCCAGGCCGGCGAACTGCGGCGTGAAACCGCAGGCGCTGGCGGTGTTGACGATCAAAATGACCTGGCCTTTGAACTGGCTCAGGGCAACCGGCTTGCCGTTGATTTGCCGGGCTTCAAAATCGTACACAGTGTGCATGGACGCTCCAGGTGGGTCAAGCGGGCGGCCAGTGTCGCACTTCCAGTGCCAAGCTGCTGGACGGCGCGGCACCGGGTCAGACTTGAGGCCAGTCTCGGCACTAAACCCCGTGGCTTTCCAGCGTGACGGTGCCTTTGGGTGTGTGCAGGGTGGCGCTGATGTTGGCCGGGCCGGTCTCGATGGCGACGTCGGCGAGTCCGATGGCCTCAAACGCGGCTTGCAGCTTGGCGCCATTCGGATGCGCGATGGCCAGACGCTGCAGCGTCACGCCGGAGCGCGGCAAGCTGTTGCGGGGGTGCAGGCGCAGGGGCTCTGGGGCATCGGGCTTTCCCCACTGAATCAAGCTGGGCAGCGCGCCGTTGAACAGGCGCTGACCATCGTCGCGCACCGTGATTTGCCATTGAAGCACACCCCGGCGGGTGTGGCGTTTGCCTTGCACCGCGAGGCCGGGTTCGATGTCCTGCTTCTTCAGGGCAATGCGCGCGGCCTGGATGTCGCTGGTATTGGCCACAAAATGCACCAGACGCGGCTCCATGGCGATCGCGGCCTGCAGCGTTGCATCGTCCATGTCAAAGCAACGCTTGGCTGGCGCATTGGCTGCCCGCTTGGCGACCGGATTGATGGCGATGATTTCAAGATAGGCGAGCGGATTCGCTGGCGTGGCGATCTTGAACAAGCGGTTGTGCGTGCCATACAGCGCCTGTTCTTCGCCTGGGCCGGGCGTGATGCCCAACGTGCCCTCGCACCACTGCACCCCAAGTTCCAGGGTCTGGGCGACGACGACCAAATGATCAATTTGTGTTTTCATGGCTTGACCATACCACCTGCACCCGCATTTTTTTCGCGTACATGAACCGTCAAGGCAGAGGAGGGGCGGCAAAAAGCGGCTGGCGAAACGACAGCACCGACAGCAGCGAGGCCAACAGGATCAACGCGCCACCGATCAAGGTGCGCGTTGACAGCGTGCCAGCGCCCAGCAGCACCGAGGAGGCGCTGGCAAACACCACTTCGGAGAGCATGATGAGCGAGGTGGCGCTGGCGCTCAGGTGGGCGGCGCCGTATTGCAGTGCGAAGTTGCCGGCCAAGAACGCCAGGCTGATCAGCAGCACCCAGGCGAGCCAGGCCAGGTCGGGCGCGGGCAGCGCTGTCACCAAGCCCAACCGCAAGCCCGCCACCGCTGCAGCGCTGGCCAGCACGGCGCCGCCGGCAAACATCGCGAGCATGCGCGATTCACTCGGCGTGTGATTGAGTCGGCGCAGCAAGATGTTGGTCAGGGCGAAACAAAAGCCCCCCATCAAAGCCAGCCAGTCGGCCAGGCTCTCGGGCACCGGCCAGGGCGAGGCTGGCGTCTTGAGCACAATCACCACGCCGGCCAGCGCCACTGCCAGGCGTAACAGCGAGCCGGTGGTGGGTTTTTCGCCCAGCAGCGGCCAGGCCAGCAGCACCACCCAGGCCGGCATCAAATAGAACAGCAGCACGACCCGCACCACGTCGCCCACCGTGACCGCCCAATTGAAGCCCACATTGGTCAAGCCCGCTGCCAGCAGCAGCCACCACAGTTCGGGGTAGCGTCCGAAGCCGCGCCAGGCGCGTGGCTGCACCAGGCCCAGGCACACCAAGGCAAAGGTATAGATCAGCGCGGTGGTCCACAGCGGGTGCAGACCCAGGCCCTGCAAGGCGCGAAACGGCCACCAGGAAACACCCCAGACAAAGGCGTTGAGCGTGAGTGCAGCGGCGGCAAGCGTGGTGGGGCTCAAGAACGGGCGGCGCAAAATGAATCCATTGGCACCAAGCGCCTCAGCCCTCAAACTTGTCGTTGCGCGCAATGCTCAGCAGATGTTCGATTTCGGCTTTGTGCTCCACGCAATTGCGCGCGTGCCAGCGCCGGATCAGCCACATGAAGCCGGCGATGACCAGGCCAAAACCCGTGATCGCGGCGAAGGTCGGCAGCCCCAGTCCGGTGGACAGGCTGTAGCCCGCGCCGAGCCCCAGGATGCAGGCTTGCTCGTTGAAGTTTTGCACCGCGATGGAACGGCCAGAACCCATTAAATTGTGGCCGCGATGCTGCAACAGCGCGTTCATCGGCACCACCAGAAAACCGCCCAACGCGCCCAGCAAGATCAAAAATGGCGCCGCCACCCAGACGTTGCTGATAAAGATCAGCAGGATGATCAACACGCCCATGACAATGCCCAGCGTGATGACGCGCGGCCCGTCTTCCAGGCGCATGCGCAACGACGCCACCACCGCGCCGGCGGCCATGCCGATAGCCACCACGCCCTGCAGCGCCGAGGCTTGCGTGACCGAATAACCCAGCGCCGCAGCAGCCCAGGCCAGTACGATAAAACGCAAATTGCCCGCGACACCCCAGATCAGCGTGGTGGCGGCGAGCGAGATCTGCCCCAGCTTGTCGCGCCACAACCGGGCATTGCAGACCCAAAAATCAGGCAGCAAGGAGATCATGTGCCGAGGCAGGGGGCGCATGTCGACCCCGGTCAAGGGAATATGGGTGTTGAACCACGCCGCCAGAAAATAGACAAAGATCAGCACGCTGATGGCGGCTTCAGGCGCGTTGTTCACGCCGGTATCGATCAGGGGGAAATCAAAGGACAGCAGCCACGGCGCGATCGTCGGCCCCACCAGTTGCCCGCCCAGCAGCACGCCCAAGATGATGGAGGCAATGGTCAGGCCTTCAATCCAGCCGTTGGCCTTGACCAGTTGCGAGGCCGGTAACAATTCCGTCAGGATGCCGTATTTGGCCGGCGAGTAGGCCGCCGCGCCCAGTCCCACGATGGCGTAGGCCAGCAGGGGGTGCGAGCCAAACAGCATGAACAGGCAACCCACCACCTTGATGAAGTTGCTGAGCAGCATCACTTTGCCCTTGGGCATGGAGTCGGCAAAGGCCCCGACAAAGGGCGCCAGCACCACATAGAACAGCGCGAACATCGGCACCAGGGCAGCTTGTTGCCATTCTGGCGCGTGGCTGCTTCGGAGCAATTGCACGGCGGTTACAAACAAGGCATTGTCGGCCAGCGAGCTGAAAAACTGCGCCGACATGATGGTAAAAAAGCCGCGTTTCATTGTCTACAGGCGCGCATCAAAGGCTGATGCAGTGGGTATGGGGTGTCTTGCTAACGATGCGGGTTTATAGCACGGCCCCGAAGTGTCAAAATCAAGACCCCAAGCATTAACCTCAGAGTCCCAATGCCACGTCCGATCCAAGCCACCATCCACACGGCCGCCCTGCGCCACAATCTGGCGCGCGCCCGCAGGGCCGCACCGGATGCGAAGGCCTGGGCCATTGTCAAGGCCAATGCCTATGGACATGGTATCGAGCGTGTATTTGAGGGCTTGCGCGCAGCCGACGGCTTTGCCCTGCTCGACCTCGATGAAGCGCAGCGCGTGCGGGCGCTGGGCTGGCGCGGCCCGATTCTGTTGTTAGAGGGTGCGTTCGAATTGCGCGACCTGGAGCTGTGCTCACGCCTGGACCTGTGGCACACCGTGCACTGCGACGAGCAGATCGACATGCTGGCCAGCCACAAGACCAAGGTTGCCCAGCGGGTCTTCCTGAAAATGAACTCCGGCATGAACCGGCTGGGCTTCACCCCAAAGCGCTACCGCGCCGCCTGGACGCGCCTGAATGCCCTGCCGCAGGTCGATGAAATATCGCTGATGACGCATTTCAGCGATGCCGATGGTGCGCGCGGCATCACTGAGCAGATGGCGGTGTTCGCCGAGGTCACGCGTGACCTGCCGGGAGAACGAACGCTAAGCAACAGTGCAGCCACCCTGCGCTTCACGCCGACCAGCCAGAGCGCCGGCCCACCGGACGACAGTGTGGTGGCCAGCGACTGGGTGCGCCCCGGAATCGCCATCTATGGCAGCGCGCCCGATTTTCCGCAGCACAGCGCAGCCGACTGGGAGTTGCAGCCCAGCATGACGCTGTCCTCAAAAATAATAGCTACTCAGTCAATAGATACGGGGGCTAGCGTCGGATATGGCTCAATATTTGTGGCAGAAAGCCCGATGCAGGTCGGTGTTGTTGCCTGCGGCTATGCCGATGGCTATCCGCGCGTCTGCCCTACGGGCACACCGGTGCTGGTGGGCGGTGTGCGCACGCGCACCATTGGGCGCGTGAGCATGGACATGTTGGCGGTTGACCTGAGCGAGGTGACCGCCGCCGGTGGCCACGTAGGGATTGGCAGCGACGTGACGCTCTGGGGACGCGCCGCCAATGGACTGGTGCTGGGCATTGACGAGGTGGCCCGATCAGCTGGGACGGTGGGCTACGAATTGATGTGCGCACTGGCGCCGCGTGTTCCTGTGTTGGTGGCCGACTGATGGATTACGTCGCGCTTCCCCTGGCCCGACTCAAACTTGGCAACACCTTGCCCGTTGATGTGTGGGCCCCTGACGGGCGCTTGCTGTTGCGCCGCGGGCAGGCGATCCTGTCAGAGCAGCAGCGTGAGACCTTGCATGCCCACCAGGCGTGCATGAGCGCCACTGATGCCCACGCCTGGCAAAGAAGCTATGAGCGGCTGATCAATGCACGGGTGCAGCGGGGCGTCGATCTCGACACCATCCTGCAAGCGGATATGCCCAGTGAACTAGTGGAGTCCGATTACCTGTTCGGCGCGCAGGTGCTGGGGGGCTGGCTCGATTTGCAGGAGATTCTGCGTGGGCTTCTTTACCAGGGCGAGGCTGCCATCAACCCTTTGCCCCGGCTGGCGGGCATTGAGACTCGGGCGCTCGAGTTGCTCAGCAGCGACCCGGATGAATGCCTGTTTATCCTGTTTCAGGCACTGGCCGAGGTCAGCTTGGGTTACTGTGCGACCCACGCTCTGCTGTCAGCGGTGGTTTGCGCATTGACTGCAGAAAAACTTGAGATGGCGGCGCCTATCGGTAGCAGTCTGTTTCGCGCAGCCCTGGTCATGAACATCGGCATGGCGCGGGAGCAGGACAAGCTGGCTATGCAAAGTTCGTTGCCGACCGAGGCGCAGCGCGTGCTGGTGCGGGAGCACCCCCGCAACAGTGTCGACCTGCTGCGGCACATGGGGGTGAGCGATGAAGACCAGTTGGACATTGTGCGCTGGCACCATGAAATCAACGAATCACACGGGCTGGCGCACACCGTGATGGCCCGGCGCTTGCTGCGTCTGGCAGACAGTTTTGTCGCCAAGATGGCGGCGCGCAAGACGCGACTCGCGATGTCGCCGTTGGGCGCCGCCAAGTCGGTATTTTTGGACGCTACGCCAGACACCGCCAGCATCGGTTCTGCCATGGCAATGGCGCTCGGTTTCTATCCGCCGGGCACTTATGTGCAATTGGTCAACGGCGAAAAGGCGGTCGTCGTTGAGCGCGGGTTGCGCGCCAATCTTCCACAGGTCGTGAGCATCGTCAATGCGGGCGGTATGCCCTTGAGCAAATATCTCTACCGCGAGACCAGCAATGCCCAGTTTGGCATTCGCACGCCGATCAATGCGGAGCGAATCAAGGTCAAGGTCAGCCTGGAGAAGGTGCAAAAATTGCGCAAGGAACACGCGCACTGACGTCGATGTACGCGGCCCCTGAGCGGGGTCACAATCAATCCCGGCGTCAGGCTAGCGCTTGCGCTGGTGGGCTGTATTTATTGCTGGGAGATGCAAGTGGAATTCAAGGACTATTACAAGATCATGGGACTGGAGCGCAGTGCGACGCAGGACCAGATCAAGCGCGCGCACCGCACGCTGGCACGCAAATACCACCCCGACGTCAGCAAGGAGCCCAACGCCGAAGCCCGTTTCAAGGAAGTCGGCGAAGCCTATGAGGTTTTGAAAGACCCGGAAAAGCGCGCCGCCTATGACCA
>JBBQQX010000086.1:0-14675 GCA_038215405.1 Burkholderiales bacterium
GGCGTCGCTCATCGGGTTGATGCCGTTGGCCGCCATCCAGTAGTACAGCCACATGGCGTGGGTGCCGGTTGGGAAGGTCTGTGCAAAAGTGTATTCACGCTTGTCGGCTGCCATCAGTCTGGCCAGGCCGGCGCCGTCCACGGCGCCCTTGTCGGCCAGCTTTTTGGACAGCGTGATGGCCTGGCCGTTGTTGTTGAGCGTCATCAGCACGGCCATGTCTTTCTTGGCTCCGCCCACACCCAGATGCACGCCATAAATTAGCCCGTACAGCACGTGGGCAAAGTCGAGTTCGCCCGTGACCAGCTTGTCGCGCACCCCGGCCCAGCTGGCTTCCTTGCTTGGGATGATCTTGACGCCGTATTTCTTGTCGATCCCTAGCACGAAGGCCATGACCACGCTGGCGCAGTCGGTCAGCGGGATGAAGCCGATCTTGACTTCGGTTTTCTCCGGGGCGTCGGAGCCGCCAGCATAGACAGCGGCGCGCAGCGCCGGGCTGATGCCGATGGCGCCGACGGCGGCGGCTTGCAGCACGGCGCGGCGGTTGAGGCTGGATTTGAGAAGATTGGTCATGGCACGGCTTTCTAAAGTGTTGGGGACAGAGCTGGTTCACTTCGTGTAACTGCGGTCTGTCCCGCAAGGTTAAAAAAAAAAAGGCGTCCTCACCGGGCAGACAAGCGACTGGTTGATCGCTGCCTGCAGGTGGGGACGCCTTTGTCCTGGTTTGAGCCGACTTCGCCCGCCGTTGGGAAAAATCGGCTTTGTGACCCTCATCGGTCTTGCTTCTATCTACGCAAGGTGTGTGCCAGGTCAATGATTTGTGTCAAACAATCAATATTGATAGCGTTTCAACCAACAGATACGTGGGCTATAGCCGTATATTGTCTGTATCTTCTGCTAAAACGGGCTAGGGCACCAGTTTTGTGCAGTGCACCAAATCAGGCCAGCAAATCCGCCACATCGAGCATGCGCTGCGCCACATCGGCCAGTTTCAAGCCTTTGTCCATGGCCGTCTTGCGCATTTTCTTGAAGGCCGCGTCTTCGCTCAAGCCCTGGCGCTGCATCAGCAGGCCCTTGGCGCGATCAATCAGCTTGCGGTCCTTGAGCTCCGCGCTCAGTTCAACCAGTTCGCTCTGGGTCGTGGCCAGCGTCTGCAGCAGCGCTTGCTCATGCGCAAAGCGCGCCAGCGCCACGTCCAGAATCGGGCGAATGCGTTCAGTCGACAAGCCCGCCACGATATAGGCCGACACGCCTGCCGCCACCGCATCTTTCACGTCCCGGGTGTCGCCGTCATTGGTGAACATCACAATCGGGCGGCGCTCGTCACGCGTGGCGATCACGACGTGCTCCAGCGCGTCACGGGCATCGCTTTCAGCATCCACAATGATCAGGTCGGGCTGCAACTGGGCAATGCGCTCGGTCAGGAATACGTCGGCGGGCAAGGTTGCGACCAAGTTGAAACCATTTTCCAGCAGGCCAATGCGCAGGCTGCGCGAGCGCTCGGCCTGGGAGATGGCTTGCTCGTCGTCAAGATTTGCAATGTCCAGATCAGGGGCAACAACGACGATACGCAGTGAGGGGTTCATGCATTTGATGACAGCAAGATTTGCGCCAACTGTCTGGGCCTGAAAGAGGAGTTTTGCACCAGGCCTGGGCCGTGGTGCTGGCTGGGCGAAATGGGTGTAGTGAGGTTCAACGCAGTCCGGCACCGCTGGCCTGGTCGGCGCGTTCAATCAGCTCGATCTTGTAGCCATCGGGATCGGTGACAAAGGCAATCACCGTGCTGCCACCCTTGACGGGCCCGGCCTCACGCGTGACCTGGCCGCCCGCAGCCTTGATCTGCTCGCAGGCGCCACGGCAGTCGGGCACGGCGAGCGCCAGATGGCCAAATGCGGTGCCCATCTGGTAGGACTCGACGCCCCAGTTGTAGGTGAGTTCAATCTCGGCATGGTCCGGGTTGCTGCCAAAGCCGACGAAAGCCAGCGAGTATTTGTACTCCGGGTTCTCCGAGGTGCGTAAGAGCTTCATGCCCAGGACTTGGGTGTAGAAGTCGATCGAGCGTTGCAGGTTGCCAACGCGCAGCATGGTGTGGAGGAATTTCATCTGTTTAATTATGTCGCAACGCCAGGGCGCTGGCACCGCGCAGGCATGGACCTTTTGCCGGGAAATAGGGGCGGCTGCGCCGCTTCTTGGCGAGGGGGAGGGCACCGACAATTCGCTGACGTTCTAGGCTATCCCCAGCAGCCAAAGTAGTATTTGCCATTTATTAGCTAAACAAATAAAATTCGTTTATTAGCCACACGAGTAAAAATGAAACACGTTCTTTTAACCGCGAACCAACTGGGCCACCTGCTGCAAACCGCCCGCAAGGCAGGAGCCTTAACCCAAGCCGAATTGGCCTCCCGCATCGGGGTGAGCCAGTCCCGGCTGTCGCAGTTAGAGCTCAGCCCGGGAAGCGCGAGCGTGGACCAGCTGCTGGCGCTTTGCAGCAGCTTGGGGCTGGAGCTTTTCCTGCAGAAAAAAGCTGACACCCGTTCCGGGCCTTTGCCCTCGGAGTGGTAGTCATGGGCCGTAAGTCTCATGCAAAGGCCTTGTCGGTCTGGTCCAACGGAGAGCGGGTCGGGGTTTGGCGTATTCCGGCACGTGGCGACATGGAGTTGCAGTACGACCCCGCCTGGATGTCCTCGGTGGCCGGCCGACCCCTCTCGCTGTCTTTGCCGTTCGGGGTAGATGCCTCTGCCCTAAAAGGGGACAAGGTCAACAACTATTTCGAGAACCTGCTCCCGGACAGCGACGTGATTCGAAAGCGCCTGGCAACAAAGTTCAAGACCGAGTCCACCGGGGCCTTCGACCTGCTGCAGGCCATCGGGCGCGATTGCGTGGGAGCAGTCCAGCTGCTGCCCGAAGGTAGCGGGCCGGAGGGTTTCGACCGAATTGAAGGAGTTCCTCTTGATGACAAAGAGGTGGAGCAGTACCTCTTGCGCGTGGTTACCCCCGCCGGCTTCGGGTCGCAGGACGTTGATGAAGACGAGTTTCGGATTTCTCTGGCGGGCGCCCAAGAGAAGACAGCCCTCCTGTGGCATGGCAACCAGTGGATGCGTCCACACGGGGCGACACCCACTACCCACATCCTGAAATTGCCTCTGGGCCTTGTTGGCAACAAAAAGGTGGACCTCAGCACCTCGGTCGAAAACGAGTGGCTCTGCCTCAACATTCTGGAGGCGTACGGGCTGCCCGTTGCCAAAAGCCAGATTCTGTACTTCGGGGCCCAGCGCGTTCTAAGCGTTAAGCGCTTTGACCGCCAGATGAATTCATCTGGCAAGTGGTTGATGCGCCTTCCCCAGGAAGACTTTTGCCAGGCACTGGGTGTGCCCCCTATCCAAAAATACGAAGCCGACGGTGGCCCCGGGGTGCGGGAGCTCGCACAGCTTATCAGGCAGTCAGAGCGCGCCAAGGAGGACATCGAGACACTTCTTTCAGCCCAGGTCCTGTTTTGGATGATGGCAGCGCCCGACGGCCATGCGAAGAATTTCAGCATTCAGCTGCTGGCCGGAGGGCGGTACCGGCTGACGCCACTTTACGACGTCGTGTCGATATGGCCTGTCGCTGGCAACGGGGCAAGTCAGTGGTCGTGGCACAACGCCAGACTTGCCATGGCTGCGACCGGGAAGAACAAGCACTACCTATTTAAGGACGTTCAGAGGCGTCACTTCAACGCGATGGCCTCGCAATGCGGGTACGGCAAGGACGCTGAGCCCCTCATTCAGCGGCTCATAGAGCGCACACCGGGTGTGGTCACGACCATCGCCGCCCGGCTCCCCCCTGGCTTTCCTCAACCGGTCGCAGACGCCATTCTGGGGGGACTGGAGAAATCGGCAGCAAAGCTGGCCGCGATGCCCCCGGCCTAATTTCCTTCTCAGGGGGCATAACCAAGCGACGTGAGCTATTATTTTTTTCTGATTTTTGCCTAATTTCTAGGCGCTTTTGACCGCACCTAGCCCCCAGGCGCTGCACGACGTTTCGCCCTAGCCCAGCAAGGAAGCTGAGGTGCCCCCTAATTTTGTTTTCTCTAACTTCGAAACCGACATAACGTACTGATTTATATAGGTTTTGGCCATCAGCTTATTAACACCCATAAGTGCCAAAAAAAAGGGCTGATCTTGCGACCAGCCCTTAAGGAGTCCCTGAACCAGAAGGTTTCGAAAGGACCCGAGGAGACAACCAGTAAGAAACTACCTGTTTCTCAAAAATCTAACTTGGATCAAGTATCTCAGGGTTTGCCCTAATTTTTGTAGAGATATCGCTCCAGAACGGAGTTTTATCTCTACTGACTTCACCCGAATGTCGAATTAGCGCTTTTTGCCGGCAGGCTTGGCAGCATTCACAGCGGTCGCGGAGACTGCGTTGAAGTTGGCTTCAGCCACTTCGGTTGCTTGTTGCACTGCTTTTTGCACTGATTCCAGCGCATTGCTGGCCGCAGCGACGGCGCTTTTCATGACCGCAACAGCAGACTCTGAGCCGGCTGGTGCATTCTTGGCGGCGTCTTCGACCATACCCATGAATTTTTGCTGTGCTTCGGCGGCCTGGCCTTCGAAAGCCTTGCTGAGTTCAGCGGTGGAGCCGGTCGCGATGTCATACAGATGACGGCTGTAGGCAGCGGTCTTTTCTGCCAGCGGTTGCATCAGGCTCGATTGCAGGGCCAGCAGCTCTTGTGCGTCTTTGGCGCTCAACAGGGCTTTGGCGGTTTCGCTGGTCTCGGCCAGAGCGGCTTTGGAGGCGGTCATGTTCAGTTCAACGATGCGCTCCATGCCTTCAAAGGCCTTGGTGGTCAGGCCCAACAGGGTTTCGACGTTTGCTTTTTGTGAAGCCAGGACTTGTTCGACGGTCAACATAATGATTTTCCTTTGAGAGTGAAGATAAAAAAGTATCTGCCCCGAAACCCAGTCTCGACTTGGTTTATGTTGCAGTGCAGCATGGCTCGAATTATAGGGAGATGACAAGCCGATGCAAGTGCTTTTTGTTGCGTTGCAACAATTTAGTACAAGAATTCTAAAAAGCGCCGTGCCTGGTTGCTCGTCGTGCACTCATCTTGAACGCGGGTGACTCAGTGCTGCGCATGGCACTGGCAAAATAAGTCCCCATGACTGAAGCCAAATCTGACAAGCCTCAACCCGCGCCACGCAGTGCCTACAAGGTGTTTCGCAGCATCGGCACGCGCTGGATGGACAACGATGCCTACGGTCATGTGAACAACGTGGTCTATTACAGCTGGTTTGACACGGCGGTGAACGCCCACCTGATCGAACACGGCGTGCTTGATATTCACCAGGGCGACATCATCGGACTGGTGATTGAAACCCAGTGCAACTACTTCTCGCCGCTGGCCTTTCCGCAGACGGTAGAGGCCGGCATACGCGTGGCGCGCTTGGGCGCGTCCAGTGTGCGCTACGAGGTGGGACTGTTTGCGCAAGGCGAGCCGTTGACTGCTGCTCGGGGTCACTTTATCCACGTTTATGTGGACAAGCAAAGCCGGCGCCCGACTCCTTTGCCGCTCAATCTCAAAACTGTATTGGAAACACTGCTATGACATCAACCAGCCTGGATTCTGCCAACCTGAATGCCGCGCTCGTGGACGCGGCCATCACCTCGCGCATGTCGGTGCGTGCTTTCACGCAAGCGCCAGTGCCCCGTCAAACCCTCACAGACTTGCTGCAGGTCGCCAGCCGCGCACCCTCGGGCACCAACACGCAGCCCTGGAAGGTGTACGTGCTGCAAGGCGAGAGCCGCGCTGCGTTGAGCGACAAAGTGTGCGCCGCGCATGACGCCGTGCGAGCCAACCCGGCCTTGCTGAGTGAGTACCGCGAAGAATATGACTATTACCCCGAAAAATGGGTCAGCCCCTACATCGACCGGCGCCGTGAGAACGGCTGGGGCCTGTACAACTTGCTGGGCATCGGCAAGGGCGACAAGGACAAGATGCACTGGCAGCATCAGCGCAATTACCGTTTTTTTGACGCGCCGGTCGGCCTGATGTTCACGCTGGACCGCGTGATGGGACGCGGCTCATTGCTGGACTATGGCATGTTTCTGCAGAGCCTCATGGTGGCGGCCCGCGCGCGCGGCCTGCATACCTGCCCGCAAGCGGCGTGGAACGGCTTTGCGAAGATCATCCTGCCGCACATCGGTGCCGGTGTCGACGAGATGCTGGTCTGTGGCATGGCACTGGGTTATGCCGATGAAGACGACGTGGTCAACACCTTTCAAACGCCGCGCGTGCCGGTGGCTGAGTTCACGCACTGGCTGGCGTGACCTACGGCCTGCACTCAGGTTTATCAGGCTGTGCGCCAGGCACGTTAAATCTGGATTCAAACCCGGCGCATACCCGACCATGACAGATCGTCATCAAGCTACTGCGTTCGGTCCGCCGGTTGGCAGACTCGGCGTTTCGATGTAAGAAAAAACTCGTCACGACGAGTCTTCCGGCTTGACGCGCGTCAGGGTTTTGACATGACACTGCCTGCATAATCAGCGCGCTACTATTTTCATTGATTCTCCGTTGAGAGTCTTGCCCCGAGGTATCCCTTGATTGCCGCCATCTCCATCATTTTTGTCTTGTCCTACCTGGCGATTGCGCTGGAGCATCCGCTCAAGATCAACAAGTCGGCCTCGGCACTCTTGGGTGCGGGCTGGTTGTGGAGCATTTATGCACTCGTCAGCGGTGATGTGAACCAGGTCAATGCAGACCTCAACCGCTCGCTGATGGGTACCGCGCAGATCGTTTTCTTCTTGATGGGGGCCATGACGATCGTCGAGGTGGTCGACGCGCATGAAGGCTTTCAGGTTGTCACCTCGCGCATCAAGACGACCCGCCTGTCGACGCTGATGTGGATGATCGGTTTTGTGTCGTTCTTCCTCAGCTCCATCCTGGACAATCTGACCACCACCATCGTCATGATTGCGCTCATGAAGAAGCTGCTCGACAAGCGGGAAGACCGCCTGTTCTTTGCCGGCATCATTGTCATCGCGGCCAACGCCGGCGGCGCCTGGACGCCCATCGGCGACGTCACCACCACCATGCTCTGGATCGGTGGCCAGATCACCACGTTGGCGATCATGAAGAGCCTTTTCTTGCCTTCACTGGTCAATCTGCTCGTACCCTTGGTCGTGACCAGTTTCGTCCTGGGCACGCGACCGGTGGTGGCGCCGCCACGCCAGCAGAACAGAGACACGCTGCACTCGAGCGCTTTCGAGCGCAACCTGATGCTGTTTCTCGGCCTGGCTATTTTGGTGGGCGTGCCGGTGTTCAAGACTGTGACGCACCTGCCGCCCTTCATGGGCATCCTATTCGGCCTGGGCATGCTGTGGATGGTGGGCGATTTGTTGCACCTGAAGAAGGACGAAAGCCAGAAGCAACATCTCACGCTGGTGCGCGCGCTGACGCGCATTGACATGAGCTCGATCGTCTTCTTCATCGGCATCCTGATGGCCGTGGCGGTGCTGGAACACACCCATATCCTGACCGCCCTGGCGAAATCACTCGACGAGTTAGTGGGACGCCAGGAAATCATCGTCATGGTCATTGGCCTTGCCAGCGCCGTAGTGGATAACGTGCCGCTGGTGGCTGCCTCCATGGGAATGTACAACCTGGCGCAGTACCCCACTGACAGTTCTCTGTGGGAATTCATTGCTTACTGCGCCGGTACCGGCGGCTCCATTCTGATCATCGGCTCGGCAGCGGGTGTGGCCGCCATGGGGCTGGAGAAGATTGATTTCATCTGGTACATGCGCAAGATCAGCGGGCTGGCCTTGATTGGCTATTTTTCCGGTGCAGCGGTTTACATCGTGCAATACCGGCTTTTGCATTGACACTGCCGCTTCACCAAACCTTCCAAGAACCAAGATGCGGCCCAAGATATTGATCGCCCGCGCCATCTTCCCAGAAGTCGCCGCAAAGCTGGCGCTGCATTTCGAGGTGGCGACCAATCAAGCGGATGAGTCCTGGACGCCTGCTCAATTGATTCAGAATTTGCAGGGTAAGCAGGGCCTGTTTGCCACCGGCGCCGAGCGCATTGACGCCACGCTGCTGGCGACCTGTCCTGATCTGAAAATCTGCGCCAACATGACGGTCGGCTACAACAATTTCGACCTTGGGGCCATGACCGCCGCCGGTGTGCTGGCCACCAACGCGCCCGACGTGCTGACCGAGACTACCGCCGACTTTGGCTTCGCCCTGCTGATGGCGACCGCGCGGCGCATGGCCGAGGCTGAGCGTTTCTTGCGCGCTGGCCTGTGGACGCGCTGGCGCTATGACATGTTCGCCGGCTCTGAGGTTCACGGCAGCACACTCGGCATCCTGGGCATGGGTCGGATCGGGCAGGGCATCGCCAAGCGTGGCGCGCTTGGCTTTGGCATGAAGGTGATCTACCACAACCGCTCCCGGCTGGACGCAGCCACTGAACTTGACTGCAGGGCGAGTTACGTCAGTAAACAGGAATTGCTCAAGACTGCAGACCACCTGGTTCTGGTGCTCCCGTATTGCACAGAGTCGCACCATGCCATTGGGGCGCATGAGCTGGCGCAGATGAAGCCCAGCGCCACGCTGGTTAACATCGCCCGTGGCGGCATCGTGGATGACGCCGCCTTGGCCGAAGCCCTGCATGACCGGACCATTGCGGCGGCCGGGCTGGACGTGTTCGAAGGCGAGCCCGCCGTGCATCCCGGTTTATTGACGCTGCCCAACGTGGTGCTGACCCCGCATATTGCCAGCGCCACTCTGCCCACGCGCCTGGCGATGGCCAACCTGGCATCCGACAACCTGATTGGATTTATCACGCAGGGCAAGCCTCTCACGCCGCTGAACCCGGAAGTGTTACTCAGAAAATAGTGGCAGTGATCGCCCGAGAGCGTCAAGCGGGTGGGGACTCACGCATGTCGGCATTGTCTGCCGCCCATTCACGCCAGAGCGCCAGCAAAATGGCCAGAATCACCGGCCCTACAAACAGGCCGATGAGCCCGAAGGCCACCAGACCGCCCAGTACGCCAAACAGCACCAGCAGAAATGGAATCTTGGCCACGCCGCTGATGACCAATGGGCGCACCAGGTTGTCAACCCAGCTCACGGCCAGCGCGCCCCAGAGCAACAAACCGACACCGGCGCTGACCTGACCCGTGAGCAACAGCCAGAGGCCGATGGATCCCCAGATCGCGGGGGCGCCGAAGGGAATCAGAGCCACGACGGCCGTCGCTGCGCCCCAGAACACGGGCGCGCGCACGCCCACGATCCAGTAGCCCAGTCCCGCCAACAGCCCCTGCGCCAGGGCCGCCAGCAACAGGCCATAAACCACGGCACGCGTGGTGTCGCCGACCGCCTCGAAATAGCCCTGTACGCGATTGCCGAGCAGGCCGTACAAAATGCTGCGCAATTGCGCCAGCACGCGCTCGCCGTCGCGGAACAGGAAAAACGAGGTCAGCAAAGCAAAACCGAGACGCAGTGCATTCAGACCAAGATCACCAACCAGGCGCATGGCGCGGCCACCCCATTGGTCGGCCAGGTCCGAGATCGGCACACCCCAGGCGGCTCTGTCACCGCTGAGCGCGTTCAAGCGCTCCTGCAGCCACGGCCCCAGCCACGCAATGCTCAGGATCGATTCCGGCAGGCGCACGCCACTTTCCAATAACCTGGCGACCTCACGCACCGCCGCCAGCCCTTCACTGTGCAACAACAAGCCGGCCCACAACAGCGACAACCCGAGCACCAGGGTCAGCGCGAGCGTCATGACCAAGGCGGCCCAAGTCCGGCGCCCGCCCAACCGTGCCAATACCCGCAGGTGCAACGGCCACGATACATAAGTCAGGATGGCAGCCCAGGCGATGGCGGCCATGAACGGCTGCATCACCACAAAGCCGGCCAGCAGCAAGGCGCCCAGCAAGCCGGCGAGCACGATGCGGCGTAACCAGAGCGGTGTTTGCGTTTCGTTCATGGTTGATTTTGGTAAGGAAGAACAGGCCAAGTGTGCACTCTTTGGTTGGGTGAAAAACAACATCGACGCGTCGCCGGCCCGTTGAGTTGACGATGATCAAACGAGATTCTTCCATCGTGCCGTCGCTGCCATTGAGCGACCAGATTTGCCCGACCACAGTCGGCGAGACGACGCACACAAGGACGCAGGAAACAGGTCGACGCGGGTGGTGTTGCAAATCAGCATTGTTAACTGTAGGGACGATCTTGCCACCGTGCACCAGGTCAATGTGATGACACAGGAGTCTGAAACCCTTGTAGTCTTCAGGGCCGCCGTGGCAAGCGTGATGTAATGACTTCTATTCGATTGCCGTTTCCGGCCAGTGCGCCGGACTTAACCCAGGAGTGACAGCATGCAAGTACAAGTTAATACCGACGACCACATCCACGGTGGCGAGGCTCTGGCCCAATGGGTGCGCGATGAGGCCAGCAGCCGCCTGACCCGCTTCAAGGACCATGTCACCCGCCTGGAAGTTTTTCTGACGGACGTGGACGGCGCCAAGTCGGGTGTCAACGACAAACGATGCCGCCTTGAGGCTCGCGTGGCCAGCCGCCAGCCGGTCACAGTGACGGGCGATGCGGACAAAATGGCTGCCGCCTTCATCTCCGCCGTCGACAAACTGGCCCGTGCGCTCGATGCCGACCTGGGCCGGGTGAAGGATCGCAACGGACGCGACACGATCCGCGCTGCGCAGGAGTAAGGCTGCTCTTGGGCGCGGAGGTGCTGCGCTTCAATCACAGCGCGGCCCCAGCCAATGGCCTGCAGTCACCACAAAGTGGCCGAATCTTTAAGCCTTTTTTGGCTCTAGCCCACGATCAGTAAGCGTCAGTAGCTATCTATTTAGTAGTTACTCAAGGCGCTTCGTATCAAGCGCTGGAAAGCACTGCAGGAACCTTGTTGAGCCCGCCCAAGCGGCAGGGCTGAAGAAGTCGTTCCTCTTCGCGGTCTAGCAGTTGGCGTCTCCAGAGTCGCACCGGACAGCATTTTGATTAAAAATGGACGGATGGCGGCGATGCACCATTTTGGGTTGGCGTAAAGCTTGCTAAGCTAGAGGTCAGGAGTGACCAGCTTATGCAAAAATTTGACGAGATGTACACCGAGCTGCCTTACAACTTCTTCACGAAGGGCGGGCAGATTCGGGACCACTACAAGATCTACGACGAGTGGCTGGCGCGCCAACCCGGCAACATGATGGCCAAGCGGCGCGAAGAGGCCGAGATGATCTTCCGCCGCGTCGGCATCACCTTTGCCGTTTACGGGGAAAAGGACGAAGAGGGCTTTGGTGCCGAACGGCTGATTCCGTTTGACCTGATCCCGCGCATCATTGCGGCGCAGGACTGGGCCTTTTTGGAGCGCGGCCTGGTGCAGCGGGTGACGGCACTCAACCGCTTTCTGCATGACGTCTACCATGAGCAGGAGATCATCAAGGCGGGGGTGCTGCCGCGCGAGCAGGTCGAGCACAACGCGCAGTTTCGCCCTGAGATGATCGGCGTCGAGGTGCCCAACCATATTTACTCGCATATTTCGGGCGTCGACATCGTACGGGCAACCAATGGGGCAGGCGAGGGCGAGTATTACGTGCTGGAAGACAACCTGCGCGTGCCCAGTGGCGTGAGCTACATGCTGGAAGACCGCAAGATGATGATGCGGCTGTTTCCGGGGTTGTTCAACGCGCACCGGGTGGCGCCGATTGCGCATTACCCCGACTTGCTGTTGGAGACCCTGCGTGACAGCAGTCCGGCCACCACCGCCGAGCCGACCGTGGTGGTGCTGACCCCGGGCATGCACAACAGTGCCTATTTTGAACACGCCTTTCTGGCGCAGCAAATGGGTGTGGAACTGGTTGAAGGGCAAGACCTGTTTGTGAAAGACAGCTTTGTGTACATGCGTACCACGCGTGGCCCCAAGCGGGTCGATGTAATCTACCGCCGGGTGGATGACGACTTCCTGGACCCCAAAGCATTCCGGGCTACCTCAACCCTGGGTTGTGCCGGTCTGATGGAGGCGTACCGCGCTGGCCACGTGAGCATCTGCAACGCGGTGGGCACCGGCGTGGCGGACGACAAGTCGATCTACCCCTTTGTGCCCAAGATGATCGAGTTTTATCTGGCTGAAAAGCCGATCCTCAACAACGTGCCGACCTACATGTGCCGCAACAAGGACGATCTGGCCTATACGCTGGCCCATCTGAAAGAACTGGTGGTGAAAGAGGTGCACGGTGCCGGCGGCTATGGCATGCTGGTCGGGCCGGCCGCCACCAGCGCCGAGATTGAGACTTTTCGTAAAGCGGTGCTGGCCAACCCGAGTGGCTACATTGCGCAGCCGACCCTGAGTTTGTCGAGCTGTCCGACCTTTGTGGAGAGCGGCATTGCGCCGCGCCACATTGACCTGAGGCCTTATGTGCTCAGTGGCAAGACGGTGCAAATGGTGCCGGGTGGCCTCACCCGAGTGGCCCTGAAAGAGGGCTCGCTGGTGGTCAATTCATCGCAAGGTGGAGGTACCAAAGATACCTGGGTGCTAGAACCTGAAGAGGCGCCAGAGGCACCCACTTTGCCAAGCGTGCCCGAGACTGCAGCGACGTCGTCGCAGACACAGTCACAAACCCAATCGTCCTGAGCCCAAGGAGAAAAAACATGCTGTCACGCACTGCCGATCACCTGTTCTGGATGTCGCGCTACACGGAACGAGCCGAAAACACGGCCCGCATGCTCGATGTAAATTATCAGACTTCGCTCTTGCCCCAATCGAGTGCGGCAGCGCAGGTCGGCTGGAAGGGCTTGCTGAGTATCAGTGAATTGCTTCCGAGCTACGCCGAGGCCTACGACGAGATCAACGTGGGCAACGTGATGGACTTCATGGTCAAGGACGACAGCAATCCGTCCAGCATCGTCTCATGCCTGAGTGCCGCACGTGAGAACGCGCGCGCGGTCCGCGGCACCCTCACCACCGAAGTCTGGGAGACGCAAAACCAGACTTGGCTGGAGGTGCAGCGCATGATCAAGTCGGGCGAGTTTGAGCGTGATCCCGCACAGTTTTTTGAGTGGGTCAAGTTCCGTTCGCATTTGTCGCGTGGCGTAACGGTGGGTACGATGCTGATGGACGAGGCGCTGCACTTCATGCGTCTGGGTACCTTCCTGGAGCGTGCCGACAACACGGCGCGGCTGGTGGATGTGAAGTTTCATGCGCTGCAAAGTGAGTTTTTTGGTGCATCCAACGGCAAGGTGATGGAATACGACTTTTACCACTGGAGCGCGATTCTGCGCAGCGTGTCGGGCTTTGAGGTCTATCGCAAGGTGTACCGGGACATCATCAAGCCTGAACGGGTGGCTGAACTGCTGATTCTGCGTGCCGACATGCCGCGTTCGCTGCACGCCAGTTTGAACGAAGTGGTCAGTAATCTGGAGTTGGTGGGCAGTGAGCAATCGGGGGAAACCCAGCGCCGCGCCGGCAAGTTGCGCGCCGATCTGAAGTACGGGCGCATCGACGAGATTCTGGCCACAGGCCTGCATGCGTTCCTGACACAGTTTCTGGACCGTATCAATGACCTCGGGGCCAGTATCAGCCGCGACTTTCTGGTTCCGGCGCCTGCTTGAGCTTCTTGCACTGAGGGGCTCGCCGACTTGCTGGTAGGCAGTCGAGACAGGCCTGAAAGCCGCGCGCATCAAACGGTCGCCCTCAAGCCCTTGACGTGTCGGTGAGGGCTGCGAGCTGCTAAACCACGTTGCTCGCTGTCGCCACGCTGACAGGGTAAACCTTGACGTTTCGCCGCATGCGTGTGGCCTATACTTTTGCCAAGGGTTATATAAAGACAACAATTCTTCTCTGAGCGAACACCATGTTGACAAAAATCATACGCTGGCTGGCATTTCTGTCAGTTCTCTTGGGTTTCGCAGCGACCACGGTCGCGCAAAGCCCGGCGGTCAGCGCAACGCCGCCAGGCTGCACCTCCTGCCGGATTCAGATTGACAATCTGGACAAACCCTTCAAATTGAGCGGCAGGTGGCTTTTTAGCCGAGACGATTTGCCGCAAAACAAGAACGTCGATCTCGACACTTCGGGCTGGCGCCTAGTCAAGGCGCCCGGACCCTGGAAAGGTGTTTATGACGACAAGAAAGTGTTTCCGGTGGGCTGGTATCGGGGTACCGTCGAATTCGCCCCCTCGCTGGTCGGTCAGGAAGCGGTCTTGTTGGTCAATGCCTACATGGGGCGCGTGAATGTGTATGTGGACGGCGAGGAGATTTATCGCCGTCCAAACAACATCAATGTCGAGCGCTATTTTTCGATTCAGGCCATTCCTGTGCGCTTCAAGATCAAAGAGCATCAGTCGATCGCCATTCGTGTCGATACGCCATTGATGTCCGGCATTTATCAGTTGCCATTCGAATTGCGCAAGTACGACAAGCACGACACCGGTCTGGTGATGTTTCAGATATTGGGTGGTGAGTCGCGCATGATTGCCGCTTACGTCATTGCGTTTTTTGGCCTTTTCTTCTTATTGATTTATGCCAAGACCCGTTACAGCCTTTATCTGGTGTGTGCGGCGTCGAGTCTTCTTATCTACCCATTTTTTGCGGCACCCGGCGATTATTTTTTGAGCATTTTTGAGCCGGAGACAATGCTCTATCTGCACTACGTTGGGATAGCCGCCTGCTTTCTGTT
>JBBQQX010000087.1:0-14598 GCA_038215405.1 Burkholderiales bacterium
CGTTGTCCTTGTTGGCCAGGTGATTGACGCCTTGCGACACCACGCGCAGCGCGTCGATGTCCAAGCCTGAGTCGGTTTCATCCAGGATCGCCAGGCTGGGTTCCAGGAGCGCCATCTGCAGAATCTCGTTGCGCTTTTTCTCGCCGCCGGAAAATCCTTCGTTGACGCTGCGCTCCAGAAACTCGGGGCTCATCTCCAGGAGCTTCATCTTCTCGCGCACCAGGTCGTCAAACTCCAGCGGGTCCAACTCCTCATGGCCACGCTCGGCCTGCACGGTGTTGTAGGCCAGCCGCAGAAACTGGCTGTTGCCCACGCCGGGGATCTCGATCGGGTACTGAAAGGCCAGAAAAACCCCGGCACGCGCGCGCAGCTCCGGGGACAGTTCGAGCAGGTTCTTGCCCTCAAACAGCACCTCGCCGCCCGTCACCTGGTAGGCCGTGTGGCCCGCCAACACCTTGGCGAAAGTACTCTTGCCTGAGCCGTTGGGCCCCATGATGGCGTGCACTTCACCGCGCTTGACGCTGAAGTTGAGCCCTTTGAGAATGTCGGTCCCGTTGACGCTGGCGCACAGGCCGCGGACTTCCAGCAATGTGGGGCTATTTTCGATAATCATCCTACGCTTCCTTCCAATTTGAATCCGAGTAATTTGGTGGCTTCAACCGCGAACTCCATCGGCAACTGTTGAAACACGTCCTTGCAAAAACCATTGATGATCATCGAGACGGCTTCTTCAGCCCCGATGCCGCGCTGCGCAAAATAAAACATCTGGTCTTCGCCAATTTTTGAGGTGGATGCCTCGTGCTCCACCTGGGCGCTGGGGTTGCGCACCTGGATGTACGGGAAGGTGTTGGCGCTGCACTTGGCGCCCACCAGCATCGAGTCGCACTGCGAGTAGTTGCGCGCGCCTGTTGCACCCGGCATCACCTTGACCAGACCGCGGTAGCTGTTGCTCGACTGACCGGCCGAGATGCCCTTGCTGACGATGGTGCTGCGGGTGTTCTTGCCGATGTGGATCATCTTGGTGCCGGTATCGGCCTGCTGATGGTGGTTGGTCACCGCGACCGAATAGAACTCACCCACCGAGTTGTCGCCCAGCAAAATGCACGACGGGTATTTCCAGGTGATGGCCGAGCCGGTTTCCACCTGCGTCCAGGAAATGCGCGAGTTGACGCCCCGGCACACGCCCCGTTTGGTCACGAAGTTGTAGATGCCACCGACGCCGTTCTCATCGCCGGCGTACCAGTTTTGCACGGTGGAGTATTTGATGTCGGCGTTGTCCAGCGCCACCAGTTCCACCACGGCAGCGTGCAGCTGGTTGGTGTCGAACTGCGGCGCGGTGCAGCCTTCCAGGTAAGACACGGACGCGCCCTCTTCAGCCACGATCAGGGTGCGTTCAAACTGGCCGGTGTCCTGGGTGTTGATGCGAAAGTAGGTGGACAGGTCCATCGGGCATTTGACGCCCTTGGGAATGAAGCAAAACGAGCCGTCGGTGAACACCGCCGAATTGAGCGCGGCGTAGTAGTTGTCGGCCGATGGCACCACACTGCCCAGGTACTGCTTGATCAACTCGGGGTGGGTTTGCACCGCCTCGGAGATGGAACCAAAAATGATGCCGACTTCAGCCAGCTTGGCCTTGTAGGTGGTGGTGACCGAGACGCTGTCAAAAATCACATCGACCGCCACGCCCGCGAGCGCGGCGCGCTCGTGCATCGGCACGCCGAGTTTTTCAAAGGTGCGCAGCAACTCGGGATCGACCTCGTCCATGCTCTTGAGTTTGGCCTTGGGTTTGGGCGCCGCGTAGTAGCTGATCGCCTGGAAATCGATCTTGGGATGCTTGACGTTGGCCCAGCCGGGATCGGTCATCGTCAGCCAATGGCGAAAGGCCTTCAGGCGGAATTCAAGCAGCCACTCGGGCTCGTTCTTCTTGGCGGAGATCAGCCGGATGGTGTCTTCACTCAGGCCCTTGGCCGCCACGTCCGATTCGATGTCGGTGACAAAGCCATGCTTGTAGGGCTGGTTGACCAGGTTGTCGAGAATGGCGCTCATGCTGCTACTGCCTTGCCAGCGCCGGTCTTGAGGCTGAAGCTCTCGCCGCAGCCGCAGGTGTTGCCCACATTGGGGTTGTCAAACTGGAAGCTCTGCTTGAGCCCCTCGGTGACAAAGTCGAGGCTGGCGCCGTCAAGCGTGAGCAGGTTTTGCGGGGCGATCAGCAGCGTGGCACCGTGGGCGTCAAAGCGCTGCTCACCTTCGCGCACCTCGTCGGCCAGTTCATAGGTGTAGGCAAAGCCCGAGCAGCCGACGGTTTTGACGCCGACGCGCAAGCCCAGGCCGGCGCCACGCTTGGCAATTTGCGCGCGGATCTGCTTGGCCGCCGCTTGGGTGAGGGTGATGGTCATGATGCAACTCCTGTGGGGCGTTTGAGGCAGGGCTCGCCGGGCTTGGGCGGGCTTGAAACGTGATGTTGGAATCTCATTTTCTGGAAGTCCATGGACGTTAGAATTTTGAAGGTCTATATATTTTATACCTTATGAATAGGCTGATGTTCGGCCGGCCTTGGTTGTCGTGTGGCGGCGGAAGTCCACCACCAGAGACTCGCGTTTTTTATTGGTAAATAATGGCGGTAGCCCTCGTCAAATAAGGCTATGACGCTATCATATTGATTATGACTTCAGTCTTCTGGCTCTGAGCCAGCGCTGACCCTGACACCCTTTCCCTGTTGCGGGTATTGCAGGCAGCATCGGCTGCGCCGGGCGGCTTATGCCGCTGCCTGCCAGCGCCCCAACTGCTGCGCCAGCCGCTCAAATACCAGGTCGGTGACCACGGCCAGCAAACCCACCAGCATGGCGCCCTGCAGCACATACGCGGTGTTGAAGCCGCTCAGGCCCACGATGATCGGCAAACCGAGCGTCTTGGCGCCGACGGTCGAGGCAATGGCCGCGGTGCCGATGTTGATGATGACCGAGGTGCGCACGCCCGCCAGAATCACCGGGGCCGCCAGCGGCAGCTCAACGTGCAGCAAGCGCTGCCATGAGCTGAGCCCCAGACCTTCGGCGGCTTCCTGCGTCGCTGGTGGCACCGACGCGATTCCGGCCAGGGTGCTTTGCAGCACCGGCAGCAAGCCATACAGCGCCAGCGCGATCAAGGCCGGTGCTTCACCAAAACCCACCACGGGCACGGCCACGGCCAAGACCGCCACGGGTGGAAAGGTCTGCCCGGCGGCGACCACGGTTTCAATCAAAGGGCGAAACTCACGCCCGCTAGCGCGGGTGGCAAATATTCCCGCCGTGACACCCGCGAGCACGGCGAAGCCGCTGGACAGACTGACGATTTTCAGGTGCGACACGGTCAGCGACCAAAAGCTGTCCTGCGCGTACACCGGCCGCTGCAGCGCCGGAAACAGCGCGGCAAACAGCGGCTGCAATTGAGCCATGCCGAAAATCAGCAACAGCAAGGCCGCCAAGGCCCACAGCAAGGGGTCACGCGCCCAGGCGCGGCGGATGGCGCTGGCAGGCGCTGCGCCGCTCATGGCCGCAGGTCCAGCAGGTCCGCGATGTCGATGGCGCCCAGGGCGTGGCCGTCGCCGTCCACCACCGCCAGGCGTTCCACCCGGCGTACCAAAAACACCGACAGGGCCTCGCGCAAGCTCAGGCTCGCGAGCACCGGCTCGCCAGCCGCGCGCACGCCTGGGCGCAGCCGCGTGGCCACGTTCTGCAGGCCCAGCAGCTTGATGCCAACATCGCTGCGGCCAAAAAAATCAGTCACAAAGTCGTTGGCCGGGCTGGAGAGCATCTGCAGCGGCGTGCCGCTTTGCACGATGCGACCGTGCTCTAACAAGACGATGTTTGTTGCCAGGCTGAGCGCTTCGTCAATGTCATGCGTGACCAGCACAATGGTGGTGCCAAAAGCCTTGTGAATGTGCGCAATCTCCAGTTGCAACGCGGCGCGTGTGACCGGGTCGAGCGCGCCGAACGGTTCATCCATCAGCAGCACTTCGGGTTTGCCGGCCAGTGCCCGCGCCACGCCGACGCGCTGCTGCTGGCCGCCCGAGAGCTGGTGCGGATAGCGCTTGCGGTACAGCTCGGGCGTGAGCTGCAGCAGCGTCATCAACTCTGTCACGCGCGCCTGGACTTGCTCTGCGGGCCATTTGAGCAGCGTCGGCACCGTGGCAATATTTTTCTCGACGCTCCAGTGCGGAAACAACCCGACCGACTGGATCGCGTAACCCATGCGGCGGCGAATGGCTTCGGGGCGAAAGCTGCGAATCTCATTGCCGGTAAACAGGATGCGCCCGCTGTCGTGTTCCAGCAGCCGGTTCATCATCTTGAGCAAAGTCGATTTACCCGAGCCCGAGCTGCCCAGAATCACGGTGAACTCTCCGCGCGCAATGTGCAGGCTCAGGTCGTCGATGACGGTGAGGCCGTTGAAGGCTTTGGAGACATGCTGAAGTTCAATCATTGACGTTACGCTCCAGCGCCAGGCTGAGGGTCTTGAGCAAGGCGTCCACCGCCACGGCCATGGCGACCACCGGCAGCACGCCGAGCAGCACCAGGTCCAGCGCACCGCTGAGCAAACCTTGAAACACGATGGCGCCAAATCCGCCCGCGCCAATCAAGGCCGCCACCACCGCCATGCCGATGGTCTGGACCGTGGCCACGCGCAGCCCCGCGAGAAAAACCGGCAAGGCCAGCGGCAGCTCGACGCGCCAGAAGACCTGCCGTGGCGTCAAGCCCATGCCTTGCGCCGCCTCAATCACCGGTTGCGGCACCTGGCTCAGGCCGGCCGCGGTGCTGCGCACGACCGGCAGCAGAGCGTACAGCGTCAGGGCAATCACGGCCGGGGCCAAGCCGATGCCCTTGATGCCCAGCTGCGCCAGCACCGGCACACTGGCGCCCAGCAGTGCCAGCGGTGCCATCAGCAAGGCAAAAAGCGCAATCGACGGCACGGTCTGAATCACGTTGAGCACCGCAAACAAGGGCGTTCGCAGAGACAGTGAGCGGTTTGCGGCTAGTGCCAGCGGCACGCCGATCAGCAGGGCCGGCAGCAGGCTGGCCAGCACGATCTGCACATGCTGCCCCAGCGCCGCACTGAAGACATCCTGGCGGTTGGCATATTCCTTGAGCAGCGACATATCCTTGAACGCCCCGGATGCCAGCATGAGTCCGAGCGGCACGATAACAAAGCCCGCGCCCAGCAGGCGCCAGCCGGGCCTCAATGTCAGCCGCTGCACGGCGTCGGTCGCAGCCAGCCAGCTGAAGGCGGCCAGCAGCCAGAAGGCAGCGCCCAGGGAGGTGCGGGCGATCGCGCCCGACTGGGCGCCCAGTTGTGTGGCATGACTTGCTGTCAGAGCACCCAGGCCCGTCAAAAAAAGCGTGGCCGAGGCGTAGACCAGGACTTGTGTGCCACGCGCAGGGCGCATGAAGATGGCCACAACCAGCAGCAGCGCGGGGAACAGGGCCCGCCAGATAGCCATCGGGTGAGCAGCGTTGCCGCTGATCAGCTGCGCCAGCGAGATCGCGTTGCCGGCGACCAGCCGGTTGGGTGCGTGCGTCAAAAATGGCAAGCCCAGCGCCGCCACCAGGCCAGCCAGGACCAGCACGGCCAACACGCGGTTTTTGACCCCATCCATCACGCGCGTGGTTTCACCGCGCCTCTGAGCGTCGCGCGTTATCGGCAACGCCGCGCGCGGTCACTTGAGAAAGCCCTTGGCGCGCAGGTAATCAGAAGACACTTTCTTGGCGTCCTGCCCTTCCACCGCGATTTTCGCGTTGAGGGCTTGCAGCGTCGGGCCGTCCAGTGTCCTGAAAACCGGCGCCAGCAGGTCCTTGATCTTCGGATAACGTGCCAGCGTTTCCGCCCGGATCAGCGGTGCGGGCGCATAGACCGGTTGAATGCCTTTGGGGTCGCCAAGCACCACCAGTCCCAAAGCGGCAATGGCGCCGTCGGTGCCATAGGCCATGGCGGCGTTGACGCCCGAGGTTTGCTGGGCGGCGGCCTTGATGGTCACGGTGGTGTCACCGCCGGCCAATATCAAGAGTTGGTCTTGCGTCAGCTTGAAGCCATAGGCACTCTGAAACGCGGGCAACGCGTCGGTGCGCTCGACAAATTCGGCTGAAGCGGCCAGCTTGAACTGGCCGCCTTGGGCCAGCCACGGCCCCAGATCGGCCAGCGATTTGATTTTGTTGCTGGTGGCCACATCCTGGCGCAGCGCAATGGCCCAGGTGTTGTTGGCCGGGGCGGGCTCCAGCCAGACGATCTTGTTTTTGTCGGCATCGCGCTTTTTCACCAGCTCGTAACCCGCCTTGGCGTTTTTCCAGGCCGGGTTTTTTTCATCAGAAAAGAAGAACGCCCCATTGCCGGTGTACTCCGGATACAGGTCAATCTCGCCTGCGGTGATGGCGCCGCGCACGATCTTGGTGGCGCCGAGTTGCACCTTGTTTTCGGTTTTGATGCCGTTGGCCTCCAGCACCTGAATCATCATGTTGCCCAGCAGGGAGCCCTCGGTGTCAATTTTTGACGCCACGCGAACGGCAGTTTGGGCAAAGACCGGGGCCGCTGCCAGCAGCAGCAGGGAACTGCAGCGGATCAGCCAGCGACGCGAGAACAAGGTGTTCATGTAAAAGCCTTTCGGGTGAGGTGCGAGGGGAGGGCAAGTGGCGCCAGCGCGGACTTTCTGCCGCCGGGCCGGACCCCGAAGCGTGGCCTGCGTTTATAGCGTGAATCGGAAGATCGCGCTGTGACGCTAGGCGAACGCCCGAAAAAAACCAATGCGTGAGGCCTTGGAAAGCGCCTTGAATTAATATTAAATTGATAGCGTGTCAGGCATACGCGACGAGGGCTAAGGCCATATTTGTCATATAAACCAGGATCAACTCTTGTTTTCTTCGTCTTTGCCGTTCGCGTAAGCACGCATGGCCTGGCTGATAAAGGGCACTTGCAGGCTGAAATTCTTGCATCCCGTGCAAATCATGACGTGCACCTTCAAGGAGAGTTTTTCCTGCAGCGACAACTCGCGTTCTTGGGACTCGGAGATCAAGCGCGTCGATTGCAGGCAGCTCATCATGCACACTCTCCTTGGGTGAACCAATTGTTCTGCAGGCACAGACGCAGGCGCAGGCGGGCGCGGTGCAGCACCACATGGAGATTGGTGACGGTGATGCCCACCGTGGTGCAAATTTCATGGGCGTCCAACTCAACAAATTCTTTCATCATGAAAACCCTGGCTTGATTGCCGGGTAAGCCCTCCAGACAGACTTCAAACACTTTCCAGAACTGGCTCTGACGCAGGCAATCTTGCGGATTGCCCCACGTGGCAGGACGTTGTTCGCGCTGCCAATGGCCTCTTTGATCGAAGAGTTCTGAAAAGTCTTCTTTCTCCTCATCCTCGTGCAACAGGTTGCTCGCATCCAGCATGCGCAACTTCTGGCGCAGAGCGTCAGCAATCTTGTTTTTCAAAATGGCAAAAACCCAGGTTTTGAGGGCGGCGCGGCCGGCAAATGACTTGGCGTTTTTCAGGGCGCCAATCAGCGCTTCCTGCACGGCGTCTTCGGCCAGATGGCTGTTCGAGAGCTGCAGCGTCGCAAACTTGAGCATCTGGCGACGCAAGTCGTTCAGATAAGCGGTGTCAGACAGGGGCGAGGTCTGCAGCGCTTCGGAGTCTGCCTCGGGTTCCGGGTCGGTTCGCTGGGCGTCGGTCGGTGATTGGCCGATCCAGCTTTTCAACGGTTTGGGTTCAGTCATCTTGTTGCTTTCAAGGGGTGTGGATCCTGCTGACAAGGGGTATTGAAAGAGAATCGCCGGATGAAGCCGCGATCAATCCGGTCTTTCCATCGCCAGACCCATTCTCCCTCAGTCCACCATGGGCCCCAGGACGCCACCGCGTAGCGGGGCCGCAGACCAGCAGAACAGACTCCTCGGTGCCAACGCCGCGCAAAAAATGCAGTCCCAGTCCGGCCCGTTCGGCGAAGCGTTGCACTCGGGCCTGAACCTTGGCGGCATGACCGGGCAACATGTCCGAATAGTTTTGATGTGTCGGCGGGCAACGACAATAATGGCCGGCATGGGGTACCTACGATCTCGACCGCGGCGACAGCTTCAGTCGGGGCAGTGGGCCTGTTGATTACACTTGAACTTCACAAGGCAAGGCCGTTATTTAAGCAGCACCACGATGAATAAGAAATTCCCGATCCATCCGGCCAAACCAGAACGGTTGTGCTGGGGCTGTGACAAATACTGCTCAATCGATTCGATGGCATGCTCCAACGAGCGCTCACCGCACCCGGTGGAGCTCTTTGGCGAGGACTGGCTTGAGTGGGGCGATAACAAGCTCGGTGGAAATGACGAGCCGTTTAGCCTGACAGCGATGCCCGACCAAGAGTTGCCAGGGTAGCGCGACCGGTAGGCGCTGTGTTCAACTCAGAGCAGGCCTTGCTCGGTGGCAATGACCGCCGCATGCACGCGGGAACTGACGTCGAGTTTGCGCAAGATGTGCTGCACATGAATCTTCACGGTGGTCTCTGCAATGCCGTGCTCGCGGCCAATCTCCTTGTTGCTGGCACCACGCGCAATGCCACGCAATATGTCGCGTTCGCGTGGCGACAGACTGGCCATGGCAGGATCGGTAGGCACGGTTGGGGGCGGCGTTGTGTCGATCCCGGGCATATCTTTGGTCGTTCCCCGGTAGGCTGCGACCAGCTTGTTCATCATCTCGGGTGCCACCACGCTGTCGCCCTGCATGGCGCGCGTGATCGCGGTGGTCAGAGCGTCGCCTTCGATGGTCTTGAGCAGGTAGCCGGCCGCGCCACCACGCAAGGCCGCCGCCAAGTCGTTTTCATCCTCGCTGACGGTCAACATCAAGATCACCGCCTTGGGCGCGGCTTCACGCAGGGCGGGCAGGGCGTCCACGCCGCTGACACCCGGTAAGTGGTTGTCAAGCAGGATCAGGTCTGGCTGCAGTTCTTGTGCCTTGCGCAGTGCCTGGCCGGCGTCGGCCGCATCGCCAATGACGCACAAGTAGGGGTCACGCGCCAGCAGCGCCGTGAGACCACGGCGAAACAAGGTGTGATCGTCAACGACCAAAATGCGAATCGGCGGGGTGGGGACAAGGGGCATGGCAGATTTCAAGCTTCAATGGGGGCATCGGCTTTGGCCTTGGCGATGGGGTGGGCTGGCAGCGCCAAGGTCAAAATAATCGAACTGCCACGCGAGGGCGAAGAGTGAACTTCGAGTCCAGCGCCAATGCGCTGCGAGCGCTCCGACATGATACGCAGACCCACATGCGTTTCGTCGAGTGCATCAGTGTCTGGCTCAAAGCCAATGCCGTTGTCACGCACCTCAAAACGCCAGGCCGGCAGTTGCTGCACATCGAGCCAGACCTGCGATGCGTGGGCGTGCTTGCGCACGTTGGAGAGGGCCTCCTGAACAATGTGCAGTACCTGGATTTGCAGTTCGGGTGACAGCGGCATGCCCTGGCCCTGCATCGTGAGTGTCGCCTTGATGCCACTTTGATGTTCAAACTTGCGCAGGGTGGTGGCCAGCGCTGGCTCAATGTCTTCGGCATTGGTGCGGGTTCTGAAATGCAGCAACAATTCGCGCACGTCGCCGTAACTTTCGCGCACGCCAATGTCGATCTCCTCCAGCACTTTCGCAATTTGTACCGGGTCATTGGTCTTGAGCGCGTCGCGCATCAGTTGCACCTGAATTTTCAGAAAAGCCAATGACTGGGCAATCGAGTCATGTAACTCACGCGCCAGCAGGTGCCGCTCCTGCGATACAGCCGCTTCCATGTCCAGGGCGTTCAGGCGCAGGTTCTCCATGCCGCTGGCCAGATGGCTGCTCAGTGCTTCCAGCAGTGAGCGCTCGGACAAGGTTGGATTGACGCGCGCGTGGAAAAACAGATCGACCTCGCCCATCAAACGTTCATGCAGGCGCACCGGCAGCGTGACCACGGTCTCAAAACCTGCTTTGGCACAATGCTGCGGTGACGATTGGGGCATATTGCGAATCGGGATCACGTTCAGTGCCGCTTGCGCATTGGCCGCGCCGCAGTGGCAGTCGCCGGTGTAGATACAGTGCTCCGCATCCACCATGGAGACTGGCAGGCCGTGGGCCGCCAGCATCAGATGGCGCTGGTTGGCCTGATTGGACCAGCGCAACGCAACCCCGTCGGCGTGGGCAATGCGCGCCACCGTCTTGGTGAAGCCTTGCGCCAGCGATTCCAGTGACGTGGCGTTGCTCACCAGAGCGGTGACTTCATAGAGGCTCTCCAGTCGCGCCGTCTTCTCCTGTAACTGGGCGGTCTTTTCAGCAACCTTGCTTTCCAGGTTTTGGTACATGGACTGCAGATGGGCCGCCATCTCATTGAAGCCATCGGCCAGAGTGCCGAACTCGTCAGTAGTGACCCGTTCCACCCGAGCGTCAAAATTGCCGGACTGGATCTTGTCAATTGCCTGCTTGAGCTGGCCCACGGGCTCCAGCACAAAAAGGTAGCCGGTGTAAAGCAGCACTGCAGCGCCCAGAATGACCAGCGTCAGCATGCTGACCTGCAGCAGATGCAGCAGCGCCGTCCATTTGGCGATATGGGTCTCGATGCTGTACACGAAGGCATCTATGTGAGAAGCAAAGGCCACGGTTTGGGCCCGCAAGTCCGTCAAGACGTCTGGCTGGCCCTTGATCCAGCGGGTTTGATATTGAGCCCAGTCTTGTTCGACCAAGGCAAACCGCGCTGTGGACGTGTCGTCCCAGGCGACAAACAAGGGCCGCTCGGGATCCCCGTGGCGCAATGTGGCCAGACTACGGTCAAATTCCCTGGCTTGTGCGCTCAGTTCACCAGTCTGTCCCGTGCCGATGGCCAAAGACATGCGGTACGACTGCATCCGCATGCGACCAGCTTCATTGACCGCAGCGGCGCCACCGTCAAGCTGCCATGAGACCCACAGTGTTGCCACTGTGGAAATGAAGACCAGCAGCAGAAAAGGCGCCCCCACCAGCATCAGCTTGGCGCCCAGACTCCAATGCCTCACCCGTGCCATGGATCGCTGCCTGCTTCTCGTGGGTCGCTCAGGACACGCGCTCAAAGATGGCGGCAATGCCCTGGCCGCCACCGATGCACATGGTGACCAGCGCGTACCGGCCACCAATGCGTTCCAACTCAAACAGTGCCTTGACCGTGATCAGTGCGCCGGTGGCGCCGATCGGGTGGCCCAGAGAAATGCCAGAGCCATTTGGATTGACCTTGGCCGGGTCCAGGCCTAAATCGCGGCTGACGGCGCAGGCCTGCGCAGCAAAGGCTTCATTCGCCTCGATGACATCCAGGTCGTTGACGGTCAAGCCGGCCTTTTTCAACGCCATCTGACTGGCAGGTACCGGGCCGATTCCCATGTATTTGGGGTCCACGCCGGCGTGGGCGTAAGCCACCAGTCGCGCCAGCGGCTTCAAGCCACGCGCTTTGGCTGTCGCGGCTTCCATCAGCACCACCGCGGCAGCGGCGTCGTTGATGCCGGAGGCATTGCCGGCGGTGACCGTGCCGTTTTCCTTGAGGAAGGCGGGCTTGAGCTTGCTCATATCCGCCAGGGTGCAGTTGGGGCGATAGTGTTCGTCGGTGTCGAAAGACACTTCACCTTTCTTGCTTTTTAGCATGATCGGCAGGATCTGGCTCTTGAAGTAGCCCGCCTCAATCGCAAGTTGAGCCCGGTTGTGGCTCTGGACCGCCAGCGCGTCCTGGTCAGCCCGCGTAATGCCCCATTTGGCCGCAATGTTTTCGGCGGTGACGCCCATGTGGACGGTCTCAAACGGATCGTTCAGCGCACCGACCACCATGTCCACCATCTTGGTGTCACCCATGCGCGCCCCCCAGCGCATGTTCAGGCTGGCGTAGGGCGCCCGGCTCATGCACTCGGCGCCTCCGCCGATCGCAATGTCGCAGTCACCCAGCAAAATACTCTGGCTGGCCGAAACGATGGCCTGCAGACCCGAGCCGCAAAGGCGGTTCACGTTAAAAGCAGGCGTTTCTTTTGGGCAGCCGCCATTGATGGCCGCGACGCGGGAGAGGTACATGTCTTTGGGCTCGGTGTTGACAACGTGGCCGAACACCACATGGCCGACATCCTGACCGTCGGTGCTGGCACGTTTGAGTGCCTCACGCACCACCTGCGCTGCTAGGTCGGTGGGGGCAATGTCCTTCAGGCTGCCGCCATAGGTACCAATGGCGGTGCGCACACCGCTGACAATGACAACTTCACGTGACATGGATGATCTCCGGTAGAAAGAAACAAAAAAAACAGGATATGAGTATGCCAGCGCCTTATCTTAGCCTTGCCGGCGATCTCCGGCGTGGTTCCAGCGCGTCCTGTCAAGAACTGGTTTTGTAGGAAATTTCCGACAAAGAACTGGGCTGGCGCCCGATGTTCTATTTGGGTTCAAACAGGCATAGTTAAGTCAATTTTCTCGACTTCACGGAAATAGCGCTACAGCCCATGCATCAGCTCAAGACATACATCGTCGAAGACAACCCGGTCATCCGCGAGAGCCTGATTGCCACGCTGGAAGAACTGGCGCCGGTCAAGGTGGTGGGCACGGCCGTCGATGAATCCTCAGCAGTCGAGTGGCTGAATCAGCCAGGCAATCATGCCGACTTGGTTATTGTTGATATCTTCCTCAAAGCTGGCTCCGGCCTGGGGGTACTCAGGGCAGCCAATGATTTGCCGCAGCGCCAGCGGCTGGTGGTGCTCAGCAATTATGCGACGGCAGACATTCGGCGCAAATGCCTGGAACTCGGCGCCGACCGGGTGTTTGACAAGTCCAACGACATAGACGCCCTGATCGAGTACTGTGCTCAACTGCCAGTGCAGCAAGGTGACGGCGGCAGCTTGAACGGACCAGCAACGTCAGTTTGACTGTATGAGGCTACTGGATCAAGCCGTTTTTCAAGGCGTAGTAGGTCAGGTCGCTGTTGGTTTCGAGTCTCATCTTTTCCATGACCCGGGTTCGGTAGGTGCTGACCGTTTTGACGCTCAGCGACATACCGACCGCCATATGGCCAATCGCCTCGCCCTTGGCCAGGCGCAAGAAGACCTGCAACTCACGCTCCGACAGGTTCTCGTGCAAGGGCTTGTCAGCATCGGCGCTCAATCCCTCTGCCAGAAGCTCGGCAACACCTGCCGTGATGTATTTGCGCCCGCGGCAGACCGTGCGAATCGCCTTCACAATTTCTTCCGGATCGCAGTCTTTGTTCAAATAGCCACTGGCACCTTGGCGAAGCAAGGTGGTGGCGTAATGCTCTTCGGCAAAGCCACTCAGAATAAGCACCGGCAAATCAGGAGCGCGTGCCCGGATGGCGATCAGCGCATCAACGCCGCTTTGGTCCGGCATCGAGATGTCGAGCAGGATCACGTCAATTTCACCCTTGCGCACGATGTCAAGCGCGCCACGGCCGTTGGCCGCTTCGGCGACGACGGCGAAGTCGACCTGGTCGGAAAAAAATTGGCGCAATCCGGCGCGGACCATCGCGTGGTCGTCAACAATGGCAATTCGAATCATGGTATGTGGCAGCGTTCTTTGCTGCATGATCCCACACTTTGGGGCAGGGGCTGAAGATGGATGCATTGAATGTTGTAGGCCCCGGCCCTGCTGTCCTGTCGCTGGCGGGGCTCGCTGCCGCGTTGCTGATCACTAGTCTGGTCGCGCTCCGGATGTACTGGCGCCAGCGTTCAACGCTGCGGGAACTGCAAGAGGAACTGCAGCGCAGCGTTCAGGCAGAGCGTGATCGGCTTGAAACCGAGGTCTTGCTCCGCACGGCGCAGCTGACCGAGTTGACCCACCACCTGCAGACCGCGCGAGAAGATGAGCGTCATCGCCTGGCGCGCAATTTGCATGACGATCTGGGCGCCTTACTGACATCGGCCAAGCTCGATGCGGCTCGCATCAAGTCGCGCTTGGCCGACAAGGCACCCGAGGCGCTGGAGCTGTTGGCCCACCTGGTTAACACACTCAACAGCGGCATTGCGCTGGGACGCAGCATTATTGAAGACTTGCGCCCGTCGGCACTGGGTAACCTGGGCCTGGTGGCCACACTGGAGATTCTGACGCGTGAGTTTGCCGAGAACACAGGCATCAAGGTTCATTGCAGCTTGACGGCAGTCGAACTGCAGGCCAGTGCCGAGTTGATGGTCTACCGCTTGGTCCAGGAAGCCACCACGAACATCATGAAGTATGCCCACGCGTCGGAGGTCTGGGTGAGTATGGCTGTAGAGCATGGGCAGGTGGCGGTCTCGGTTCGTGATGATGGCGTGGGCTTCGACACCCGTGCGCAACCGCGCTCTGCCTACGGGCTGGTGGGCATGCGTTTTCGGGTTCAGGCGGAAGGCGGAACCTTGAGCCTGGTGTCCGCGCCGGGGCAAGGGACGTTGATTTCGGTGAAGCTGCCGCCATCATCGCTACGCTCACTTGTAGTAACAAGGCTTGACTAAGAACTTATCCGTAAATAATGTTTATGGCTAACCGCACTTTTCTGAACGCGATGATGCCTGCAGCAAGGTGGTTGAGTGCCAGGAAGCTGCGATCAAGTTTTTCATAACGCACCAACAATTTGCGAAACCGGTTGAA
>JBBQQX010000088.1:0-14325 GCA_038215405.1 Burkholderiales bacterium
GCCGGGCATTTTGTCGCCTGCATCCAGGCCATTCGTGAAAAGTCGCCGCAAACCCAGATCGAAGTGCTGGTGCCCGACTTTCGTGGCCGTGATGACCGCGCACTGGAGATTCTCAAAGCCGCGCCGCCTGACGTGATGAACCACAACCTGGAGACCATTCCCAGGCTGTACAAAGAGGCGCGCCCTGGCAGCGACTACTTTTTTTCATTGAACCTGTTAAGGAAGTTCAAGGCGCTGTTCCCCGACGTGCCGACCAAGAGCGGCCTGATGGTCGGCCTGGGTGAAACCGATGAAGAAATCCTGACCGTCATGCGTGACATGCGCGCCCACGGCATCAACATGCTCACCCTGGGCCAGTACCTCGCGCCCTCCACTTCGCACCTGACGGTCAAGCGCTATGTGCACCCCGACACCTTCAAGATGTTTGAGGAACAGGCCTATTTGATGGGTTTCAGCCACGCTGCGGTGGGCGCCATGGTGCGCTCAAGCTACCACGCCGACCAACAGGCGGGCCATGCATTGAGTCAGCTGACGGTCTAACTTTACTATTATTTATATAGCTGCCTGCGCAACAATGACGAGGGCTATAGCCATATTTCATGCAAATTGACAGCGCAATGACCGGCCCCTGGTTTGGCACCCAGTCGCTGGCCAGCTCAATCGACCGAGCCACCTGGGACCGCGGCCTGACGCTTTACCTGACGCAAAAAGTGCTGTCGCTGGAAATCAAGCCCATGGGCGACTACTGGCAGTTGCTGGCCAGCGTGCAGGGCAGCCAGCGCTGGCCCTACCAGGTGGCCATCGAGCTCACATTCACACCCAATGGCGAAGTCGCCAACTGGGACAGCGACTGCAGCTGCCCGGTCGGCTACCAGTGCAAGCACGGGGTGGCGGCGCTACTCAAGGCAGCGCAGCAGGGGCGCCGTCTGATGGACCCCGCAGCGGCGCGCAGTGCCCTGGCGCCGGCCGCGCCCACGCCCGAACAGATTGAAGCGGCGCGGCAGGGAGCACTGGCGCGCGCCGCCGAACAAGCCCGCCGCGAGGACGAGGCGCCGCTCTTGCATTGGCTGCAGGAGTTGAACCAAGCCAGCCGCCACGGTGCGCAAGACGGGACCGCCCCGCACACCGTCTTCATTCATGAGCAGTACCTGTACCTGTTGTCCGTGGCCGGCGCCAAAGGCCGCATACCTGAGCTGCAGCTGGACGTGGTCGTGTCCTACCCTAAAGTCAACGGCGGCTGGGCCAAGCCCAAAGCGCTGCGCATTGCTCCCGCGCGCGGCCAAACCGCGTTTGACCAGGCCAGCGAGCTCGACCAGGAAGTGCTGCAATTGCTGCGCACGCTGCCCAGCGGCAGCAGCGGCTACTACAGCTACGGCTACAAAGCCAAGGTCACGTTGTACGGCACGCTCGGCGTGATGGCGCTGCAGCAAGCGGCCAGCACCGGGCGCCTGTTGCTCGACAGCGGCAAAGGCATGCCGGGCGCCCCGGTGCAATGGGGGCCGCCGCAGCTTGTGCGCTGGGAATGGCATGAAGTCAACAGCCCAGACGTTGACGAGCCGGCCTGGGCCTTGCGCGCGCGCCTCGCCAGCGCCCGCGCGCAGCTGTGCCTGAACACGCCGCCTCTGTACCTCGATGCGGCCAGCGGTCTGTGCGGCCTGGTGCAGGCTGAGGGCGTGCCGGCGGCGCAACTGGCGGTGCTGCTCAAAGCGCCGCCCCTCAAGCCCTCGGCCTTGAAGACCCACCAGCTCGCGCTGCTGCAACAGCTGGGCCCGGTGCCGCCGCCGCCGGTGCTGGAGCAGTTGCCCACGCTCTCGGGCATCACGCCGCGCGCCTGCCTGCACATCGCACCACTGGCGGCGTCAGACACCGCGCTCAAGGGTTTGCTGCAGGCGCAATTGCAGTTTGACTACGCCGGGCGCCGGGGTTGGTGGGCGGGTCTTGGCAGCACGGTGCTGGTCGATGACGCGCAGGGCCGCGTGCTGCTGCACCGCGACCTGGAGGCCGAGTTTGAAGCCGTCGCGCAATTGACGGGAATGGGGCTGCGCGGGGCCGAACCGGGCCGCTTCGGCCTTCCCGGCGATGCCTCGCAGCAAAGCTGGCTGCAATGGGCGGACACCGGTTTTGCTGTGTTCAAGGCAGCCGGCTTTGAGGTCACGCTGGACGACGCGCTGATTGACTGGATCAGCCACGCCGATGCCCTCGACGTGAAGCTGCAGGGCCGGGGCGATGATGAGGACGGCGCGCCTGATCCGCATGCCGGTCACGCCGGCGTCAACGGCGATCACGACGAGGACGGCGATGAAGGCGTCACCTCGCCCTGGTTTGACCTGTCCCTGGGGATGGAGATCAACGGCGTGCGCCACAACATCCTGCCCTGGCTGCCGACACTGATTGCACAGGCGGCGACCAGCCCGCTCGACCCCGACACCGGTTTGCCCACGATTGCGCCGTTTATCTTTGTGCCCAACACGGCAGGCCAGGGCTTTATCCGACTGCCGACCGACGCGCTCAAGCCCTGGATGGCGGCGCTGCTGGAACTGGTCGGCGACCGCAGCCATGATTTTTCAGGCGAGAGCCTGAAACTCTCGCGCCTGGACGCCATGCGCACCACTGCAGCGCTGGGCGAAGGTGCGGTCTGGGACGGCGCGCAGGCTCTGCGCCAGATGGTCAAGCAGCTCAGCGGCCACACCGAATTGCCCGAAGTGCCGGTGCCCGCCAGCGTGCAGGCCAGCCTTCGCCCGTACCAGCAGCAGGGCGTGAACTGGTTGCAGTTTTTGCGCCAGTACAGCCTGGGCGGTATCTTGGCCGACGACATGGGCCTGGGCAAAACGCTGCAAACGCTGGTCCACATCCAGATTGAAAAAGACGCGGGCCGCCTCAAGCACCCGGCGCTGATCGTCGCGCCAGTGAGCCTCATGGGCAACTGGCAGCGCGAGGCTGCGCGCTTTTGCCCCGATCTGCGCAGCCTGGTGCTGCACGGCAAGGACCGGCACGAGCTGGCGGACAGCCTGCACGACCACGACATCGTCATCACGCCGTATTCGCTGCTGGAACGCGACCGCGAGCGCTGGCTCAAGACCCGGTGGCACATCGTGGTGCTGGACGAAGCGCAAAACATCAAGAACGCCAGCACCCAGGCCGCGCAGGTGGCGAGCCAGCTGCGCGCGCGCCAGCGCCTGTGCTTGTCGGGCACACCGATGGAAAACCACCTGGGCGAAATCTGGAGCCTGTTTCACTTCCTGATGCCGGGCTTTCTGGGCAGCCAGAAGAAGTTTGGCGACCTGTTTCGCACGCCGATTGAAAAACTGGGCAATCCGGAGCGGCTGGAACAACTGCGTTCGCGCGTCACACCCTTCATGCTGCGGCGCACCAAGGCGCTGGTGGCGGGCGAGCTGCCGCCCAAGATCGAGACCGTGATGCGCGTCGAGCTCAGCGGCAAACAAGCTGACCTGTACGAGACCATTCGCCTGGGCATGGAAAAGAGCGTGCGCGAGGCCCTGGACACCAAAGGCATGGCCAAGTCGCAGATCACGATTCTCGATGCGCTCCTGAAGCTGCGCCAGGTCTGCTGCGACCCGCACCTGGTGACGCTGGCCGCCGCCAAAAAAGTGAGCAACTCGGCCAAGCTGGAGCGGCTGATGGAGATGCTGCCCGAGATGCTGGCCGAGGGCCGGCGCATCTTGCTGTTCTCGCAGTTCACAAGTATGCTCAAACTGATCGAAGCCGAGCTTGAAAAGCGCGACATCCCCTGGGTCAAGCTCACGGGCCAGAGCCAGAAGCGCGACGCCTTGATTGAGCAGTTCACCAGCGGCGCCGTGCCCTTGTTCTTGATCAGCCTCAAAGCCGGTGGCGTGGGACTGAATCTGCCGCAAGCCGACACCGTGATCCACTACGACCCGTGGTGGAACCCGGCGGTCGAAAACCAGGCGACCGACCGCGCCCACCGCATCGGCCAGACCCAAAGCGTGTGGGTCGTCAAGCTGGTCGCCCAAGGCACGATTGAAGAGCGCATCCTGGGCCTGCAGGAGCGTAAAGCCGCGTTGGCCGAGAGCATGTACAGCGGCGCAGTCGGGCGCAAACAGCCGCTGTTTTCCGAGAGTGATCTGGCGGAGTTGCTCAAACCACTTTCTGTTTGATAGCACTCTACAAAGGTAGGACGGGGGCTGGGCGGCTAAATCGTTTGTAAAAGATGAGTGACTGGCCTGTGCGCCATGTCGAGCAAAAAAAAGACCACCCGAAGGTGGCCGAAAAAAGTTCCCGAGAGAACCTCGTTGGATTCTTTGAAGGTCTCAATGCCCGTCTATTGGCTGACTTGACTCCAACGCTTTTCACTGTGACAGCAGTTGGAGAGACTTTAGCGGGCATGTCTGTCATGGGATATCCCCCATTTGGGGGATATAGCGTCTGTTGTTGCAGGAAAGTGTCGCTTTTTGCGACTTTTATGCTGCTCTGGTCTCCGCTAACGGCAGTCGGATCACAAAGCAGGCGCCGCCCTCCGGACGGTTTTCGCAATACACCGTGCCACCATGGCGTTGCGCGATAGATTTCACCAGGGCGAGACCCAGACCGACGCCACCGTCTCGCTCAGTGGCGCCCGGCAGCCGGTAAAAGGGCTCAAAAATGCGTTCCCGCAGTTCGGGTGGCACACCGGGGCCACGGTCACAGACGCTGATCAAGGCGTGACGGTCGACGCGGCGCAGCGCCATTGTGATCTCGCCTGCGGCATGGCGGCGCGCATTCTCCAGCAGGTTGCGCACGGCGCGGCGCAGCAACTTGGTGACCCCTTGCACCGGCAGATCGCTGGTCCCGGCCGGACCGGCCGACGCGTCGCTCGCCAGCTGCACATCGAGTTCGGCGTTGACCCGGGCACACTCCTCTGCTGCCAGGCCAATCAGGTCAACCGACTCAACCGTGCCAAGGTCAGCTTCGCGCGCGTCCAGCCGGCTGGCCAGCAGAATCTCTTCGATCAACTGGTCGAGCTCACTGATGTTGCGTGAGATCTCGTTCTTGAAAGCCAGTGAGGACGGTGCGCCCATCAGCTCCAGTCCCATGCGAATTCGGGTCAGGGGCGAGCGCAGCTCATGCGAGGCGTTGGCGAGCAGCGACTTCTGCGATGCCAGCAACGATTCATGCGACTTGACCAGGGTTTCAATGCGCTGGGCCGCGTGGTTGAAGCGCGCGCCCAGAAAGGCGACCTCGTCGGCGCCAGCCTCCGGCACCCGCACCGACAAGTCGCCTTCGCCCCATTTTTCAACGCCGTCTTGCAGCGACTCCAGGCGTTGCGTGAGCTTGCGGATGATCGGGTAGGTGGCGAGCGCCACGGCGATGCCGACCAGGGACAGCGTCCAGAAAAAACCAAAAGGCGGTCGACTCCAGGGTGATTGCGGTGGGCGCGGGAATTGCAGGTGCACCATTTGCCCATCGTTCATCACTGCCACAAACTCAGGGTCGTTGCCATACTGGCTGTAGGGGCCGAGCCAGCGATCCTGCGGATCAGGCTCCCGGTCGCTGTGATCTCCAAATCCAACGTCCGGTGGGCGCCTTATGCGGGAGTGCCCATTGCCAATGATCTTTCCGACATGGTCGCGGATGACCACATTGCGCAAAGGTGGCTCCGCGGTCAGGCGCCAAGCCCAGCCGACCAGCAGGGTCAGTACCGCCACGGCGAGCACCACGGCCAGCCAGATCCGCACATACAGTTTTTTGAAAAACATGCTCAGTCTTGCTGGCGGGCGAAGACGTAGCCGACACCACGCACCGTGAGGATGCGCTTGGGGTCCTTGGCATCGATCTCAATGGCCGCGCGGATGCGTCCCATATGCACGTCAATCGAGCGGTCAAATGCGTCGAGTTCGCGCCCGCGCACCGCTTCCATAATCTGGTCGCGTGTGAGCACCCGTCCGGCGCGCTCGGCCAGTGCCACCAGCAGATCGAACTGGTAGGAGGTCAGGTCACAGAGTTGACCCGCCACGCTCACGGAGCGGGCGTCGCGATCGATTTCCAGCGTGCCAAAACGCAGCTGCGTTTCAAGCTTGGGCGCACCCTCCCCGTGGCGACGCAAGACCGCGCGAATTCGCGCCAGCAGCTCACGCGGCTCAAACGGTTTGGGCAGGTAGTCATCGGCGCCAATTTCAAGCCCGATGATGCGGTCCATCGGGTCGCCCTTGGCGGTCAGCATCAGCACCGGCGTTTGCGCCAGCGTCCCGGGCAACGCGCGGATTCGCCGACACACCTCCAGACCGTCCATGTCAGGCAGCATCAGGTCCAGGATCACCAGATCGGGCGGGTTGGCCTGCAGTTCGGCGAGTCCGCTTTGGCCGGCTCCGGCCTGGCTCACCTCAAAGCCCGATTGGCCCAGGTACTCGCTGACCATCCGGGCCAGGCGCGCGTCATCTTCGATCATCAGCAAGTTTTGACTCATAAAACCAGTCTAGGGCCGGGCAGCGGCATGCGCTTGAAGTCTCTGTAAAGTTTTAGTAAACAACACGGTTACAGGAGCGGCGCCACGCCCCAGATATCAGTGGCATATTCACGAATCGTGCGGTCCGAAGAAAACGGGCCCATGCCCGCGACATTCAGAATCGCGCTGCGTGTCCAGGCCGCCGGGCGTCGGTAGAGCTCGTCCACTTTGTCCTGGCTGGCACAGTAGTCGCCGTAATCGGCCAGCAGCTGGTAGTAGTCTGATTCCAGCAGCGCATTGACCACGTCGCGGTAACGCTCGGGCTCTTCAGCAGAAAACGCGCCTTGGGCGATGCGGTCGATCGCCAGCTTCAGGTCAAAATTGCCCTCATAGTAGCTGCGGGGCTGATAACCATAGCCGCGCAGTTCAGTCACCTTTTCGGCGCGGTTGCCAAAGACAAAAATGTTGTCCAGACCCACATTCTCGGCAATCTCGATGTTGGCGCCATCCCAGGTGCCAATGGTGAGGGCGCCATTGAGTGCAAATTTCATGTTGCCGGTGCCCGACGCTTCGGTGCCGGCGGTTGAAATCTGCTCGGACAAATTGGCCGCGGGGATGATGATTTCCGCCAGCGAGACGCGGTAATTGGGGATGAAGACGACGCGCAGCAGCGAGCCGATCAGGGGGTCATTGTTGACGACGCGGGCCACGTCATTGATCAGCCGGATGATGAGCTTGGCCATGTAATAGGCCGAGGCCGCCTTGCCGGCAAAGATCACGGTGCGTGGCACCCAGTTGGCGTGGGGTTGCGCCAGAATGCGGTGGTAACGGGTGATGACGTGCAGCACATTGAGCAGCTGGCGTTTGTATTCATGCATGCGCTTGACCTGGACGTCAAACAAACTGTGCGGATCCACGATGACGCCCGTGCAGCGGGCGATCAGCTCCGTCAGGCGGCGCTTGTTCTGCTGCTTGGCCAGTCGAAAGGCGTTTTGAAACTCCGGTTCATCGGCCAGATCGCGCAACTGCGCCAGCTCGTCCAGGTCACGCCGCCACTGTGGCCCGATGCGGCTGTCAATCAAGGCTGACAGCGACGGGTTGGCCTGCGACAGCCAGCGACGCGGGGTAATGCCATTGGTCTTGTTGCAGAAGCGGTCTGGGTACATCTGCACAAAATCAGAAAAAATGGTGTCCACCATCAATTGACTGTGAAGCGCTGATACGCCATTGACCTTGTGGCTGGCCAACACCGACAGATGGGCCATACGCACCCGGCGCGTGCCGCGTTCCTCAATCAGCGAGATGCGGCGCAGCAGGGCGTGGTCGTCCGGGAAGCGTGCATGAACTTCGGCCAAGAAACGGGCGTTGATATCAAAGATCAAGCCCATGTGCCGGGGCAGCACGCGGCTCACCAGGTCCACCTGCCAGGTCTCCAGGGCCTCTTCCATCAGGGTGTGATTGGTGTAGGAGAAAATGCGCGTGCACAAGCTCCAGGCGGCATCCCAGTCCAACTGATGTTCGTCCAACAGGAGTCGCATCAATTCGGGCACCGCCAGCGCCGGATGGGTGTCGTTGAGGTGAATCGCCACCTTGTCGGCCAGTTGCGCCAGGCCGTTATGGGTCTTGAGGTGACGCCGCAAAATATCCTGCAACGAGGCGCTGACAAAGAAGTATTCCTGGCGCAAGCGCAACTCGTGCCCGTGTTCGGTGCGGTCGTCCGGGTACAACACGCGCGAGACATTTTCTGACTGATTTTTCGCCTCCACCGCCTGGATGTAATCGCCCCGGTTAAAGGCATCGAGGTTGACGCCGCCACTGGCACGTGCCGACCACAAGCGCATGGTGACCACGCTGCTCATCTGGTGGCCCGGCACGCCGGTGTCGTAGGCGGTGGCAATCACATCTTCGGTATCCATCCACTGCGAGTGTCCGTTTTGCGGCACCAGGCGCCCGCCAAAACGAACGGTGTAGCTGAATTCGGGGCGCATGAATTCCCATGGGTAGCCGTTGACGAGCCAGTAATCGGGCTCTTCGACCTGCTGGCCGTGCACGATGCGCTGGGCGAACATGCCATATTCATAACGGATGCCGTAGCCCATGCCGGGCAGGCCCAGCGTGGCCATCGAGTCCAGAAAACAGGCAGCCAGACGACCCAAGCCACCGTTGCCCAGACCGGCATCGGGCTCCAGGTCAATCAGGGCATCAAAGTCGGCCCCCAGAAGCGCGCAGGCCTGCTTCACCGGCTCGTAGATGTCGGCCGCCATCATCGCGTTGGTCAGGGCACGCCCAGTGAGGAATTCCAGCGACAGGTAGTAGACGCGCTTGGCATCTTGCTGCTCGGCCTGGGCCAGCGACTCGCGCCAGCCGTCCATGATGCGATCGCGCACGGCATGAAATACGGCAAACAGCCAGTCGCGCTGGGTGGCCGAGCGCAAGTCTTTGCCGACCTGGTAAACCAAGCGGTTCGAGATCGAGCGGCGTAAGGCTTCAACGCTGTTGGTCGGCTTGTCAAACTGAAAAATGGGGGTGGCGGACATGGTCAGTGGCTCCCAGACACAAAGGGGTTGATGGGTTGTTTATCGGATCGCAGCGACTGGTACATGGCCAAGTAGTGCTGCGCGGCAGTGCGCCAGTCAAAGCGCAGTCGCATACCGCGCTGTTGCACCGCGGCCCATTGATCCGGACGTCGAGACAGGGCAAAGGCACGTCGCACGGCGCTGAGCAAGCCGGTCGGGCTCAATTCGTCGAACACAAAACCAGTGGCGCTGCCCTCGTCCAGATTTTCCAGGGTGCAGTCGACCACGGTGTCGGCCAAGCCGCCGACCCGGCGCACCAGCGGCAAGGTGCCGTAGCGCAGGGCGTAGAGTTGGGTCAGGCCACAAGGCTCAAACTCGGACGGCACCAGCATCACGTCAGCACCGGCGATGACGGCGTGGGCTGTGACTTCGTCGTAGCCAATGCGCACCCCTACCTGGCCGGGGTAGCGAATGGCGGCATCGACGAAGGCCTGCTCAAGCGCCAGTTCACCCTGGCCCAGCAAGGCCACTTGGCCGCCGCGCTGCACCAGTTCCGACAGAATCTGGGGCAGCAGGTGCAGCCCTTTTTGCGCCGTCAGGCGGCTGACAACACCGAACACCAGGGCATTGGCACGCGATTCCAGCGTAAACAAGGTTTGAAGGGCGCGTTTATCGAGCGCTTTGTTCTGCAGCTGCGTCTCGTCGTATCGAGCCGGCAACAAGGCGTCGGTGCCCGGGTTCCATATCTGGTCATCCACGCCATTGAGAATGCCCGAGAGTGCGTTGGCGCGCTCGCGCAACAGGCCATCGAGCCCGAAGCCTTGTGCCTCAGTGGTGATTTCACCGGCGTAGGTCGGACTGACCGTGGTGATTCTGTCAGCGTAGCGGATCGCCGCTTTCATGAAGGAAACCTGCCCAAAAAACTCCAGGCCGTCCACATCGAACCAAGACGCTGGAAGGCCCAACTGAGGAAATTCACCAGCCTCAAACAGGCCCTGATAAGCCAGGTTGTGAATGGTGAAAACGGTCGCTGGCGTGTTTTGATGGGCCCGGGCAAAAGCGTGTACATAGGCCGGCGTCAAACCAGCGTGCCAGTCATGGCAGTGAATGACATCGGGCATCCACTGCGGGTCGAGCCCCTGGCCCAGGGTTGCCCCGGCCCAACCCAACGCCGCAAAGCGCATGGCGTTGTCATGCCAGTCCTTGCCGTCCGGCCCGAGATAGGGGTTGCCCTGACGCTCATACAAGGTCGGGGCTTGTAGCAGATAGACCGGCAGCTCAAAACCGGGCAGCGTAACCAGTGTCAGGCTAGCGGCGGGCAGCGCAGGGGCCGGGCCCCAAGGCATCTCCCCGTCAGGCAAGCGGGCAACGGGCTGCGTTGCGAGGGCCTGGATGGCAATGGCCGGGAACGCCGGCAACAGCAAGCGGACCTCGCAGCCCAAAGCCTGCAATGCCGGGGCCAGGCCAGCACTGACATCGGCCAACCCGCCGGTCTTGAGAAACGGAAACAGTTCAGTGCAAACGTACAGAACCTTCATGCCTGGGCCAAGCGCAAGGCCTCTAGCATAGCCACTGTGACCAGCACCACACCCTCGGGACTGACATGGAACCGCCGCGCATCGTCCTCGCGATCAAAGCCGATGCTCATGCCTGCGGGGATATGGCAGCCTTCGTCAACCACCACCTTGCGTAAACGGCAGTGCCGGGCGACATCTGCCTCCGGCAGAATGACCGATTCCTCCACGCTGCTGTAGGAGTGCAGGTGCACACCAGTGAACAAAACGGAGCGCCTTAGCTGCGCGCCCGACACGATGCAGCCGCCCGAGACCAGCGAATCAACCGCCATGCCACGGCGTCCATCGTCATCAAAGACAAACTTGGCCGGCGGCGAGGTGGGCTGGTAAGTCCAGATCGGCCAGTCCTTGTCGTAGAGATCGAGTTGGGGAATCGTGGCGGTCAGGTCGATGTTGGCAGCCCAGTAGGCATCGACGGTGCCGACATCGCGCCAATAGGATGGGTTCTCCGGGCTGGATTTGACGCACGACAAGTCAAACGCATGGGCCATCGCCTCGCCGCGCGCCACCATGGCCGGGATCAGGTCTTTGCCGAAGTCGTGGTGCGAGGCGGGATTTTCAATATCGGCCTGCAGGGCGGTAAACAGGTAGTCGGCGTCAAACACATAGACGCCCATGCTGGCCAAAGCCACCCCGGGCTGATCCAGCATGGCTTGCGGCCGGGCCGGTTTCTCGTCAAAGCGGGTGATGTGGTGCGTGGCATCGACCGTCATGACGCCGAAGGCGCTGGCCTCGGCCAGCGGCACCTCAATGCAGGCGACGGTGCAGGGTGCGCCCAGGGCAACGTGGTCTTCGATCAGGCTGGCGTAGTTCATTTTGTAAACATGGTCGCCGGCCAACACCAAAACATATTTGGGATCGTGCTCGCGCAGGATATCGATATTTTGGTAGACGGCATCGGCCGTTCCCCGGTACCACGAGGCCTCGTCGATGCGCTGCTGGGCTGGCAGCAAATCGATGAACTCATTGACTTCGCTGCGCAAAAACGACCAGCCATGCTGCAGATGGCGCAGCAGGCTGTGCGACTTGTACTGCGTCAACACGCCGATGCGGTGCAGCCCTGAATTGACACAATTGGACAGCACAAAATCGATGATCCGGAACTTGCCGCCAAAGTGGACCGCCGGTTTGGCGCAATTTTCGGTCAGGTCCTGCAAGCGCGAGCCACGCCCCCCCGCCAACACGAGGGCGATGGTTCGACGCACCGGGCGGTGATGAGCACTGTCTTTCATGAAAATTCTCCGAGAATGGATGATTAAAAATTCGCTTGACCCGGCAGATTGCGTCCGTGGGCGCGGGTCATGTCTGCCAAACGGCGTGCCGGAGCATCGCCGACTTGGCGCCAGTCAAAACGCCATTGCCAGCACCCTTGGGCCATACCGGGCGTGTTCATGCGGTGCAAGCCATCGAGCCCCAGCACATCCTGAAACGGAAAGATGACCGTGTTGGCTCTCGATTGCGAGAGCGACTGCATCATGGCCCAGTGAATCTCGAAGTCAGCCAGGGGTCCGAGGTAGGCGCGCGCAGTATGGCGCTGCCCCGCACCGACCGTCTGCCACCAGCCCAAAGTCGTGTCGTTGTCATGCGTGCCAGTGTAGGCCACCGTTTGGGCGTCAAAGTTATGCGGCAGGTAGGGGTTGCCTGCGGTGTCACCAAAAGCAAACTGCATCACGCGCATACCGGGGAATCCACATTTTTCGCGCAAATCGGTGACGGCCGGCGTGATGATGCCGAGGTCTTCCGCGATGATAGGCAAGAAACTGCCGCCGCCTCGCTGCACACGCGCTTTGGTCACCGCGTCAAACAAGGCTTGGCCTGGCCCCGCACGCCAGCAGCCCGCGACGGCCGTGGGCTCGTGGGCTGGAATCTCCCAATAAGACTCAAAACCGCGAAAATGATCCAGCCGGATCACATCGACCAGCTCAAGCAGATGACTGATCCGGTCATTCCACCAGGAAAAACCCTGTTCTGCCATGACGTCCCAGCGGTACAAGGGGTTGCCCCAGCGCTGCCCGGTGGCGCTGAAGTAGTCGGGCGGCACGCCCGCCACCACCGTTGGTTCACCCTGCGCATCCAGCAGAAACAGCTCGGTGTTGAGCCAGACATCGGCACTGTGATGCGCCACAAAAATAGGGGCATCGCCCACAATCAAGACGCCATGCCGATGGGCATAGTCGTGCAAATGCTGCCACTGCACCACAAAGCGCCACTGGATGAAGCTAAAAAAGCCAAGATCGTCTGACATCGACTCGCCTACGCCAGCGAGCGCCGCCGGGTCGGCCTGAGACAGCCCGGCGGGCCACTGGGTCCACGGCTTGCCGTGACGAATTTCCAGGGCCATGAAAAATGCGTAGCCTTCCAACCAGTGCGCTTGCTGTACCCGAAAGCGTTCGAATTCTGCCCAGTCGCTCGCATGCGTGTGCTCCAGGAAGCCTTGCCAAGCGTCACGCAAACGCTGCATGCGGTAAGGCCCAACGAGCTCAAAATCGCAGCGCCCCGGCTCAAAACTGGGGGGCTCCTGGGGCGTCAACCAGCCGCGTTGCACCAGTTCCTCCAGGTCCACCAGCAGCGGGTTGCCGGCAAAAGTGGAGGGACTGTGATAAGGCGAGTTGCCAGGCCCCACCGGCGAGAGCGGCAGGATTTGCCAAAGCCGCTGCCCGGCGGACACCAGCCAGTCGACAAAATGATAGGCTTCAGCGCCCAGATCGCCCGAGCCATGCGGGCTTGGCAGCGAGCTCAGGTGCAGCAGCACGCCGCTGCTGCGCTGCGAAAAGACGCCCGTCGCAGCCGCCGGGCTCATGCTTGAGCTCCAGGGGGCGATACCGTGGCACTCAAGCACTGGACCAGGCCCAGCACGGTGCGCGGTGTTGCGATGATGGTCCGCGTGCAGGTGGGCGCAGCGTCCCACTGGGCGTCGGGCAAAACCCAACCCGCTGCACTGTCCAGCACCGTGTTCCAGCGCCCTGGCGGCAGCGCAAAAGTCAGCGCCTCATCGCCCGCATGCAGCACCAGCAACCAGCGCAGTGGCGGTACTTCAGCCGCATCTGTGACTTCGATCAGGCCGGCAAAACTACGAGACTGTGAATCGTCCCAGTCGGGTGCCGCCATGGCGTTGCCGTCGGGCCGGCGCCAGGCGATATCCGATTCAGTGGCTGCGCCGTTGGCGTGACCGGTGAACCAGTGCGGATGACGCAGTGCGGCATGGGTTTGACGCAAGTGAATCAGCCCGGCCACATAGTCGGTCAACTCAGGGTGCGCGCCCGGCCAAGCCAACCAGCTGGTCTCGTTGTCCTGGCAGTAGGCGTTGTTGTTGCCTTGCTGGGACTGGCCCAACTCATCGCCCGCCAGTAACTGCGGCAAGCCCTGCGAGCAAAACAGCGTGGCCAACAAGGCGCGCTGCCATTGCCCCCGAACCGACTGCACCGCCGCGTAGTCGCAGGGCCCTTCCACTCCTGCGTTGGCGCTAAAATTCTGATCCTGGCCGTCGCGGTTGTCCTCGCCGTTGGCCTGATTGTGCTTGTGACGGTAGGAGGTCAAATCGGCCAGCGTCATGCCGTCATGGGCGCTCAGCAGGTTAACGCTGGCCAGGGGGCTGCGCCCGTCATGCCGAAAGCAATCATCGGACCCGGTGATCCGGCGTGCCAAATCGCCTGAAGTGCCGTGATGACCCAACCAGAACGCGCGGCTGGCGTCTCGAAAACGGTCATTCCACTCATGCCAGCGGGCAGGAAATTTCCCGAGTTGATAGCCGTTCGGGCCAATGTCCCAAGGCTCGGCAATCAGCTTGATGCCGGCCAACACCGGGTCTTGACCGATCGCCGTCAACAAGCCGGAC
>JBBQQX010000089.1:0-14235 GCA_038215405.1 Burkholderiales bacterium
GGTTTTGGTTTAAGCGCGACTGACTCCAGGCGCGACCCGGCAAACTCGAGGCGACAGCGCTGGCGAGAAGCAACTGGAGCAGGCGGCGGCGGTGGTTCACATCAAAGGATTTCACGGACGGGTTTGAACGTATTATGGCCAGTCCTTTGCGCCCTGAGCCTGTCCATGAATGAATTAAAAGCCCTCGAATCCCTTGGTTTCAGCCTGCCCAGTCCGCTCTACATTTTTGGCGCACTGGTCTTTGGCATCGTGGGTATTGCGGCCTACCGCTATGGCAAGAAGGCCTCGCTACCCATCCCCAAATGGATCGGCGTCGCGCTCATGCTTTACCCCTATGCCATCTCAAGCACCTGGCTGCTGTATGCCGTGGGCGCTGGTTTGTGCCTGGGCCTGTATCTCTACCGCCAGCGCTAATTCCTCAATGCGCCTGGTCCCAATTCGGCCCGATACCCACCTCGGTCAGCAGCGGCACCTTCAAGCGCGCCACCCCGGCCATCAACCTGGGCACCTCATGGCGCACCCAATCGATTTCTGACTCGGGCACCTCAAACACCAGTTCATCGTGCACCTGCATGATCATCTTGGTGGCCAGCTTTTGCGCATCAATCACCTGCTGGACTTTCACCATGCTGAGCTTGATCAGATCAGCGGCAGTGCCCTGCATCGGCGCGTTGATCGCGGCGCGCTCGGCACCACTGCGGCGCGGGCCATTGGGGGAGTTGATCTCGGGCAGGTACAAGCGCCGGCCAAACACGGTTTCCACATAGCCCTGGCGCTTGGCGAGCGCTCGGGTGTGGTCCATGTAATTTTTGACGCCGGGGTAACGCTCAAAGTAGCGCTCGATGTAATTTTTGGCCGCCGTGTTGTCGATGCTCAAGGCTTTGGCCAGGCCATAGGCACTCATGCCGTAAATCAGGCCGAAGTTGATAACCTTGGCGTAACGGCGCTGCTCGCTGGTGACTTGGGCCCTGTCCACGCCAAATATCTCGGCGGCAGTCGCACGGTGCACGTCCATGCCGTCGCGAAACGCCAGCAGCAGGGCTGCATCGCCGCTGATGTGCGCCATGATGCGCAGCTCGATCTGGCTGTAATCGGCGCTGGCAATGACGCAACCCGCCGGCGCGACAAAAGCCTCGCGCACGCGCCGCCCTTCGGGGGTGCGCACCGGAATGTTTTGCAGATTGGGGTCATTGCTGCTGAGCCGCCCCGTCACCGCCACCGCCTGCGCGTAATGGGTGTGGACGCGGCCAGTGCGCGGGAGCGCCAGCTGCGCCAGCTTGTCGGTGTAGGTGCCCTTGAGTTTGGACAGGCCCCGGTGCTCCAGAATTTTGGCCGGTAGTGGGTAGTCCTCGGCGAGTTTTTGCAGCACTTCGTCGTCGGTGCTGGCCGAGCCGGTGGGGGTTTTCTTGACCACGGGCAGACCCAACTTGGTGAAGAAAATGTCGGCAATCTGCTTCGGGCTGCTCAGATTGAAGGGTTGGCCGGCCAGTTCATGCGCTTCTTTTTCAAGCTGCAAAATGCGTGATCCCAGTTCGTGGCTTTGGGTAGCCAAGGTGGGCGCGTCGATCAGCACACCGTTGCGCTCAATGCGGTACAAGGCCTCGCTGCTGGCGATTTCCAGCTCATAAATCCCCAACAGGCTGGGCAGGTGGTAAGGCTCGGACAAACTGGCCGGATGGCCCGCCTCACCCTGCGCGTCGGCGGTGGCTGGCGGCAAGGCGGCGCCGGCGCTGGCTTGTAAGAGCGGCCACAGCACGCGGTGCACCTCCAGCGTCATGTCCGAGTCTTCACAGGCGTATTGCGTTGCTTTGGCAATGTCCACTTGGTCAAAGCAGATTTGGTTGACCCCCTTGCCGCACAAGTCCTCAAAGCTGATGCCGCTGCGCCCGAGGTGGCGCTCGGCCAGGCTGGCCAGCCCATGGGGTTTGGTGACTTCGAGCACATAGCTTTGCAGCATGGTGTCGTGCGCGTAGCCTTGCACCTCGATGCCGTGGTTGGCAAACACATGGCGGTCGTACTTGACGTGCTGGCCCAGCTTGGGCTTCGCCGGGTTTTCCAGCCAGGGTTTGAGCCTGGCCAGCACCTCAGTCAGTGGCAATTGCTGTGGTGCATCGGGGTAGGCGTGCGCCAGCGGGATGTAGGCCGCCTCGCCCGGCGTCACACTGAAACTGAGGCCGACTATTCTTGCGCGCATCTCGTCGAGCGAGGTGGTTTCGGTGTCCAACGCCACCAGGTCAGCTGCCTGCACTCTGGCGAACCATTTGTCAAAATCTTCCCAGGTGAGGATGGTGTCGTAGCGCAGGTCGGTCGTGCGAGAGGGTGCGGGTGCGGGGGCGGGGGCTGGGGGCTCAAGGTCGTCGAACAAGTCGCGTTCAGCTTTGTACCCGGAATTGAGGTCTGAGCCAGCGACGGAAATGGGGTCGGATCCACGAAGCGAAGCGAAGCTGGCTCTGACCCCTTTTCCGTCGACCCCAAATCCTGAGCGACCGTTGTTTGGGCCAACGGCGGAACCACCACCCAAGGCACGAGCCAAGCCCTTGAACCCGTATTTTTCATAAAAAATGGCCAGAGCCACCGTATCCATTGTGCCAGTAGCTATCGAATCAAGAGCAGGCAAGTCCGGCATCCAGCCGTCCAGATCACAATCCGTCTTGATGGTCAGAAGCTGGCGGCCCAGCGGCAGCCAGTCCAGTGACTTCTTGAGGTTCTCGCCCACCACGCCTTTGATCTTCTCGGCGTTGGCGACCACGGCATCGAGCGAACCGTATTCCTGCAGCCACTTGGCCGCGGTCTTGGGCCCGACCTTGGGCACGCCCGGCACGTTGTCAATGGCGTCGCCGACCAGGGTCTGAAAATCCACCATCAGCTGCGGTGGTACGCCAAATTCAGCCTCGACGCCCGCCACGTCGCGGCGTCGCCCGTTCATGGTGTCGATGATGGTGATGTGCGAGTTGACCAGCTGCGCCAGGTCCTTGTCGCCACTGCTCACAATCACCTCAATGCCCTGACGCGCCGCCGTCACGGCGAGCGTGCCGATCACGTCATCGGCTTCGACGCCGGGGACGGCCAGCACTTTCCAGCCCATCAGGCGCACCACTTCGTGAATCGGCTCGATCTGGGTGCGCAAATCGTCGGGCATGGATGAGCGGTGCGCCTTGTACTCGGGGTAGAGCGCATCCCTAAAGGTCGGGCCCTTGTCGTCAAAAATGCAGGCGGCGTAATCAGCGGGCACCTCTTTGCGCAGGCTTTGCAACATGTTGATCATGCCGCGGATGGCACCGGTGGGCGCGCTCAAGGGGTCACCGGGCACGGCGCGCAAGTCCGGCATGGCGTGAAAGGCGCGGTACAGGTAGCTTGAGCCGTCCACCAGCAACAGGGTTTTGGGCTTGGGGGAGGTGTCATTCACAGCGTCAATCGGAGAGTCATTCATATTCATGCGCGCATTTTGCCTGCGAGTGCTGCTGCGCTCTGCCCACTCTACAATGGTTCGATGAAAATCGCCCTGTTTCTTGCCCTGTCCATGTCATGCTGCGGCCTCGCGCTCGCACAATCTGCTGCACCCGCCCAAGCCACGGCCGCGCAGCCACGCGCTGCGGCGTCCGCTGCACCCGGCGTGATTGAAAAGCGCACCGAGCGCATTCAAATCGAAGACTCGGGCGCCCGCATTGATGAGCTGCGCATCGGCGGCGAAACCAAGACCATCACGGTTCAGCCCAAGGGGCGCCTGCCCGCCTACCAGGTTGAACCCGCCAGCGGCGAACGCAGCTGGAAAATTCTAGGTTTCTGATTCATGGCGGTTTACACAGAAGTCTCTACCCGGGAGGCGCGCGCCCTGCTGCGACAACTGAAACTGGGTGAACTCACCACCCTGCAAGGCTGCGCCCGGGGCATTGAAAACACCAATTACTTTGTCAGCACCGAGCGCGACGGTGAAGTTTTCGATTACGTGCTGACCTTGTTCGAGCGACTCACGTTCGAGGCCTTGCCGTTCTATCTGCGTTTGATGAAGCACTTGGCCGAGCGCGGCATCCCGGTGCCCGAGCCGAGCGCCAACGCGCGCGGTGATCTGGTTTTTGAGCTCAAGGGCAAGCCAGCTGCAGTTGTGACCAGACTGCGCGGCAGCAGCGAGCTTTCCCCCACGCCCGCCCACTGCGCGGCCGTCGGTAGCCTGCTGGCCAAAATGCACTTGGCCGGACGCGACTTTGAGCTGGTGCAACCCCATTTGCGCGGCTTGGTCTGGTGGAATGAGACGGTGCCGCTGCTGCTGCCGCACCTCAACCCGACGCAAGCGGCGCTGCTGCAAAGCGAACTGGCCTACCAAAACCACATCGCCGCCTCATCGACCTATGCCGCCCTGCCCCGCGGCCCGATCCACGCCGACCTGTTTCGCGACAACGCGCTGTTTGACGGCGCGCAAGGCCAGCCGGAGCTCACCGGCGTTTTTGACTTCTATTTTGCCGGCGTCGACAGTTGGCTGTTTGACATGGCGGTTTGCCTGAACGACTGGTGCATTGATCTCGATACCGGCACGCATGACGTGGAGCGCTTCCAGAGCTTCCTGCGCGCCTACAGCGCGGTGCGCCCACTGGAGAGCGCCGAGCGGGCGCTGCTGCCCGCCCTGCTGCGCGGCGCAGCCCTGCGTTTCTGGATTTCGCGCTTGTGGGACTACTACCTGCCGCGCCCGGCCAGCCTGCTCCAACCCCACGACCCGGCCCATTTTGAGCGGGTGCTGCAGCAACGGGTCATGCACCCGGATGTCGCCAACCTGCTGGAGATGCAGCCATGAAGCTCAATATCGTTTCAGCCCGCACCGGTACGCTCTGGGTCAAGCTGGGTATGCAAACATTTTTCAAACAGCCCCTGGCGCTGGCCGGTCTGTTTTTCATGTTCATGGCGGTGATGACCGTCGTGAGCCAGGTGCCTTTCATCGGTATCGCCCTGGCCATGACCCTGCTGCCCGCCGCCACGCTGGGGATGATGGCGGCAACGCGGGAAGCCATCGAAGGCCGCTTCCCCATGCCCAAGGTGCTGCTGACCGCCTTTCGCGCTGGCCCTCAGCAAACCCGCGCCATGCTGCTGCTGGGCGGCCTGTATGCGCTGGGTTTTTTGCTGGCCATGGGGGTGTCCTGGCTGGTCGACGACGGCGCCTTTGCCCGCGTCTACCTGGGCGGCGCCAGCCCCACGCGCGAGATGATGATGGAGCCCGATTTTCAGGCGGCCATGTGGGTCTTTATCGGCCTGCACCTGCCACTGTCCTTGATGTTCTGGCATGCGCCGGCGCTGGTGCACTGGCACGGCCTGTCGCCCGTCAAAAGCCTGTTCTTCAGCATCGTGGCCTGCGGGCGCAACTTCTGGGCCTACGTGGTGTTTGGCTTGATGTGGCTGGCCGTGTTGATCCTGCTGGTGGTGGTCGTGACCACCGTGGCATCGTTGATGGGCAATCCGGCCCTGGCCGGCGACCTGCTGTTTCCCGCCCTGCTGCTGATGGCCTCGATGTTTTTCACCTCGCTTTACTTCACGTTCCGTGACAGCTTTGACGCGCCACCGGAGCCACTCCCGTGACACAGCACGCCATGGCGTTGACATCGGACGGGCCTGCCGCGGCTGCGTTGCGCTGTACCGCTACGTGGCGCCGCTTGACACTCCAATGACCTCAATTGCTCACGGGCACCAACGGTAGCCTCTGGCCTCATGCAGCGTCCAACTGCCGTTGCCGGGCAGTTCCAGCACCCAATGGTGGTGCTTCACGATGGCCTGGTGATGACTGACACTGATCGGTGTGATGGACAGGACGGCTAGCTGGCCGTACAGGCGCTCCTCGTTGCCAGCATCCAGCGCGCTGGTGGCCTCATCGAGCAGCAGGTAGCGGGGCTTGGCGAGCAAGGCCCGGGCAAAGACCAGCCGTTGCTGCTCGCCGACGGACAGCACCCTGGACCAATCCAGTTCTGCGCCCAGGCCGCCGAAGCGCTCCGCCAGCGTCGGCAAGTTCACCCGCTCAAGCCACTGCAGCAGTTCTTCGTCCGAGATGTCGCGCTCGGTTTGCGGATAGGTCAGCTGGCAGCGCAGGTCGCCCAGCGGCAAGTAGGGCTGTTGGGGTAGGAACAACATGTCCGATCCGGCCGGGCGGGTGACTTCGCCCGAGCCCGTGTTCCACAGCCCGGCAATGACCCGCAATATCGAACTTTTGCCGGTACCGCTGGGCCCGACGACCAGCAGTCCTTCGCCCGGGTTGACGGCCAGCGTGAGCTCTTCAACCAGCAGGTGCTCGCGGTTGGGCGTCAGCACTGTCAGATGCTCAAGGGCAAGATCAAAGCCATTCACAGTACGAATGTGCCGGGCGGCGGCGAGGTCGATGGTGGGTTCGTCCGCCTGGACACCCAACGCCTCAGAGAAGGCATGCAGCCGGTCAACACCGGCCGAAAAGCGACTCAGACCCTCGAAGTGATTGACGATCACCGTCAGTGCGCTCAGGATGGCCGCGAAGGCGCCGGCGGCCTGGATCGCCCGGCCGACCTCCAGCGTCCCGGAGAGGACATCGTTGGCAATGATCACGGTGGGCAGCACGATCGTCAGGAAACTATGGGCGTACTGGAACAGGTTGAGTTTGAACTGCCAGCGCAGCACTTGCTGATAGTTGGCATAGATCGTCGCGAAAACACGCTGCAGCGCCGACATCTCGCGCGCCTCACCGTCGTGGAAGGCAATCGGCTCCGCGTGTTCGCGCACCCGCACCAGGCTGAAGCGAAAGTTGGCCTCCCGCTGCAGTTGGCGAAAGTTCAAGCCGATGAGCCGTTTGCCAAATACCACACCTGTGAATACGGTGCTGAAAATCGCATAGCCGAGCAGGAAGTAGACCAACCCCTGCGAGATGGTCCACAGCACGCTGGAAAACGCGACCAGGTCGATCACCGAGCCCAGCACGATCATCGAGAAGTAGAGCGACTGTTGGGTGAAGCTGTTGATGTCTTCGGCGATGCGCTGGTCGGGGTTGTCGATGCCGCTGGTGTTGAGCCGGTAATAGGCGCGCTGATGAAAATAGCGCGCCAGAAAGCTGTCCGTCAACCAGCGGCGCCAGCGCAGCCCGAGCGTATCGCGCACATAGTAGTACAGGGCATAGATCGGCACCGCTGCCACGAGGATTGCCGTGTAGCGCCAGATCGAGGCCCAGAAGCGATCGGTGTCGCGCGCGGCCAAGGCCGAGGTGAATTCGCCCGACTCGTGGTTGAACAGCACACTGAAGGCGGTCTGCCCCAGCAGCAGCAGGATCAGCAGGGCCAACAGGCCCCTGGCACGCCAGCGTTCATCCGACAGCCAGTACGGACGCGCGATGGTGACAAAGCGTCGCCACAAGCGGGCGTTGAATCCGGGTGTTTGTTCGCTCGTCATGGCCAATTGAACTTCAGGTGCTTGCTGCCTGGTGGGATTGATCAGGTACTGGAGCCGCCAGCACGCTGACCGTCAACCACGATCACTTCGGGTTCAATCCGCAGCAGCGCTTCGTCTGGCGCCAAGGCTGGTTCTCGCACCGCTGAACACTGATATTGCCAATTCGCCCTTGGACTTGACCAGGGAGCGATGTTGAGGCCCTGTGTGGGTTGGGTTGGATTGGGTTGGGTTGGGTTGGAACTTATGACGGACTCCTGTGATTGAAATCCACTCTAGCACAGGGCCCCTGGCAGTGCGGCTCACGCGTATCGCGCCACAAGCGAACGCCAAAATTGAGCGAGTCCGTTAGGCAGCTTCTTAGGCGGGAAGGCCTGCTGGCGCTGCAGAGCTGTCCTTCGCGGGCATCAAAATTCCATGCCCCAATCTCTGCCCTCGCGGCCAGCGCCGACTACGCCGCCCCGATCAGCGGCACCAGACTCCCAGCGTCGCGCCCGCCTTTGAGCGCCGCCGTAAACGCCAACATCCGGTCAATCGGGATGCGAGCCCGCAGGCCCAGCGCGGGGTCGACGTGAACCTCATTGGCGCCGGTCTCCAGCACGCGGGCCACGTCGAACAGGCTGTTCATCGCCATCCACGGGCAATGGGCGCAGCTTTTGCAGGTGGCGCTGTTGCCGGCCGTGGGCGCTTCCAGAAACAGCTTGCCCGGATTGAGGGTGCGCAGCTTGTGCATCATGCCGCTGTCGGTGGCGACGATGAACTCCTGCGCCTGCATCTCCTGCGCCGCTCTGAGGATGGCCGAGGTGGAACCGACCGCGTCGGCCAGCGCCACCACATCAGCGGGTGACTCGGGGTGCACCAGCACCTTCGCACCCGGATGCTCCTTCATCAGGGCCTTGAGCTCAAAGGCCTTGAACTCGTCATGCACGATGCACGAGCCGCCCCACATCAGCATGTCGGCGCCGGTCTCAACCTGGATGTAGCCACCCAGATGGCGGTCGGGCGCCCACAGGATTTTGTGGCCCTTGTCTTTGAGCGCACCCACAATCTCCAGCGCACAACTGGACGTGACCAGCCAGTCGGAGCGCGCCTTGACGGCCGCGCTGGTGTTGGCATAGACCACCACCGTGCGGTCCGGATGCGCGTCGCAAAAAGCGCTGAATTCATCCACCGGGCAACCGAGGTCGAGCGAGCAGGTGGCGTCCAGGTCGGGCATCAAAACCCGCTTTTCGGGCGACAGGATTTTGGCCGTTTCACCCATAAAGCGCACGCCCGACACCACCAGCGTCTGCGCCCTGTGGTCGCGGCCAAAGCGCGCCATCTCCAGCGAATCGCTGACCAGGCCGCCGGTTTCTTCGGCCAGGTCCTGCAGGTCCGGGTGCACGTAATAATGTGACACCATCACGGCGTTTTTTTCTCTCAAGAGACGGCGGATCTTGTCTTTCAGGGCGGCGCGCTCGGCCGGACCGGGTTCAAGCGGCACCCGGGCCCAGGCGTGTTTGGTGGCACACACCGCGGCTCCAGCTGCGCCGTCGCGCTGCGGCTGCTCGTAGTCAACTTCTTTGACCGTGTCCGTGGCGTTCGTCATGGCAACTCCTGTTTATCAAAATTAATAGCACCTTACGTAGACTCAGAGCGGGCTAGAAGCAAAACGCATTGAAAAATCAATGGCCTTGACGTCTTTGGTCAAGGCGCCGATCGAGATGCGGTCGACACCGGTGGATGCAATGGCGCGCACGGTCGACATATTCACGCCGCCTGACACCTCCAGCACGGCTCGCCCCGCATTGAGTTGCACCGCCTCCTGCAGCTGCGCCAGGCTCATGTTGTCGAGCAGCACCATGGCGGCGCCAGCGGCCAGCGCCTCTTTGAGTTGCGCCAGGGTTTCCACCTCAATCTCGACAAACTTGGCCTCGGGCGCCAGCTCAGCCGCGCGGCGCAGCACCTTTGCGACTCCGCCGGCGGCGGCAATGTGGTTCTCTTTGATCAGCAAGGCGTCATACAAACCCAGCCGATGGTTGCTGCCGCCACCGACTCGCACCGCATACTTCTGCGCCAGCCGCAAGCCTGGCAGCGTCTTGCGCGTGTCCACAATCTGCGCCCGGCTACCGGGCACGCCCTGCACGGCGGCCACATAGTCTGCCGTTTTACTGGCCACGGCACTGAGCAACTGCAAAAAATTGAGCGCGGTACGCTCGGCCGTGAGAAGCGCACGCGCCGAACCTTCGATCTCCAGCACCACCTGGTCGGCCACGCAGAATTGCCCCTCCTGCACGCGCCAATCAAGACGCACCGTCGGGTCAAGTTGCAGCAGCGCCGCTTGCGCCCACGGCCGGCCACACAGCACCGCCGCCTCACGCGCCTGGATGTGCGCCCGGGCGCGTTTGGCTGGATCGATCAGACCGGCGGTCAGATCACCGCCGCCCACATCTTCCTGCAAAGCGCGCGCCACATCCAGGCGGGCCAGTTCGGCCACGGCGGGCTCGGAAAAATCAAAATGGTTTGTCATGGCAGAAAGCATAGTGAGGTAAATCGATGGAAATAGTGAACCGCAAGGCGCTTGCCCGAAGGTTGAATGAAATATTAAATAGATAGCTACTAACCCACATAGCACGTGGGCTAGAGACCAATTTCTTATAAAAAACGGTCCAGAATCTTTTGGCTGTCCTTGGTCAAGCTCAAACGGTCACGGATCAAGAACTGGATGCCGTGCGAGTCGGTGACCAGCAAGATGGTCAATCCGACGCGGCGGATGTCTTCGTCACCGCGCAGCACAAAGCGGGTGTCGCCGCGGTCGGTCTGGACCTGCCAGGTGCACGGCGTTGAAAAGCTGCTGACACTGTCGATGCTCAAGATTTCGGGCATGAATTCACGCGTTGCCAGCTCTTCGTGGATCAGGCCCTGGGCCGGTTGCGCCAGCGTCGCCAGACGTTCAATCCACGCCACTTCATGGCCGTCAAGGGCCACCAGGGCGATGCCGTCCTCGGGCGACTGGATCGGGAACGCCCGCACCGGCACCACGCCCTCAAACACCTCACCCGCGGCGGTTGTCAGAACCAGCAGCCCGAACGGATTGCGGGTCAGCTGAAAATTGGTGGTGGTCATGGCAGGGGTCGTGTTCATTGGTGGACCTTCCGGTCGCTTCTGCGAGTGCCATTTTTCACGTTATCGTCCACGTCCACATCCATGTTTCGCGCCTGTGCCTGATACAGGTTGAAGTAAGCGCCTGCTCGCGCCATCAGGTCGTCGTGTGTGCCCACTTCCACGATTTCACCCCGGTCCAGCACCACCAGCCGGTTGGCACGGTGCAGCGTGGACAGGCGGTGGGCAATGGCGATGGTGGTGCGCCCCTGCACCAGATTTTCCAACGCCTTCTGGATTTCTTTCTCGGTCTCGGAATCGACCGAGGAGGTCGCTTCGTCCATGATCAGGATGCGCGGGTCGATCAACAGCGCGCGCGCAATCGAGATGCGCTGGCGCTCGCCACCCGACAAACCCTGGCCGCGCTCGCCCACCATCGAGTCATAGCCCTGTGGCAGGCGCAGGATGAATTCATGCGCGTGCGCGGCACGGGCCGCTGCAATGATCTCGGCCTGCGTGGCGTGCGGTTTGCCATAGGCAATGTTGTCGGCAATGGTGCCAAAAAAGAGAAACGGCTCTTGCAGCACCAGCCCGATATTGCGACGAAAGTCGGCGATGGGAAAGGAGCGCACATCGACGCCATCGACCCGGATCGAGCCTTCCGACACATCGTAAAAGCGGCAGATCAGGTTGACCAGCGTACTCTTGCCCGAGCCGCTGTGGCCGACCAGGCCAATCATCTCGCCCGGTTCAATCGTCAAATTGATGCCGCGGTTGACTTCGCGGTTGCCATAGCGAAAGCTCACGTCGCGCAACTCGATACGCCCTTCAATGCGCTCAAGCTTCACGGGCTGGGTCGGTTCGGGCACGCTGGAGACATGGTCCAGGATGTCAAAAATGCGCTTGGCCGCCGAGGCTGATTTTTCAGTCACCGACACGATACGGCTCATCGAGTCGAGCCGGCCATAAAAGCGGCTGATGTAGGCAATGAAGGCCATCAGCACACCGACCGTGATCTCACCCCTGGCCACCAACCAGATGCCAAAGGCCCATACCACCAACAGCCCCAGCTCCGTCAAAAGGGAGACGCTGGGCGAGAACAGCGACCAGATCTTGTTGATCTTGTCATTCACCGCCAGATTGTGCTTGTTGGCCTCGCGAAAGCGCGCCGCCTCGCGGTCTTCCTGGGCAAAAGCCTTCACGACGCGCACGCCGGGAATGGTGTCAGCCAGCACACTGGTGACCTCGGACCAGACCCGGTCGATCTTCTCGAAGCCGGTTTGCAGCCGAAAGCGCACCGAACGGATCATCCAGACGATGAAAGGCAGCGGCACCAGCGTGACCAGTGCCAGCCAGGGGTTGATGGAGATCAGGATCACCGCCGTCATGATCAGCATCAGGATGTCCGAGGCAAAGTCGAGCAGGTGCAGCGACAAGAAGACGCAAATGCGGTCACTCTCGCTGCCGATGCGCGACATCAAATCACCGGTGCGCTTGCCGCCAAAATACTCCAGCGACATGCGCAGCAGGTGCTCATAGGTGGAGGTGCGCAGATCAGCGCCGATGCGCTCGGACACCAGCGCCAGGATGTAGGTCTTGGCCCACGACAGCCCCCAGGCCAGCAGCGCCGATCCGAACAGGCCCGAGAGGTAAAACGCCACCAGCATCGGGTCGATGTGCTGCCCGTTTTGAAACGGGATCAGCACCTCGTCCATCAGGGGCATGGCCAGATAGGGCGGCACCAGACTGGCCGCCGTGCCCAGGAGCGTCAGCACGAAACCGGCGAACAGCTGACTGCGGTACGGTTTGGCAAAGCGCCAGAGCCGAAACAGGGTGCGGGTTGAGGGCGGCGTGTGGATGACTTTGGTGCAGATCGGGCATTCATCCTGATCGGGGGCCAAAGGCGCCTTGCAACTGGGGCAGCGACGCCCCTCAAGCGGCGCCGGCGGCAGCCCGGTCACGGCGCTCTGGGTCTGAATCTGAAATTGATCCAGCAAGCGGATCGCCTGCAGGTTGTGCCCCAGCGTGAAGCACCAGGCGGCCAGTCGGCCCTGCAAGTCATTGAGCGCCAAGTGGCCCACGCCCGCGTGGTCATGGTGCTTGAGCAGCAGGCCTGGCCGATACGCCCAGGTCTGCCAGCTGCCGTCCGGCGCGCGGCTCAGCAGGCGCTGGTTGGTAACGAGCACCAAGCCTTGAACAAAATTAAGTTGACTGTCCAGGTCCACCTGCAGCAGGGCTGAAACGTTCTCATCTGCTTGGAGCTGCGTTTGGACCTGGGCACGCTCATCAGGGGAGAGCTCGCTGAGCCAGGGTTCAGGGTCGAGAATGGAGTGGGTCATGGGGGGCCAGAGGATTCTGCAGGTTAACGGGCGAATTGACGACAGCCCGGACCACCGGTGCCAGTTGCGAACTGCAATAGACTAGACGACATCAAGGTTTATACCGATTACGGACTTAGCGGACGTATTTAAATTCATGACAACGAAGAACATTCAATTGCTGCGGGTCACTCACCTGCGCGGTCCCAATATCTGGACCTACCGTCCGGTGATCGAAGCCTGGGTCGATATCGGCGCCTTCGAAGACTGTCCCTCCAACACCATACCCGGATTTTATGAGCGTTTGACCGCCCTGCTGCCCGGGCTCGCGCTGCATCGGTGCGGTGTGGGCGCGCCGGGCGGGTTTCTGGAGCGTTTGCGCGAGGGCACGTGGGTCGCGCATATCCTGGAGCATGTGGTGCTGGAACTCCAGAATCTGGCCGGCATGCGTACCGGCTTCGGCAAGACCCGGCAAACACCGGTGCGCGGCGTGTACAAAATGGCTTTTCGCACGCGGCAGGAACAGGTTGGCCGCGCCGCGCTGGAGGCTGGTCGCGATCTGGTCATGGCCGCCATCGAGAATCAACCCTATGACCGAGTGGCCGCCGTGGCGAAGCTGCATGACATGGTTGATTCGCTCTGCCTGGGTCCCAGCACCGCGCACATTGTGGAGGCGGCCACGGCGCGCGGCATCCCGCACCTGCGCTTAAGCGACGGCAATCTGGTGCAACTCGGCCATGGCGCCGCCCAAAGGCGTATCTGGACGGCAGAAACCGACCAGACCAGTGCCATTGCCGAAGAAATAGCCAGCGACAAGGATTTGACCAAATCCCTCTTGCAGTCCTGTGGCGTACCGGTGCCGCAAGGGCAAGTGGTCAGCAGCGCCGCACAGGCGTGGGAGGCGGCGCAAGACATCGGACTGCCGGTGGCGCTCAAACCTTATGACGGCAACCACGGGCGCGGCGTGTCGCTGGACCTGAGCCGGCAGCAAGACATTGAAGCGGCCTATCTGCTCGCCGCACGCAAGGGCAATGGCAGTGTGATCGTCGAGCAATACATTGCGGGCAACGAACACCGCCTGCTGGTGGTGGGTAAACGCGTCGTGGCCGCGGCACGCGGCGAAACCGCATGGGTCACGGGCGACGGCCACGCCAACATCATTGAACTGGTGGACAGCCAGATCAATAGCGACCCCCGGCGCGGCACCGGCGAGGACGCCCCGCTGAACGCGCTGGCGCCGCAGGACGGCGCCGAAATCATTCTGGAACTCGAGCGCCAGGGCTTGACCGCTTACTCGGTGCCGACGCCAGGTGAAAAAGTCTTGATTCAGCGCAATGGCAACGTCGCTTTCGACGTCACCGACCAGGTCCATCCGAGCGTGGCGGCGGCAGCGACGCTGGCGGCGCGGGTGGTCGGGCTCGATGTGGCAGGGGTCGACCTGGTGCTCGAAGAC
>JBBQQX010000090.1:0-14103 GCA_038215405.1 Burkholderiales bacterium
GGTCGGCTTCACATTGCTGGTAGCGGGCCCAGCGCCCGGCCACGGCCAAGACCTCGGTGTGCTCGCGGGACAGCAGCAGGAACTGCTTCATGTCGCGCATGATGTCTTCGCGTGACAGCAGGAATTCAAGCTCACCCAGGCGGTCGGTGTAGCGGGCGAGTTGTTGGCGCAGGAATGATTTCATGGGGGTGATCAGAAGGTGGCTCGGCGAGGGTGCGAGGGTGCGGGCTTGGCTTGGCTCAGCCAGAACGGTTTATATCCGGGAGAAAAAAATTCCCGTTCGCCCTGAGCTTGTTGAAAGGGCTGGCGGGTGTGCGGATGAGCGTCGCTAACGCTGGGTGCAGGCGTGCTTCGCCGCCGGGCCGCCCCAAGGCGAAGCGGCCCCCCCGGGGGGCAGCGCAGTACACGAAGTGACAAGCGTGGGGGTCATACTTTTTACCGCTCTTTGCGCAAGAAAAAGTGCTGGATCGCGGCGCTGGCACGCTCGCGCGCCTGTGTGTCGCTGGCGCGCAGCTCGGTCATCGCGCCGTGCAGCATTTTTTGGGTCAAGCCCCTGGACAGCGCCTCGAGCACCGCGTCGACGTCCTCGCCCTTGGCCAGCAGCTTGCGCGCACGCGCCAGCTCAAGAGCGCGCCATTCGTCGGCCTGGGCGTTGAGTTGTTGGATCAGAGGCACCGAGCCACGCTGATCGACCCAGTGCATGAAACTCAGCACGCCGGCGTCCACAATCGCCTCGGCCTGCGCCACGGCGGCTTGGCGGCTGGCCTGCGCGGTCTGCACCACGCTCGCCAAGTCGTCCACGGTGTACAGGTAAATGTCTTCCAGCGCCTTGACTTCAAGCTCAATGTCGCGCGGCACCGCCAGGTCGACCATGAACATCGGGCGGCGTTTGCGCTTCTTCAACGCCCGCTCTACCGCGCCCAGACCAATGATTGGCAGCGTGCTGGCGGTGCAGCTCACCACCGCGTCAAATTCATGCAAGCGGTCCGGCAAGTCCGCCAGGCGCATGACCTCTGCGCCAAAGCGGCTCGCGAGCTTTTCGCCGTTTTCCAGCGAGCGGTTGGCAATGGCGATGGACTTGGGGTTTTTGGCAGCAAAGTGGGTGGCGCACAGCTCGATCATCTCGCCCGCGCCCACAAACAAAATCTTCACCCGGCCCAGGTCTTCAAACAACTGCCCGGCCAGGCGCACGGCGGCGGCGGCCATGCTGATGGAGTGCGCGCCGATCTCGGTCGAACTGCGCACCTCTTTGGCCACCGCAAACGAGCGCTGGAACAGTTGGCTCAGCGTGTTGCCGAGCGCGCCGGCAGCTTCGGCCGCGCGCACCGCATTCTTGATCTGACCCAGAATTTGCGTCTCACCCAGCACCATCGAGTCCAGGCCGCTGGCAACGCGAAAGGCGTGGCGCGCCGCCAGATCGTCTTGCAGCGTGTAGGAGTGGGTGCGCAGCAGGTTTGAAGAGACGCCGCCGGTCTGGGCCAGCCAGTCCAGCGTGTGCTCCAGCTCGGGTTTGTCACCGGCGCAGTAAATCTCGGTGCGGTTGCAGGTGGAGATGAGTGCCGCCTCGGGCTGGCGCGACATGGACGAGCGCAAAGCGCGCAAAGTCGGCTCGACCTGATCGAGCGCGAACGCAAAACGACCGCGCAGATCGAGCGGTGCGGTCGTGTGATTGATGCCCAAGGTCCAGACTGCCATGATTGAATTATAAAATCATCGCGCGACTACACATGCCACCCCCCTTTTTATGGCCCTGGACCCCCTTATTGATGGACCCACTTGCTGTTCTGAATCACCTGTTCAATTTCATCGCGCCGGCCCTGTGGCTGGCGTTGCTGCTGCCGATTCTGGCGCGATTCTTTATGAGAAAACGACCTCTAGCTCGCTCGCTGTATGCGCAGGCAGCTATCAATTTTGCTTCTTGCGCAGCCGTTCTGGTGGTCGGTTTGTGGGTATTTGGCGATGACGGCAAGATGCTCACCTACCTCGCCATGGCGCTGGTTGGCGCCAGCAGCCAGTGGCTGATGCGCCGCGCCTGGCTCAATTAGTTGGCGGGCGGCTGGCGTGCCGGGGCGAAGCAGTCGACGCGGTCGGTGATCAGTCCGTCGATCCCCAAGTCGATCAAACGCTGTGCCTGCGCCGGCTCGTTCACGGTGTAGCTCAGCAGTCGAAACCCAGCGCTGCGCGCCTGGCTGCTTGATGCGGCGTCCCAGAGCAACTGGTCGCAGACGATGGCGACACAACCCAGCGACAGCGCGGTGTCCAGCCAGCCACTCCACAGCGCATCGAGCAAGAGCGCGCGCGGCAGTTGCGGCTGGGCGCCCTGGGCGGCTTCGAGCGCAGGCACATCAAAGGAGCTCAGCAGCGGTGGCACGGCTGCATCAGCCCAGAGCCGGGCCGCATGCTCGGCCACCACAGCGCCGGTCTGGCGCTCCAAGCCCGGTGTCGCCTTGATCTCCAGGTTCAGACAATAGGCGTTCGCCCGGCAAAAGCGCGCAATGGCGGCCAGGCTGGCGAGCGGCTCGCCGGCAAAGGCGCGTGAATGCCAACTGCCCGCGTCCAATTGCGCGAGCAGCGCCCAGGGGTGGTCGCCACCCACGGCACTGAGCCCGGTGCCCAACTGCTCTTGGGCGTTGCTGGTGCGTAAGAGCGTGTCGTCGTGCAGCAGGAAAGGCACGCCGTCCAGGCTCAGCTTGACGTCGCACTCGAACATGCGGTAACCGTGGCTGGCGCCCACCCGAAACGCCGCCAGCGTGTTTTCGGGTGCCAGCTGGCCCGCGCCGCGGTGTGCGATCCAGCGCGGGTAGGGCCAGGGCTTGACAGGATGGGGCATGATTTTGCGCTCCGTGGGTTGTGCCGCCATGCATCATAGAGGTGTCCACCACGGCGGTAGGTGCATGTGCGCTGCGGTAACATCGCCTGCCCAGCCCGGGCGCGCCTGTCTTTTGTGCAGGGTTGCCGCAAAAGGGCTGTAATCACAAGAAACCGATGAACGCACCCCTCAAGCTCACCTCTTTGCTGCCCGCTGGCGTTAGCGCGCCGCACAGCCAGGAACGCATTCGCGAAATTCCCTACAACTACACCTCGTTTTCTGACCGCGAAATCGTCATTCGACTGCTTGGGGCTTCGGCCTGGGACTGGTTGAACCGCCTGCGCGACGAGCGCCGCACCGGCCGGTCGGCGCGCATGTTGTACGAGGTCTTGGGCGATATCTGGGTGGTGCAGCGCAACCCCTATTTGCAGGACGACCTGCTGGACAACCCGAAACGCCGCGTACTGCTGGTCAATGCGCTGCACCATCGCCTCGATGAAGTGCAAAAGCGCCGCACGCCGCACAATGATCCCGAGCGCGATGCCCTGGTGGGCGAGCTGCTCAAGGCAGCAAGCGATGCGGTGCAGGCCTTTGACGCCTCCTTTGTCGAAGCCGCAGCGCTGCGGCGCAAGACCCAGCGGGTGCTGCTCAAGCTCACCGCCAAAGACAACATCAAGTTTGACGGTCTGTCACGCGTGAGCCATGTCACCGACGCCACCGACTGGCGCGTCGAGTACCCGTTTGTGGTGCTCACGCCCGATACCGAGGCCGAGATGGCGGGCCTGGTCAAAGGCTGTATCGAGCTGGGCCTGACCATCGTCCCGCGCGGCGGTGGCACCGGCTACACCGGCGGCGCGATTCCCCTGACCTGGAAAAGCGCGGTGATCAACACCGAAAAGTTGGAAGCCATGACCGAGGTCGAGATGGTGCAGCTGCCCGGCCTGGACCAGCCCGTGGCCACGGTGTGGACCGAAGCCGGTGTCGTGACCCAGCGCGTGTCGCAGGCGGCCGAGCGCGCCGGTTTCGTTTTTGCGGTCGATCCGACCTCGGCCGAAGCCTCCTGCATTGGCGGCAACATCGCGATGAACGCGGGTGGCAAAAAAGCCGTGTTGTGGGGCACCTCGCTGGACAACCTGGCGAGCTGGCGCATGGTGACGCCGCAGGCCGAGTGGCTCGAAGTCACGCGTCTGAATCACAACCTGGGCAAGATCCACGACGCGGCGCTGGCCAGTTTTGAGCTGAAGTATTTCAAGGCCGACGGCAAGACTTTGACGCGCACCGAGCGGCTCGACATTCCCGGCAAGACCTTTCGCAAGGAAGGCCTGGGCAAGGATGTGACCGACAAGTTCCTGAGCGGCCTGCCGGGCATTCAAAAAGAAGGCTGCGATGGCTTGATCACCAGCGCGCGCTGGGTGGTGCACCGCATGCCGACGCACACCCGCACCGTGTGCCTGGAGTTTTTTGGCAATGCCAAGGACGCCGTGCCCAGCATTGTCGAAATCAAGGACTACATGTTTGCCGAAGCGGCGCGCTCGGGCGTGTTGCTGGCCGGGCTGGAGCATCTCGACGACCGCTACCTGAAAGCGGTGGGCTACGCCACCAAGAGCAAGCGCGGCGCCGCCTTGAGCAGTGGCGGCGTGCCCAAGATGGTGCTGTTTGGCGACATTGCCGGTGATGACGCCGATGCGGTCGCGCGCGCCACCAGCGAGGTGGTGCGCATCGCCAACTCACGCCATGGCGAAGGCTTTATTGCCATCAGCCCGGAGGCGCGCAAGAAGTTCTGGTTGGACCGCAAGCGCACGGCCGCCATCAGCCGCCACACCAACGCGTTCAAGATCAACGAAGACGTCGTCATTCCGCTGCCGCGCATGGCCGAGTACACCGACGGCATCGAGCGCATCAACATCGAGCTCAGCCTTACAAACAAGCTGGCGCTGTGTGACGCGCTGCAGGATTTTTTTGCCCAAGGCCATTTGCCCCTGGGCAAGCAGGAGGACGCCAACGCCATTGCATCTGCCGAGCTGCTCGAAGACCGCGTGGCGCAGGCTGCTGGACTGATCGCCGAGGTGCGCGCACTGTGGGCCGGCTGGTTGCAGGACGTGGACGCCTTGTTCCCGCAGTTGCAGGAGCACAGCCTGCGCGCCAGCTGGAAGACGCAGATTCGTGCGCCGCTGCAGCAAATCTTCTCCGGAGCGGCGTTCGAGCCGATTCTGCGCGAGTGCAACATCATTCACCAGCGCGTGCTCAAAGGCCGGGTCTGGGTGGCGCTGCACATGCACGCCGGTGACGGCAATGTGCACACCAACATCCCCGTCAACAGCGACGACTACGAGATGCTGCAAGCCGCGCACGCGGCCGTCAAACGCATCATGGCGCTGGCGCGCTCGCTCGACGGCGTGATCTCGGGCGAGCACGGCATTGGCATCACAAAATTAGAGTTCCTGAGTGACGAGGAGTTGCAGCCCTTCATGGACTACAAAGCCCGCATCGACCCGGAGGGGCGCTTCAACAAGGGCAAGCTGCTACGCAATAAAGAGCTGCTTACGCAAGCAGGACGGGGGCTAGAGCCTGATTTGATGCATGCGGACCTGAGCAACGCCTACACCCCCAGCTTTGGCCTGATGGGGCACGAGTCGCTCATCATGCAGCAGAGCGACATTGGCGCCATTGCCGACAGCGTGAAGGACTGCTTGCGCTGCGGCAAGTGCAAGCCGGTGTGCGCCACCCATGTGCCGCGCGCCAATTTGCTCTACAGCCCGCGCAACAAGATTCTGGCCACCTCCTTGCTGGTGGAGGCGTTCTTGTACGAGGAGCAGACGCGCCGCGGTATCTCGATCCGCCACTGGCAGGAGTTTGAAGACGTGGCCGACCATTGCACCGTGTGCCACAAATGCCTGTCGCCGTGCCCGGTCAATATCGACTTTGGCGACGTGACCATGAACATGCGCAACCTGTTGCGCAAGATGGGCAAGAAGAGCTTCCGGCCAGCGGGCGCTGCGGCCATGTTCATGCTCAACGCCACCAACCCGCAAACGATCAAGTTGGCGCGCGCGGTTATGACCAAACTGGCGATCAAAGGGCAGCGGCTGGCAGCGGATTTGCTGCGCACGCTGTCGCGCCCGCAAACCAAGGCGCCACCGGCCACGCTGGGCCCGGCGCCTTTGCGCGAGCAGATCATTCACTTCGTCAACAAGAAGTTGCCCGGCGGGCTGCCCAAGAAGACGGCACGCGCCTTGCTCGACATCGAAGACAAGGACTACGTGCCGATCATCCGTAACCCGCAGACCACCACGGCCGAGACCGAGGCGGTGTTCTATTTCCCCGGTTGCGGCTCGGAGCGCCTGTTCAGCCAGGTCGGGCTGGCGACGCAAGCGATGCTGTGGCACGCCGGCGTGCAGACCGTGCTGCCGCCGGGCTACCTGTGCTGCGGCTACCCGCAGCGCGGCGGTGGCGAGTTCGACAAGGCCGAGAAGATCATCACCGACAACCGGGTGCTGTTTCACCGCGTCGCCAACACGCTGAACTACCTCGACATCAAGACCGTGGTGGTGAGTTGCGGCACCTGTTTTGACCAGTTGCAGGGCTACGAATTCGACAAGATCTTCCCCGGCAGCCGCATCATCGACATCCATGAATACCTGCTGGAAAAAGGCATCACGCTGGCCAACGCGGGCGCGTTTTTGTTCCACGACCCCTGCCACAGCCCGATGAAGCTGCAGGAGCCGATCAAGACGGTGAAAGCCTTGTTGGGCGACAACGTGATCCAGTCGGAGCGCTGCTGTGGCGAGTCTGGCACGCTGGCGTTGAACCGGCCCGACGTCTCGACGCAGGTGCGCTTTCGCAAGGAAGAAGAGATTCTCAAAGGCGAAGCCCAGTTGCGTGCCCAAGGCCTGTTGGGCGCCAAGGAGAACGTGAAGATCTTGACCTCCTGCCCGGCCTGCCTGCAGGGCCTGAGCCGATTTGGCGACGACCTGAACAACGGTTTGCTGGAGGCCGACTACATCGTGGTCGAGATGGCGAACCAGATTCTGGGTGAAGAGTGGATGCCAGCGTACGTCAAAAAGGCCAATGACGGCGGCATTGAACGCGTGTTGGTTTAAGGCATGAACGACGCAAACTGCCCCCTGTGTGCCGATGCTGGTGGTGCGTTGGTGTTTCAGGCCGAAAAATTCCGGGTGATCCGGGTGCAGGAGGCCGGTTTCCCGGCCTTTTACCGCGTGGTCTGGACGGCGCATGTGGCCGAGTTCTCAAGCCTTGACCTGAAGGATCGCGCCCTGTGCATGGCGGCGGTGTGCGCGGTGGAGCTGGCCCTGCGTGAGCAACTGCAGCCCACCAAGGTCAACCTGGCCGCCCTGGGCAACGTCGTGCCGCATCTGCACTGGCATGTGGTTGCGCGCTTTGACTGGGACAGCCATTTTCCAGCCCCGCTGTGGGGCTCGCCGCAGCGCCCGGTCGATGGGGCTGCGGTGGCGGCCCTTGCCGCGCGCCTGGACGCGGTGGACGACGCGATAGCGCGGGCGCTGTCTGCATCATGTTTTTTGTAGTTCTTCATAGTTAATTCACAGAGAGGTGGTTCATATGGCAGGTTTGCAGGCAGGCGCGCCCACGCCCCAGGCGATCACGGTGCACAGCCAGTCCAAGGCGCTGGAGGTGACGTTTTCCGACGGCGCCAGCTTTCGCATTCCCTTTGAGTTGATGCGCGTGTACTCGCCTTCGGCCGAAGTGGCCGGCCACGGGCCGGGGCAAGAGGTGTTGCAGACCGGCAAGCGAGATGTCGAACTGGCCGGGCTGGAGCCGGTCGGCAACTACGCCATCCAGCCGGCGTTCTCGGATGGCCATGACTCGGGCATCTTTTCCTGGGACTATCTGTATTTTCTCGGTTCCCAGCAGGACAAGCTGTGGGCTGACTACAGCGCCCGCCTTGCCGCCGCCGGCGTGGATCGGGATGCACCGATGCCAGAGAAGGCAGGCAAGAGCTGTGCTAGCCACTGAGTCGAAAGCACTATTAAAGTAGTAGCTATTGACCTAACAAGCACGTGGGCTACAGACGGATTTTATTCAAAAATATGTCAAACTGCCATGACCTGCGCTCTGCCTGATAATGGGCTTTCTATTTTCCGTTTGGTATTTCACTCATGACGACAACACATTTTGGCTACAAGTCGGTTGATGAAACCGACAAGGCAAAGCACGTGCGGGGCGTGTTCGACTCCGTGGCGCCCAAATACGACCTGATGAACGACCTGATGTCGATGGGTTTGCACCGCGCCTGGAAAGCCTTCACGGTGATGGTGGCCAATGTGCGCGAGGGCTATCAGGTGCTCGACATTGCCGGTGGCACCGGCGACCTGGCGTTGGCCTTCTCCAAAAAGGTGGGCAAGAGCGGGCAGGTGGTGCATACCGACATCAACGAGGCGATGCTGCGCACCGGGCGCAATCGCCTGCTCGATGCCGGGGTGGTGCTGCCGACTGTGGTGTGCGACGCTGAGAAGCTGCCGTTCCCCAGCAATCACTTTGACGTGGTCAGCGTCGCCTTTGGCCTGCGCAACATGACGCACAAGGACCTGGCGCTGGCCGAGATGAACCGCGTGCTCAAAACGGGCGGCAAATTGCTGGTGCTGGAGTTCTCCAAGGTGGCGCCGCCGTTGGAAAAAGTCTACGACTGGTATTCCTTCAAGGTGCTGCCCAAGCTGGGGCAGCTGGTGGCCGGTGACGATGCCAGCTACCGCTATCTGGCCGAGTCGATTCGCATGCATCCGGGGCAAGAGGAACTCAAAGTCCTGATGAAAAATAATGGCTTTGGTCATGTGGATTACCACAACCTCACCGGTGGGCTGGTAGCCTTGCACGTCGGCATCAAATGCTGATTTAAAAAATTCTTTGGAGAAACGCATGAAATTGTGGACTTGGGTATTGGCGGCATTGATGCTTTTGGCAGGTTTTAACGCCGAGGCCGCGCGCTTTGGTGGCGGCCGGTCGTTCGGCAAGCAGTCGAGCAATGTGACGCAGCGTCAAGCCGCGCCCAAGCCGCCGGCTGCAGCGCCACCCGCGGCAGCCGGCGTGGCGCCCAAGCGGCCGTGGGGTGCCATGTTGGGCGGCTTGGCCGCTGGTCTGGGCCTGGCCTGGTTGGCCAACTCGCTGGGCATGGGCGGAGCCTTTGGCCAGATCATGATGTTTGCCCTGCTGGCGCTGGCGATCATGATGGCGCTGGCCTGGTTCAAACGCTCTCGCCAGGGCACGCCATCGCCCAACACGGCTAAGTCGCCGTTTGCCTTCCAAGGCGCAGCAGCCGCAACCGCAACGCAGCTGCCCGCCAGCTACCGACCGGAAAATGTGGGTAACGACGCCTCCGCCCGTCCTTGGGAGCGCAATGGCACTGCGTTTCAGGGACTCGATACAGCGCCCGCAGCGGCGGGTTCGATGATTGGCTCGGGCTTGGCGGGTTCGCAGAGCTGGGGTGTCCCGGAGGGTTTTGACGCTGAGGGTTTCCTCACGTCGGCGAAAGCGAATTTTGTGTCGCTGCAGGCGGCTTGGGACAAGTCAGACATCAACGCCCTGCGCGTCATGATGACCGACACCATGCTCAAAGAGATTCAGGCACAGCTCGCCGAGCGTGAATCCCACAGCGGCGGCCCGGGCAACCTCACCGATGTCGTGATGATCGAAGCGCAGCTTTTGGGCATTGAGGACACCGGCGACGACTACATGGCCAGTGTCGAGTTTTCCGGCATGATCCGTGAAGAGCCTTCTGCCGGTGCCAGTCCGTTCCGTGAAGTGTGGAACATGACCAAGAGCAAGAGCGGCAAGAGCGGCTGGCTGGTCGCCGGGGTGCAGGCGTTGCAATAGCGCAAGCTGCACATGATCCGGGATCGCAATCACCGTCGACTGCGGTAACCGGCTGATTTCAGGGAATAATCGGGGGCTATGGCAACACAGTCCCCTTTTTCATTGTTGGAGAGTCTTCTCCAAAACCTTCCGTCCCTGCCGAATTTGCAGCCGCCCGATTGGGCGGTTGACGAGGCACAGCGACGCATTGTTCTGCTGCTCAATCACATCTTGATGCAGGAAAGTGAGGCGACCAGTCGCCTGGCCCGGCAAAAAGGGCGGGTCGTCCTGATGCAATGGCGCTCCTTTGCGCTCAAGCTGAGCGCCACGCCGGCGGGTTTGCTTGACCGTGCCACGGCGCAAGCCAATCCCGACCTGGTGCTGGCCGTCTCTGAAGAATCGCCATGGGCGCTGGTGCAAGGCGCACTGCGCGGCGACAAGCCTGCGGTGCGCATTGAAGGCGATGTGCAACTGGCCGCCGAGGTGAACTGGCTGGTCGATCATGTGCGCTGGGATCTTGAAGAAGACCTGGCGCGGGTATTAGGCGATGCGCCTGCGCATACCCTGGGGCAAGCGGCCCGCAGCATGGCGGCGAGTCTGCGCCAGTTTCTGGGCAATGCGGTGGCACCGGGCTCGACCAAGGCGTCGACATGACGCGTTTGTTTCGCGGCGTCTACATTGTCTGGATGTTGCTGCGATTTGGCCTCGATGAGTTGTTTCTGACCAGCTTTCAGAAGCCCTGGTTGCATGCCCTGGCGCGGATGGTGTCGATTGGACGAAATCTGGATGCGCCGCGCGGGCAACGGATTCGGGAAGCCCTGGAGAGTCTGGGCCCCATTTTTGTCAAGTTCGGTCAGGTGCTCTCCACCCGGCGCGACTTGTTGCCGCTCGATATTGCCGATGAACTGGCCCGCCTGCAAGACCGGGTGCCGCCGTTCGACAGCGATGTGGCGATTGCATCGATTGAGCGCGCGTTCAACAAGAAGGTCGGCGACATCTTTGTCTCGTTTGAACGGGTGCCGGTGGCCAGTGCCTCCATTGCCCAGGTCCACTTCGCGGTGCTCAAAGACCGGGACGGCCGTGAACGCGAGGTGGCGGTCAAGGTGCTGCGCCCCGGCATGATGCTGGCGATTGAAAAAGACCTGAGCCTGATGCGCATGATGGCGGGCTGGGTTGATGGCTTGTCAGCGGGCGGCAGGCGCCTGAAACCGCGTGAGGTGGTGGCAGAGTTTGACAAGTACCTGCACGACGAGCTTGATCTGATCCGCGAGGCCTCGAGCGCCGCACAGTTACGGCGCAACATGGCAGGGCTCAATCTTGTGCTGATTCCCGAAATGTTCTGGGACTATTGCACGACCGAAGTCATCGTGATGGAGCGCATGCACGGGGTGCCTGTCAGCCAGGTGGCACGCCTGAAGGCCGCCGGCGTTGATATCCCCAAGCTGGCGCGCGATGGTGTCACGATCTTCTTCACGCAGGTGTTTCGCGACGGCTTTTTTCATGCCGATATGCACCCCGGCAACATCCAGGTCAGCATTGATCCTGCGACCTTTGGGCGTTACATCTCACTCGATTTCGGTATTGTGGGCACACTGACGGGCTCGGACAAGGAGTACCTGGCACAGAATTTCACCGCCTTTTTTCGGCGCGACTACAAACGGGTCGCCGAATTGCACATCGAGTCCGGCTGGGTGCCGCCTGCGACCCGCGTCGATGAGCTGGAGTCAGCCATCCGCTCGGTGTGCGAACCCTACTTTGACCGGCCGCTGAAAGATTTCTCGCTCGGCATTGTCTTGATGCGGCTGTTCCAGACCTCGCGACGTTTTCACGTCGAAATCCAACCGCAACTGGTGCTGCTGCAAAAGACGCTGCTCAATATTGAAGGCCTGGGTCGCCAACTCGACCCTGATCTGGACCTGTGGAGCACGGCCAAGCCGTTTCTGGAGAAATGGATGATTGACCAGATCGGACCCAAAATGCTCATCGACCAGCTGCGCAACGAGGCGCCGCTTTACGCCAAGCTGGTCCCGGAGCTGCCGCGCTTGCTGGTGGACTTTCTCAAGCACAGCAAATCGGGTCAGGGGAACGAACTCGCGGCCTTGCTGGTCGAGCAAAAGCGCACCAACCGCCTGCTGCAATCGTTCCTGTACGGCGGCTTGGGCTTCGTACTTGGTTTGCTTTTCATGCAACTGGTCGTGCGGGTTCGGGTTTTCTAGTCAGCTTGATAGCTTGGGTGGCGCCTTATAATGCTGGGCTTTGCTACCTGAAACCCGAGCCCTGTTGCCATGCCAATTTATGCCTATAAATGTGAGTCCTGCGGGTTTGCCAAGGATGTGCTGCAAAAGATGTCGGATGCGCGGCTGACCGAGTGTCCGTCCTGTGGTGCCTCGAGCTTCCAGAAGCAACTGACCTCGGCGGGCTTTCAACTCAAGGGTTCGGGTTGGTACGCGACCGATTTCAAGGGCGGCGCACCCGCGACTGCTGCCGCCGAGACTGCCGCCCCCGCCGCCGACAGCAGCACCGGCACGGCGGCCACGCCGCCAGCCACCAAGCCAAGTGAGAGCGTCACCGCAAATTCAGTGGCCGCACCGGCAGCCGCAGCCACCGGTGGCTGCGCCGGCGGTTGCGCCTGCCATTAACGCTCGCCAACCAGAAACGCTGGAATTCTCGTGCCCATCAAAAAATATCTGCTCACTGGCCTACTGGTCTGGTTGCCATTGGCCATCACCATTTGGGTTTTGCTGTGGCTGGTCGGGCTGCTCGACGCCATTTTTGGCGGTGTATTGACGGGTCTGGTGGCCTTGACGCCGAACGCGGCAGGCACCCTGATCGAGCCGCTGCGTCACATTCCGGGCCTGGGTGTCGTGCTGGTCTTTAGCGCTCTGCTGCTCACCGGTGCGCTGGTTTCCAATGTGGCGGGCCGCTGGTGGCTGGCGCAATGGGACCGGCTTTTTGCCCATATCCCCGTTTTCAAGACCATTTACAACAGTGTCAAGAAAGTGTCAGACACACTGTTTTCCAGCAATGGCAATGCGTTTCGAACGGCCATGCTGGTTCAGTATCCGCGCCCGGGTGTCTGGACCATTGCGTTCCAGACCGGTAGCCCCGGCGGCGAGGTGGCCAATCATCTGGGACCGGATTTTGTCAGTGTCTATGTTCCGACGACACCCAACCCGACCAGTGGTTTTTTTCTGATGCTGGCGCGTTCTGAGGTGATCGAATTGCAGATGAGTGTGGATGAAGCGCTGACCTATGTGATTTCCATGGGCTCGGTGGCGCCGACGGCCCCGATTCGGCTCGCGCCCAAGCAAGTTTGACCTTGATTCTTCAATAACCTGTGCCGCCTCGCGAGGCGGGCTCTGAAAGCTGTTTATGGCCATGCGTTCCCATTATTGCGGTCTTGTGACCGACGCCCTGTTGGGTCAGACCGTTACCCTTTGCGGCTGGGTCAATCGTCGACGCGACCACGGTGGCGTGATTTTTGTTGACATTCGCGACCGCGAAGGTCACGTGCAGGTGGTGTGCGACCCGGACCGGGCCGATATGTTCAAGGTGGCCGAAGGTCTGCGCAATGAATTCTGCATTCAGGTCAAAGGCCTGGTGCGTGCGCGCCCCGAAGGCACGGTCAACGAAGGCCTCAAGAGCGGCAAGATCGAGGTGCTGTGCCATGAATTGACGGTGCTCAACCCCTCGGTCACGCCGCCATTTCAGCTCGATGATGACAACCTGAGCGAGACCACGCGTTTGACGCACCGGGTGCTGGATTTGCGCCGCCCGTACATGCAAAACAATTTGATGCTGCGTTACCGGGTGGCCATGGAAGTGCGCAAGTTCCTCGATGCCAACGGTTTCATTGACATCGAAACCCCGATGCTGGGCAAGTCAACCCCAGAGGGCGCGCGCGACTATCTGGTGCCGAGCCGCGTCCATGACGGTCACTTCTTTGCCTTGCCGCAGAGCCCGCAGCTGTTCAAGCAGTTGTTGATGGTGGCCGGATTTGACCGTTATTACCAGATCACCAAGTGCTTCCGTGACGAAGACTTGCGCGCTGACCGCCAGCCCGAATTCACGCAGATTGACATAGAGACCTCGTTCCTGAGTGAACAAGAGATTCGCGACATGTTCCAGGGCATGATCACGACCGTCTTCAAGACCACCTTGAATGTCGACCTGGGCGAATTCCCCGTGATGGCGTATTCCGAGGCGATGCATCGCTATGGTTCGGACAAGCCTGATCTGCGCGTCAAGCTCGAATTCACCGAGTTGACCGATGTGATGACCGACGTGGACTTCAAGGTGTTTTCCGGTGCCGCGACCATGAAGGGTGGCCGCGTGGCGGGTCTGCGCATTCCGGGTGGTGCACGCGAGACCGGCGGCTTGACCCGGGGTGAGATTGATGCTTACGCCGAGTTCGTCAAGATCTATGGCGCCAAGGGGCTGGCATACATCAAGGTCAATGACCTGAGCAA
>JBBQQX010000091.1:0-13954 GCA_038215405.1 Burkholderiales bacterium
CGTCAGCGCCGTGGCCCCACCCAGCGACGCACCGACCACGCCGACCTTGCCCGGCGCCGCATGCGACGAAGTTTGCGCGCGTTCGATCACGCCACGCAACAGCGTAGCTCCGGCAACGCCATTGCCCCAGAAGGCATTGCCGTCGACGAGCACGATGTCGAAACCCTGCTCCGCCAGGGCCGCGGCCAGCTCGTTGTAGTTGTCAGGGCCTTTCTGGCCCGACACAAGCACGACGACGCGTCCTGTGCCACCATTTTTTGGTACGTATTCTTTCTGCGCCGGAAGCGAGTCCTGTGCGTAGGCGGTGGCGCCCCAAAGCAATGCCGCAGCGACAAGGGTAGACGACAATTTCTTCATAAGTAGCAAAACATCGGCGAAGGCGTAACCCGCAGAACCAAGCACAAATAGCGCGTCGACAGGTTTAAGTGTGATTCTCTTGGTCATGTATATCTCCCGCTTGTTGCGAGCGGTCTAAGCAATAACACGTCGCCACCGCTCTTTTGCGGCGTGTCGGAGTCTATGGGCGCGCGGAGGGATGCTGTATCACTGCCCCTGTGCAACTGAGGCTAGCAGTCTAGTCTTGCGGTTCTAGGAACGTGGTGAGAATAATCAACGGCTGGATGTGGCGCGGAGTCCAGGGAATTCAAACGTTGGATGGCCGGTTGCTGCCAGGTCTTGCCGCTGGTGTCGGTCAACAAAGCTGCGTTAGCAATCGGTCGCCTTTAGCCACTTCACACGGAAAAATCAACCTGACCTACAGCTCGTTCTCGATGACAGCAACCCGACGTACAGCGGCCCTTCGTGAACACCGCGGCGGGGTGACTGTGGCGCGCAGGAGCCTGAGGAGGGTATTGATGTTATGCCGGACTGGAATATGACCAACCTATCAGCACCATCGCACCCGTTTACCCAAAAAATCAGCGTACCACTTGGTCAATTTGCAACTGGCAATGGGTCTCGACGATTACGCTTGGTTAGGGCTGTGCGCGCAGCCCAGCATTGCATGTCGTTTGGGCCAGTGGGCGCAAACCTTGGAAATTTAGATTGCAACATCAGGGAAAGCACGACGCTTGACGACGCACTTTCAGTGCCATACCTGGCCCCATGCGGTTGGAATGCTCATCCGTTTTCTACGGAGCCGTCAAGATCGCTTACCCCGGTAAGTATTCATACGGAGTTGAAACGCCAGATATTACAGACCATCATCCAGCTGACTTCAGCACGTCACTCCGAGTGGCCTCGGGCTGCTGAGGGCTCGCATCCCTGAGGGACAAGCTGGCGCCAAGTGTCGGATTGCTTGGAGCAGGTGTGCGTGAAAACTCGATGAACGAACAAATCAACACAAGAAGGCGAGACATGAACATTCCACGCAAGAACACCCCTTTAAAACTGACCACGCTGGCCGCTGCCGTACTGGCGCTGAGCGCCTGCGGCGGAAGCAGCGACCCGGTTGAGAGCACCAACATCAAGCCAAGCTATCTGGGCGCCGTCGCCACCGCCAGCTACGACGGCAGCAGCGACGACCTGCTGACCGCCGGACTGGGCAAGTCCGGGCTGGGCGCGGCCACATCGGTTGCACTGACGCCAGTAGACCCGTTGAAGCCCACAGCAGCCGAACTGCGCAAGCTGGCCATCTTCAACAACTACCGCGCCATCCTCGACATCACGGCGGCTGGCGGCTACGGCACGCTGTACGGCCCGAACGTCGATGCCAAGGGCGTCATCAGCACCAGCGAAGGCAAGATCGCCGGCACCGAATACATCGCCTACTCGGATGACGGCACCGGCAAGCAGAACGTCACCATGATGGTGCAGGTGCCTAGCACCTTCAACCCGGCCAATGCCTGCATCGTTACCGGCACGTCCAGCGGCTCGCGCGGTGTGTATGGCGCCATTGGCTCGTCCGGCGAGTGGGGCCTGAAAAACGGCTGCGCCGTGGCCTACACCGACAAGGGCTCGGGCACCGGCATCCATGACCTGCAGAACAACACCGTCAATGTGCAGAACGGCGTTCGCACGGACGCCGCCACGGCGGGCAAAAACTCGATCTTCACCGCCGACCTGACGCCTGCCGAACTGGCCACCTTCAACACGGCCGCGCCCAACCGCTTTGCCGTCAAGCATGCGCACTCGCAGCAGAACCCGGAAAAGGACTGGGGCAAGTGGACGCTGCAATCGGTCGAATTCGCCTATTTCGTGCTCAATGACAAATACGGCGACCTGGCCAAAGATGGCGTGACGCACCTGAAAAAGCTCACTCCGGCCAACACCATCGTGATTGCCTCCAGCGTGTCCAACGGCGCCGGCGCGGCGCTGGCGGCGGCCGAGTTGGACACGCAGGGCCTGATCAGCGGCGTGGCCGTGGCCGAGCCCGAAGTGCAGCTGGCGCCCGACAACCGGCTGAGCGTCAAGCGCGGCAGCACCACGCTGGCGGGCACCGGCCGGCAGCTCTACGACTATTTCACGCTGGCCAACCTGCTGCAGCCCTGCGCGGCGCTGGTCTCGCCCACCACGAATGCGCTGAACACGGTCAATCCGGTGATTGCGGCCAACCGTTGCGCCGCGCTGCAGGCCAACGGCCTGGTCACCGGCGCCACAACCGCTGAACAGGCCGCCAGCGCCATGGCCAAGCTGATCGAGGCGGGCTGGCAGCCCGAAAGCAATGTGCTGCAGGCGTCGCACTACTCGTTCGCCACGCTGGCGGTCGGGCTGACCTACGCCAACACCTATGGCCGCTTCAGCGTGAAAGACAACCTGTGCGGCTTCAGCTTTGCCGCCACCGGCGCTGCCGCATCGGCCACGCCTAACGCGCCGGTGCCGGCTTCTGCTGCCGGGCTGGCCACCTCGTTCGGCACGTCCAACGGTGTGCCGCCCATCGGTCCGGTCGGCATCAACATCGTCAACAACCTCAGCCTGGGCGGGCCGCTGCTCGATGCCGCTTCGCTGTCGGCCGGCAATGTGCAGGACTACAACATCGCCGGCGCGCTGTGCATGCGCGAACTCGCCACCGGCACCAGCGCCAGCGCGGTGCGCGTGCAGCAGGGCATGAAGGAAGTGCTGCGCAGCGCCAACCTGCACGGCAAGCCGGCGCTGATCGTTCATGGCCGCGCCGACACGCTGGTGCCGGTGGCCTTCACCAGCCGGCCTTACTACGGCATGAACAAGATCGTTGAAGGCGCAGCCAGCAAGCTGTCGTACATCGAGGTGACGAATGCCCAGCATTTCGACGCCTTCCTGGGCTTTGGCGGCTATGCCGAACGTCTGGTGCCGCTGCACCGCTACTTCATCCAGGCGATGGACATGATGTATGCCAACCTGAAGAGCGGCGCCGCCCTGCCGGCCAGCCAGGTGGTGCGCACCGTGCCGCGCGGCCTGACGGGCACCGTGGCCAATCCGATCACGGCCGCCAACGTGCCACCGATCCAGACGGCGCCTGCCGCCGCTGACCAGATCACGTTTGCCAACAACGTGCTGACCATCGCCGATTGATCGCTTTTTCCGTCCCTCGTAAAGCCCGTGGCGCCACCTGTAAGCCACGGGCTTTCTTGATGGGGATTGTTGAAAAACTGGTGGTAAATCCACCGCGCGCCTAGCTCGCTAGAGCAGGGCAACTCGGCTTGGCGACGTAAACACCAGCGTTCGTGGAGACATTCATTTTTGCACTCGCTGCGCTCCATGGCAGCGAGCAAGTATTTGAGATCGCAATTAGCTACTCGATCGCTATGAAATACTATCTCCGCTCCTGTCTAATCAACGAGTCGTCGAATTGCCAAGTCCAGCCGCTGGTGGTCAATGCGGCGTAACTTGCCGGTCGTGTGGGGCAAGTATGCAGCGAAAGTCGACTTAGCCTCATCAAGAAAGCAACCCGTCAGTAAGGCGCTGGTGGCCTTCTGTTCTCGCTCCGCTTAGGTTCAGGGGTTAGGCGTAACGGCGCTGCTCAGAAACTGAGGCTTGCGGCACCAGCCTTGAGACGCTCGTGCATCGCACTGGCGCCGATTACAGTTACGCCGTCGATGAAGTCTTCCTGGGTATAGCCGCGGGCCTTTACGCACGGTGGGCAAGCCCAGATGGTTCCTCCACGCTTGATGAAGTCGTCCATAAGCGCCTTCAGTGGATCAAGCGGTGGGACATGAGTGACATCAACCGCCTTGCGACGAACCAAATCGACTGCCGAACTGACCAGAAACACGTATACCTTCATCCCTGATGTGATTCCGCCGCAGGCGATCGTGAATGCCACGGAGGAAAGTTCGTGGTCGGTGCCACGGGTCAAGAGGACAACAAGCTCTCGTGCTGTTGGAGGGGTTTGTTCGGGCATGGTAGTCTCCTTGGTTGACAATCAAAATATCCTATTTGGACGGGGCTCGGAAGTATGTACCTATTTGCCTGAGATAGCCATCCCCTTGCCTAGGCTCTCCAGTAGCGACTCCTGTTGAGAATGAACAGCCTCGCGGGTTCAGGGGCCGAGTGCTCGAGACCTCCAACGTAAGATGATAGTGAGACCCGTGTTATGAACAACATCACGCGTTGGTCACTAATATGTTGATTTAATTTGGGATTTTGAAATGTTTCCAGTCAAAGCGCTAATTAAGAAAGCCGGGAAACCCACCATTCATTTGATCCGATGACAGAGGGACTGGCTGGTATCGAGAACCTTCGCGACCGACTGCAAACTGCCAGGTCATGACGGTCAACTGACACGCTAATGCCCGTATTTTCCGTGATCTCCAACCATTTGCCCCTGTCCCTGAACGAAATCATGACGGCCGGAACTTTGTCGGTTGACGATTGACCGCGCTTAGGCGGACAGTGGATCTCCCATCAACTCTCTGGAGATTCATCATGGAAGAAACAAGCACCTGCAAAAGCCATACGTCATGGAACAAAGGCAAACTGGTCGGCCAAAAAACTCCGTTCAAAGTCAATGAAATCTGGGCTATCCGAACACGCCTAGGCCAGCCACTGCACCAGCAGCTCGGGACGGAAGAAGGCGAAGACGCCACGGGCGCGTGGCTCGGGGTCCAGGCCGTTGGTGAAATGGGTCTCGACGCCGGTGGACTCAAACAAGAATGGCAAGGGTCTGCGCCAGGCGGGCAAACCAGCGCGCAAGCCCTGGGCGTAGCGGCCGAATTGCACCTCGACGCCGGTGAGGGTGGCGCCCTCCTTCTTGGCCTCGATCACGCCGCAGGCTATGCCGTTGACGTAGAGCAGGTAGTCGGCAAAGCCGAAACCGTTGTTGAGGGGGAATTCGCGGATGGCCACGCCCACGGTCGCGTGGAGGTTGGCATTGGCCACGTTGCAGACGTGCCAGCCCGCTTGCACGAGCAGTGCGTCGATGTTGACTCTGGCTTTTTGCTCTGGCGTCATGCGGTCTCCCTGCGCCTCATTCTAGAGGGGGACAGTGGCAGTCTGCCGTGACCGCAATTGAGTATCGGCTTATACGTGTCTACAGCCGGATTGATCTATCGCTAGTTCGACCCGATCGCAACGTGTTTACGACTTTAAAAATACGTTGTTTTAATTCCACCGGCCGCAAACCCGCATGGGTGCTAGACCCGTGTTTACGACTTTAATAACCTGTTTACGACTTTAATTGCTCGGAATAATATCTAGACGGGGACCAGCGACACTATTCCACGGTCACACTTTTCGCGAGGTTGCGTGGCTTGTCGACATCCGTGCCTCTTGCGCACGCTGTGTGGTAAGCCAACAGTTGCAGTGGCACCACATGCAGCAGTGGCGAGAGTTCGCCGTAATGTTCGGGCATGCGGATCACGTGAATGCCTTCACCCGACTCAATGTGGCTATCCGCGTCGGCCAGCACATAGAGGACGCCACCACGGGCGCGCACCTCGTGCATGTTGCTTTTGAGCTTTTCCAGCAGCGCATCGTTGGGCGCCACCGTGACCACCGGCATGGCACTGGTCACCAGCGCCAGCGGGCCATGCTTGAGCTCACCCGCCGGGTAGGCCTCGGCATGGATGTAGCTGATTTCCTTGAGCTTGAGCGCGCCTTCCAGGGCAATCGGGTAATGCAGGCCACGACCCAAAAAGAGCGCATTTTCCTTTTTGGCAAAGTCTTCGGACCAGGCAATCACTTGCGGCTCCAGCGCCAGCACGGCTTGCAGGGCGGCGGGCAAATGGCGCATTGCGGTGAGATGGCGCGCCTCCTCGATCTCGCTCAGGCGGCCCTTGGCCTGCGCCAGTGCCAGGGTTAGCAAGAACAAACCAGCGAGCTGCGCGGTGAAGGCTTTGGTCGACGCCACGCCAATTTCGATTCCGGCGCGGGTGATGTAAGTCAGTTCACATTCGCGCACCATGGCACTGGTGGCCACGTTGCAGATGGTCAGTGTGTGCGTCATGCCCAGGCTTTGCGCGTGGCGCAATGCGGCCAAGGTGTCGGCGGTTTCGCCGGACTGGGTGATGGTGACCACCAGTGTGCGCGGGTTGGGCACTGACTCGCGGTAGCGGTATTCGCTCGCCACTTCGACTTGAGTCGGGATTTTGGCAATGCTCTCCAGCCAGTACTTGGCGGTACAGCCGCTGTAGTAGCTGGTGCCACAGGCCAGGATCAGCACCGAGTCAATCTCTTTGAAAACATGCGCCGCGTTGCTGCCCGGCGCATGGTTCATCTGTTGGTCAAACAGTTCTGGCACGATGCCATCGACGCCTTGCAGGGTGTCGGCAATGGCGCGCGGTTGTTCAAAAATCTCCTTCTGCATGAAGTGGCGATACGGACCCAGCTCGGCCGCGCCGCTGTGCGCGTGCACGGTTTTGACCGGACGCTGCGCCGACGGTACCGGTTTGCCTTGTTTGTCAAACAACCAGTATTTGCCAAGCTGAATGTCGACGACGTCGCCTTCATCCAGATACACAATCTGGTCAGTCACACCCGCCAGTGCCATCGCGTCGCTGGCCAAAAAGTGCTCCTGGCCGCCTTGGCCCACGCCCAGAATCAGCGGCGAGCCGGCCCGCGCGCCAATCAGCCGGTGTGGCTCGTCCTTGCAGAACACAGCGATGGCGTAGGCGCCGCGCAACTGCTCCAGCGCGGCCTTGACGGCCTCAAACAGATCGCCGTCGTAGCGGCTGTCGATCAGGTGGGCGATGACTTCGGTGTCGGTCTGGCTCTGAAACACATAGCCCTTGCCCTGTAGCAGGGCACGCAGCTGGTCATGGTTTTCAATGATGCCGTTGTGCACCAGCGCAATGCGCCCGGGGCGGTTGTAGGCATCCGCGCCCGGCCCATGGCTGAAGTGCGGGTGCGCGTTGTGCACCACGGGGGCACCGTGAGTCGCCCAGCGGGTGTGGGCAATGCCGGTGCTGCCTTCAAGGTGACTGGCGCTGACTTGTTCGGCCAGCTCGGCCACGCGAGCCGTGCTGCGGGCACGCTGCAAGCCATTGGCATACACCGCTACACCGCAGGAGTCGTAACCCCGGTATTCAAGCCGTGCGAGACCTTGCACGAGGATAGGAACGATGTTGCGGTTGGATACCGCGCCGACAATGCCGCACATAGACTGCTCCAGAAATTAGTTCGAGCATAGTACTGGCTTGGATAAGAAATTTGTATTAAATATTAATTAATTTAAAAAATTTTATTTCAGTAAATAATTTATTTAAAACTAAATTACATAATCTTACTAAATTTGGAATTTACTTGACACTATCTTGTGGCTTGTTGTTGTGGCGCTATGTTATCAGCAGCGCCGCGCCGCGCCGCGCCGGCGCTTTTAGAGCTAGGGTTGGTTCCTTGCACAGGGCCAGTAAAACTACCTAAGTGCTTACCCGCTCACGCGTCACAATGCAACTCGCTAGCATTCACTTTCGTGTTGAGGGCCTTGGCGCCTATCAACTTGACTGATGCAGCCGGAGACTAATTTGTCAGTGGAGTTCATTCTTGAGACCCGTGGTTTGACCAAAGAATTCAAGGGCTTCGTGGCGGTCAACCATGTGGACCTGAAGGTTCGCCGTGGTCACATTCACGCGCTGATTGGTCCCAACGGCGCCGGCAAAACCACCTTCTTTAACCTGTTGACCAAATTTTTGCAGCCGACCACCGGCAGCATCTTGTTCAATAACACGGACATCACCTTTGAGAAGCCCGCGCAAACGGCACGCCGCGGCATTGTTCGCTCGTTCCAGATCTCGGCCGTGTTTCCGCACATGACCGTGCTCGAAAATGTGCGCGCCGCGCTGCAGCGCAATCTGGGGACGTCCTTTCATTTCTGGAAGGCCGAAAGCACGCTCGAGCACTTGCATGCGCGGGCCCGCCAGTTGTTGGCCGATGTCGATCTGCAGGACTTTGCCGATGAAATGACCGTCAATTTGCCCTATGGCCGCAAGCGAGCGCTGGAGTTGGCCACGACCCTGGCGCTCGAGCCAGAGTTGATGCTATTGGACGAACCCACGCAAGGCATGGGCCATGAAGACGTGGACCGGGTCACCCAACTGATCAAAAAAGTGTCGACCGGGCGCACCATCCTGATGGTGGAACACAACATGAATGTCGTCTCCAAGATTGCAGACCGAATCACGGTGCTGCAACGCGGTGCCATCATTGCCGACGGCCCCTACGCTGAAGTCTCTAAGAATCCACTGGTGATTGAAGCCTACATGGGCACCGTTGACACTGAACTGCAGGGTGCACATTGATGAGTAAGGAATTGCTTCGCATCGAAGATCTGCACGCCTGGTATGGCGAGTCGCACATCCTGCATGGTGTCAACCTGACGGTGAACGAGGGCGAGGTCGTGACCCTGCTGGGGCGCAACGGTGCCGGGCGCACTACCACCCTGCGTGCCATCGTCGGCCTGACCGGCAGCCGCAAGGGCGCGATCAAAATCAATGGCGTGGAAACCATCAAGCTGGCACCGCACAAGGTGGCGCACCTGGGCGTCGGTTACTGCCCGGAGGAGCGCGGCATTTTTGCCAGCCTGACGGCCGAAGAAAACCTGATGTTGCCGCCCACGCTGGCACCAGGGGGCATGAGCGTCGACGAGATTTACGCGATGTTCCCCAACTTGCAGGAGCGCGCCGCCAGCCCCGGCACGCGCCTGTCGGGCGGTGAGCAGCAAATGCTGGCGGTGGCGCGGATTCTGCGAACCGGCGCGCGGCTGTTGCTGCTCGACGAGATATCGGAGGGCCTGGCACCTGTCATTGTGCAAAAGCTGGCCGAAATGATTTTGACGCTCAAAGCCAAAGGCTACACCATCGTGCTGGTCGAGCAGAACTTCCGTTTTGCCGCACCGCTGGCCGATCGCTTTTACGTGATGGAGCACGGTGTCATCGTGAAGCAGTTTGCGCAAAACGAGTTGAACCACAACATGGGCATGCTGCAAGAATATCTGGGCGTGTGATTCCCATTTTTTCACAACAAGACCGCATCCATTTCTCCCTTTTTCAACAACCAACTATCAGGAGACACCATGAAACTCAAGACTCTCGTTACCGCCATGGCCATCGGCTTCAGCCTTGGCGCAACGGCACAGAACACCGGCCCGGTCAAAATCGGTTTCATCACCGACATGTCCAGTGTCTATGCCGACATCGATGGCCCAGCCGGCGGTGAAATGGTCAAGTGGGCAGCACAGGATTTTGGCGGAAAAGTATTGAACCGGCCGATTGAAGTGCTGACCGCCGACCACCAGAACAAGGCTGACGTGGCCAGTTCCAAGGCCCGTGAATGGATCGACAAGGATGGCCTGTCGATGCTGATTGGCGGCACAAACTCCGGCACGGCGCTGGCCATGGCCAAAGTCGCTGAGGAAAAAAAGCGCCCCTTCATATCGATCGGCGCCGGCTCGGCCCGCCTGACCAACGAAGCCTGTTCGCCTTATACCGTCCATTACGCCTACGACACGGTGGCGCTCGCCAAGGTGGCCGGCACGGCACTGGTTAAGGCCGGTGCCAAGACCTGGTTCTTTCTGACAGCCGACTATGCGTTTGGTTATTCATTGGAAAGCGATGCCTCCAACGTGGTCAAGGCCAATGGCGGCTCCGTCCTCGGTGCGGTTCGTCACCCGCTCAATGCGTCTGACTTCTCCTCCTTCCTGCTGCAGGCGCAATCCTCCAAAGCCCAGATTTTGGGGCTGGCCAATGCCGGCGGCGACTTCACCAATGCGATGAAGGCAGCCAAGGAATTCGGGGTCAACAAGACCATGAAAATTGCCGGTCTGCTGGTGTTCATCAACGACGTGCACAGTCTGGGACTGGCCAATACCGAAGGCCTGCAACTGGCTGACAGCTGGTACTGGAACCAGGACGACGCGTCCCGCAAGTTTGCCAAACGCTTCTTTGACAAGTACAAGCGCATGCCGTCAAGCTTGCAAGCCGCCGACTACTCGGCCGCAACCAATTACCTCAAGGCTGCGCAGACAGCAGGCACGACCGACGCGGATAAGGTGATGTCCACCTTGAAGGCGATGAAGATCGACGACTTCTACAACAAGGGGCAAATTCGTGCTGACGGTCGCATGATCCACGACATGTACCTGTTCCAGGTCAAGTCGGCCAAGGAGTCAACCACACCGTGGGACTACTACAAGACGGTCGCCAAGATTCCAGGCGATCAGGCTTTCACAACGGTGGCCGAATCGAAGTGCGCGTTGATCAAAAAATAAGTTGACTCAAGGGGCCGGCCGTTGGAGCGGCCGCCCAATTTTTTGGCAATTCAAGGTATGAACTAACGGGCCTCCATGGAAATTTTCGGTATTCCCCTTCAAGCTTTTCTGGGCCAGCTGATGCTGGGCCTGGTTAATGGCGCGTTTTACGCGATGCTCAGCTTGGGACTGGCGGTCATCTTTGGCCTGCTCGGCATCGTGAACTTTGCGCACGGCGCACTCTATATGCTGGGCGCCTTTGCCGCCTGGATCATGCTCGATAAATTTGGCATCAACTACTGGTACGCGCTGGTGCTGGCGCCGCTGACGGTGGGCGCGCTGGGTGTCGTGATTGAGCGGCTGTTTCTCAAACATCTGTACAAGATTGACCCGATTTACGGCCTGCTGCTGACCTTGGGTCTGGCGCTGATTGCCGAGGGTATTTTTCGCGAGTTGTATGGCGTCTCCGGCCAGAATTACAACGTGCCCGAATTGCTGTCGGGCGCCACCAACTTGGGCTTCATGGTCCTGCCCAATTACCGCGCCTGGGTGGTGCTGGTGTCGCTGGCGGTGTGCCTGGGCACCTGGTACCTGATTGAACGCACGCGCCTGGGCGCCTACCTGCGCGCCGGCACCGAAAATGCGGCGCTGGTGCAGGCCTTTGGCATCAACGTGCCTTTGATGGTGATGTTGACCTACGGCGCTGGCGCCGCGCTGGCCGCGCTAGCCGGTGTCCTGGCCGCGCCCATCATCCAAGTCAACCCGTTGATGGGCTCCAACCTGATCATTGTGGTGTTTGCCGTGGTGGTGATCGGCGGCATGGGCTCTATCATGGGCTCTATTCTGACCGGCCTGGGCCTGGGTGTGATCGAAGGGCTGACACGGGTGTTCTACCCTGAAGCTTCCAGCATCGTGGTCTTCATCATCATGGTGATCGTGCTGATGATCCGACCCGCCGGCCTGTTCGGCAAGGAGGCCTGAGCCATGAGCAGCGCCATGACCCCCCCCACTGACAGCAAGCAGATGACCAAAGCCGCCAAACTTCTTCGAATCACCTCCATCGCGCTGCTGATCCTGGCGCTCGTGGCACCGATGCTCGGGCTCTACCCGGTCTTTGTCATGAAGCTGCTGTGCTTCGCGCTGTTTGCCTGCGCCTTCAACCTGTTGCTGGGCTTTACCGGGCTGCTGTCATTTGGCCATGCCGCATTTTTTGGTTCGGCGGCGTACATCACGGGTTATTTCATCAAGTCGCAGAACTTCACGCCGGAACTGGGCATTCTCGCCGGCGTGTTTGGTGCAGGCCTGATCGGCCTGGTGGTTGGTTTTGTGGCGATACGGCGCCAGGGTATTTATTTCGCCATGATCACCCTGGCAATGGCGCAGATGATCTATTTTGTCTGCCTGCAGGCGCCCTTTACCGGTGGTGAGGATGGGCTGCAGGGCGTGCCACGCGGCGCGCTGTTCGGCCTGCTGTCGCTGAGGTCGGACACTGCCATGTATTACCTGGTGGTCGCTGTGTTTGTGGCAGGCTTTCTGGCCGTTTCGCGTATCGTGCATTCGCCGTTCGGCCAGGTGCTCAAGATGATCCGTGAAAACGAGCCGCGCGCGATTTCGCTGGGCTACCAGGTGGACCGCTACAAGCTGCTGGCCTTTGTGCTGTCAGCCGCCCTGGCTGGACTTGCCGGCTCGCTCAAGGCCTTGATCATGGGTTTTGCCACCTTGTCCGACGTGCACTGGACGATGTCGGGTGAAGTGATCTTGATGACGCTGCTGGGGGGCGTCGGCACCTTCTTCGGCCCCGTCATGGGTGCGGGCATTGTGATCTCGCTGCAAGACACACTGGCTGACAAGGTCGGCTCCTGGGTGAACGTCATCATCGGCGTCATCTTTGTGCTGTGCGTGCTGGCTTTCCGCAAAGGCGTGATCGGAGAATTGCAGGCCTGGCTGGAGCGCCGCCGCCATGCCGCAACCCTGCCCAAAGCCTGAAACAGCGCCTGCGCACGCGTGCTGAGACGACTTGCTTGGGCTGATGTCATGCATGCGGTGAGGCGGCGTGGCTGACAATCAACCCATGAGCCACACGCTTTCACTGCGACATTTCTTGCTGGCCCTGGCCGTCGTCGCGGTCTGGGGAACGAATTTTGTCGTCATCAAGCTCGCGCTGGGTCAGATGCCGCCCTTGCTGTTTGCCACCTTGCGCTTTGCCGTGGTGGTGCTGCCGATGGTGTTCATTTTGCCGCGGCCCAAGGTGCCGTGGCGCAACCTGGCCGCCTATGGCCTGCTGATTGGCGTCGGCCAGTTTGGCCTGCTGTTTGTGGCCATGAATGGTCATATTTCTCCCGGCCTGGCCTCGCTGGTCATTCAGGTTCAGGTGTTCTTCACCATCGCTCTGGCGATGCGACTGGCCGGCGAACAGCTGCAGCGTATGCAGTGGCTGGCCTTGGCCTTGGCCGCTGGTGGTATTGGCATCATCGTGCTGCATACGGATGGCAGCACCACGATGTTGGGGCTGGCACTGATCCTGCTGGCCGCGCTGTCTTGGGCCGGGGGCAACATCGTGGCGCGCGAGGCCGGGCGCGTCAACATGGTGGCCTATGTCGTGTGGTCGAGTCTGTTCGCAGTGCCGCCGCTGGCCGCGCTTTCCCTGTGGGTAGAAGGCTGGGGTGCGGTGGCCTTGGGCCTGCGCAACGCCGACACCGGGGTGTGGGCCGCCGTGGCATGGCAGGCCTGGGGCAACTCGCTGTTTGGTTACGCCGCGTGGGGCTGGCTGCTGGCGCGCTACCCGGCCGCCACCATCACACCGATGGCGCTGCTGGTGCCGCTGTTTGGCATGGGCGCCGCCGCGCTCTGGCTGGGTGAAGGCTTGCCGAGCTGGAAACTCAGTGCCGCCGCGCTGGTCATGGGCGGCCTGGCGCTGAATCTGTTGTGGCCCAAATGGCGCCAGTGGCTGCTCAAGCGCCCCTTGACGCGTTGAGCCGTGATGCCAAAACCATCGAAACATTGCACTGATAATTGAAAGATGGAATACGCCAACCTTGATTCAATCGATCTGCAGCTGCTGGCGCAGCTGCAGATCGACGCCTCGCTCACGAATCAGGACCTGGCAGAGCGGGTGCATGTGTCGCCGCCGACCTGTTTGCGCCGTGTCAAGCGGCTGCGCGACGCGGGCCTGATCGAGCGGGTGATTGCGGTACTGAGCGTGGACAGGCTGGCCGACGTGGCGGGCTTTGGCTTGTGTGCGCTCGCAGAGATCACACTGGACCACCAGGACAACCAGGCGCTCGAAGCGTTTGAACAGCGGGTCGCCCTGGAAGACGCGGTGCAGCAGTGTTACCGCGTGTCGCCGGGGCCGGATTT
>JBBQQX010000092.1:0-13797 GCA_038215405.1 Burkholderiales bacterium
TCCGTCCGATGCGGTCATACTTGACTGATTAATGAAACCCTATTCACGTATCACCGGTACCGGCAGTTATCTGCCACCGCGTCGACTGAGCAACGCCGATCTGGCGGCAGAACTCGCCACGCAAGGCATTGAAACGTCGGACGACTGGATTGTTGAGCGCACCGGAATTCGGGCGCGTCATTTCGCGGCGCCTGAGGTCTGCAGCAGTGATTTGGGCCTGGAGGCCGCGCGTCGCGCACTGCAGGCGGCAGGTGTGCAGGCGCAAGATATCGACCTGATCATCGTTGCGACTTCCACACCCGACATGGTGTTCCCATCGACCGCTTGTATCTTGCAGGACAAACTGGGCGCCAATGGTTGCCCGGCCTTCGATGTGCAGGCGGTTTGCAGCGGCTTTATTTACGCGTTGAGCATTGCCGACGCGATGATCAAGACGGGCGCGGCCAGCAAGGCGCTGGTCATTGGCGCTGAAGTTTTTTCGCGCATCCTCAATTTCAAGGACAGAACCACCTGCGTGCTGTTCGGCGATGGGGCCGGTGCCGTGGTGCTGGAAGCGTCTGACACGCCCGGCATACTCGCCAGCGATTTGCATGCCGACGGCAAGCACGTGGGCATCCTGTGCGTGCCGGGCCATGTGTCGGGCGGCAATGTGCTGGGCCAGCCGTTGCTGCAGATGGATGGCCAGGCCGTGTTCAAGTTGGCGGTGGGCGTGCTCGATGCGGCCGCTCGCGCCGTGCTGGACAAGGCAGGCAAGACCGCGGCCGATATTGACTGGCTGATTCCGCACCAGGCCAATCTGCGCATCATGCAAAGCAGCGCCCGAAAGCTCAAGTTGCCGATGGACAAAGTGATTGTCACCGTCGACCAGCACGGCAATACCTCTGCGGCTTCCATTCCGCTGGCGCTTGACGCCGGGGTGCGCAGCGGCAAGGTCAAGGCCGGCGAACTGCTGTTGCTCGAAGGCGTGGGCGGCGGCTTTACCTGGGGTGCTGTGCTGTTAAATCTATAGCATATAAGTAAGTATTGACAAGGGCTATAGCCTCATTTAACTCAAATATTGGAAATTGCAGCATGCCAGCATTTGCTTTTGTTTTTCCCGGTCAAGGCTCCCAGTCCGTGGGTATGCTTGATGCATGGGGTGATCATCCAGTGGTGCTGGAGGCGCTCCAAGAAGCCTCTGAAGCCTTGGGCGAGGACGTCGCGCGCCTCATCAAGCACGGACCCAAAGAGGACCTGGCCCTGACAACGAATACCCAGCCGGTCATGTTGGTAGCCGGGGTGGCGGCGTACCGTGCCTGGATGGTTGAGACCGGCGCGGCACCATCCGCTGTGGCGGGCCATTCGCTGGGTGAGTATTCGGCACTGGTGGCAGCGGGTGTGCTGACTTTGACGCAGGCAGCTCCCCTGGTGCGTTTTCGCGCCCAGGCAATGCAGGACGCCGTCCCCGTGGGCGTGGGTGCCATGGCCGCCATTCTCGGTTTGGATGCGGCAAAAGTCATCGAGGGCTGCGCGGAGGTTGCCAATGAATTCGCCGGGATGGCCGATGAAGTCGTGGAAGCCGTCAATTTCAATGACCCGTTGCAGACGGTCATTGCCGGTAGCAAGGCTGCCGTTGAAAGAGCCTGCGTGGTGTTAAAGGCCAAGGGCGCCAAGCGAGCTCTGCCACTGCCGGTATCAGCGCCTTTCCATTCCAGCCTGATGAAACCCGCCGCCATCAGACTCAGAGAAAGGCTGCAGGCGATCGAGTTTTTGCCGCCTCAGATTCCGCTCATCAACAATGTGGACGTTGCGGTCGAGGTGGACGCAGACCGGATGCGCGATGCTTTGTATCGCCAGGCCTTCGGGCCGGTGCGCTGGGTCGAATGCATTCGGGCGCTCAAGGCGCGCGGAATATCGACTGTGGTTGAATGCGGACCCGGCAAGGTGTTGCTCGGCACGGTCAAGCGCATCGATCCGGAGTTGACTGGCATCTCGCTGTCAGACCCAGCCAGCCTGGCCGAGCTAAAAAATCTACTTTCCGGTGCCGCATGACAGATATCAAATTTGAGGGGCAGGTTGCTCTGGTGACGGGTGCTTCGCGCGGCATTGGTGCTGCCATTGCCCTGGAACTGGCAACGCGTGGGCTCAAGGTCATCGGCACCGCCACGACTGAAGCCGGGGCAGCAAACGTTGACCTCGCTCTGGCGGCATTTCCTGGATGCAGCGGCCGGGCACTGGACGTGAATGACGCGCCAGCCGCGCAAGCCCTGATTGATGCGATTGTCAAAGAGCATGGCGGCTTGCAGGTGCTGGTGAACAACGCCGGCATCACCCGCGACAACTTGGCGATGCGGATGAAAGACGACGAGTGGGATGCCGTGCTGGACACCAACCTCAAAGCGGTATTTCGCATGAGCCGCGCTGTCATGCGCACCATGATGAAGCAACGCTATGGGCGCATCATCAACATCACCTCCGTGGTGGGCGCTTCAGGCAATCCGGGGCAGGTGAATTACGCCGCCGCCAAAGCGGGCGTGGCCGGCATGACGCGCGCGCTCGCGCGTGAACTGGGCTCACGCGCTATCACAGTCAACTGTATTGCACCCGGTTTTATCGAAACCGACATGACCGCCAGCCTGCAGGAAGCGCAGAAATCAGCATTGATCAACCAGATCCCGCTGGGGCAACTTGGCAAACCGGCTGACATCGCCCATGCCGTGGTCTACCTGGCTTCACCGCAAGCGGGCTACGTGACCGGGCAGGAATTGCACGTCAATGGTGGCATGTACATGTGATTTCAGGTTCAAATAGTCCCTGTTGTAGTCATTTCGTCTTGGATTGCCATGCTGCCGCACGGCCTGTGGCTCGTTGCCCGGGTCTCAATGATTTGGAAAAGGATTAAGCCGATTTATCCGCTCGGCAGTCGGGCCGGGGCATTAGCCCAGCACCCGGCTAGAATTGCGGATTAATTTACAACACCCTGAGTGAACCCATGAGCGATATTGAAGCACGCGTTAAGAAAATCATTGCCGAACAACTCGGTGTGGAAGAAGCACAAGTCACCAGTGAAAAAGCCTTTGTCGCCGATCTGGGGGCTGACTCGCTCGATACCGTCGAGTTGGTGATGGCCTTGGAAGATGAGTTCGGTATTGAAATTCCGGACGAAGACGCCGAGAAAATCACCACCGTGCAAAACGCCATTGATTACGCCAATACGCACAAGAAAGCGTAAGGGGCCGCACGGGCGACGCGCCTGAGCGCCGCTGCGTTTGCTGTAATGGACTGGGCTTTCGCCTGCGTCTGCAAGTCTGGTTTAGTGCCGCTGTTGGCGGCTTCCTTTGGCTCAACTACTGGCTGCAAATTTCTATGTCCCGTCGTCGCGTTGTCGTAACTGGTTTGGGTTGTGTCAGTCCCGTTGGCAACACGGTGGCTGACGCCTGGACCAACCTGTTAGCCGGCAAGTCCGGCATTGATCTCATTACCAAGTTTGATGCCACCAGCTTTTCCTGCAAAATTGCCGGCGAAGTCAAAGGATTTGATCTGGGGTCATACATCGGCAGCAAAGAAGCGCGCACGATGGACACCTTCATTCACTTCGGTATTGCTGCGGCCAGTCAGGCCGTCGTCGACGCAGGCCTGCCCACAGGCGATGCGCTGTCCGAGGAACTGGCGGTTCGCATTGGCTGTTTGATTGGTTCAGGGATTGGCGGCTTGCCAATGATCGAGGAGGTGCACACCGAGTTCGTTAACCGCGGTGCGCGCCGGATATCTCCCTTTTTTGTTCCGTCCACGATCGTCAATATGATCGCCGGCCACGTGGCGATTCGCTGTGGATTCAAAGGGCCCAACCTGGCGATCGTGTCGGCTTGTACCACGGGCCTGCATTGCATCGGTGAAGCCGGGCGCATGATTGAGTACGGTGATGCTGACGTCATGGTGGCTGGCGGTTCTGAAGCTGCGGTGTCTGCCTTGGGCATCGGCGGCTTTGCAGCCATGCGCGCACTGAGCACGCGCAACGATGATCCCCAAACGGCCTCACGCCCTTGGGATCGGGACCGCGACGGCTTTGTTTTGGGCGAAGGTGCTGGTGTCATGGTGCTCGAAGAATACGAACACGCCAAGGCCCGAGGTGCCAGAATTTACGCCGAGTTGGCTGGTTTTGGCATGAGCGGCGATGCCGGTCACATGACCGCACCCAATATGGACGGCCCGCGCCGCGCCATGCTCAATGCCTTGCGCAATGCCGGTGTCAACGCCGATCAGGTCGATTATTTGAACGCCCATGGGACGTCGACCCCCTTGGGGGACCTGAACGAGACCAATGCCATCAAGGCAGCGCTGGGGGATCATGCCAAGAAGACGGTAGTCAACTCGACCAAGTCAATGACGGGGCACTTGTTGGGGGGCGCCGGCGGCATTGAATCCATCATTACGGTGCTGGCGCTATATCACCAGAAGAGCCCACCGACGACCAATATTTTCAACCAGGATCCAGAGTGCGATCTGGACTACTGCGCCAATACGGCGCGCGACATGAAGATTGATGTCGCCCTGAAAAACAACTTCGGGTTTGGTGGCACCAACGGTTCGCTTGTTTTTAAACGCGCGCCCTGATGTTAGTTTTGCACTGAATCCATACTGTCAGAATTTGACGGAATCCGACATGCACAGCGCCCCAGCGGTTAGTTATCCGGTGGGGCGTTCGCGTTTGCACGGTTGGCTGGTACTTGGCTTGGGTCTGGGCGCGAGCCTGACGGGCGCCTGGTGGCTGCGTCAGATTGACGCTGTCGGATGGCGCCACTTGCTATTTGTGGGGGTCTTGCTCGGTACTTGCAGCGCTGCAGCAGTGGCCTGGGGTCGCAGCGCACAGGGTATTTTGCGTTGGGACGGGCAGGCCTGGCATTGGACTGCTGATGTTGCGTTGACGCCAGGGACACTGACGGTGCATCTTGACGGACAGTTTTTCTTGCTGCTGAGCCTGCGCTCAGATATCGGCAAGCGCCTGTGGCTCTGGCCGGAGCGTCGTCTTGATGTGACGCGCTGGACTGCCTTGCGCCGGGCCGTCTTTTCGCGTGCTGGTGTGGAGCGAGACCAAAGCGCCCGTGCTGCCGTTACGACTGCGAACGAGTAATCTGATGAGTGCAGCCTCAGGTAGCCCCCCTCTTTCAGTTCGGACCGCTGCTACTGACAGTGACCTGATGCTGGTCGAGCGTGCCGTGGCAGGGGACCAGGGCGCTTACGAGTTGCTTGTGATCAAGTACCAGCGCCGAATTCAACGCCTGATCGGCCGCATGGTGCGTGATGTGGACCTGGTGGAAGACATTGCCCAGGAGACCTTTATTCGTGCCTACCAGGCCTTGCACCAGTTTCGGGGCGACGCCCAGTTTTACACCTGGCTGTACCGCATTGCAGTCAATACGGCCAAAAAATTCCTGATGGAACTAAAGCGCGACCCCACGGTGTCGGAAAACGCTTTCAAATCAAATGACGATGGTGATGAAACTTCTTCGGCTGGAAATGAACCAATCAATAACGAGACGCCTGAGTCGGTGTTGGCAGCGAAGGAAATTGCGATTGCGGTAGACGCGGCCCTCGCTGCCCTGCCGGAAGATTTGCGGCAGGCACTGACTTTGCGGGAAATCGAGGGATTGAGTTATGAAGAAATTTCGGAAGTGATGGCTTGTCCGGTCGGGACCGTTCGCTCGCGGATTTTCCGTGCGCGAGAGGCCATATCCGACATTGTGAAACCGATGCTGGAGCGGCAGACCGGCAAGCGCTGGTAAGCCAAATCCAGAGATCGGCAAGAACTGGAATTGATGATGCAAGAAACTGCGAGAAATCGTGAATTGGTGTCGGCGCTGGCCGACGGGCAGTTGCGCGGCGAGGAATTCGCCGACACGGTCGAATGGGTCAATGAAGCCGACGAGGCCCGACGTACGTGGCACACCTATCACTTGGTGGGCGATGTGTTGCGCTCGGGTGAATCCGTGGTGAGTGTTTACGATGCTGATTTTCTACAGGCTCTGAAGTTGCGCTTGCAGCAGGAGACACCGCGACCGCGTCCCATGGTTGCTCCTGATTTGATATCTGATGAACAAGGTACGACGAGGGCTAGCGTCCGGAATGGATTGAATTATTCGAGCGCCAACGACAACCGCTTTCGCTGGAAACTGCTGGCTGGCTTGGCCTCGTTGTCAACCGTGGCGGTGATGGGTTGGCAGATCGTCGGCGGTCGGGGTGATCTGGGACCTGCGCCGCAACTTGCCCAGGGGCCCGTGCAGTCCTTCCTGCCGCCAGCCGGGTCAACGCAGCTTGGGTCCGGTGCCGCGCCGCCACGCATGATTCGCGACCCGCAGCTTGACGCGCTGCTGGCGGCGCATAAACAATTTGGTGGCACATCGGCGCTGCAGGGACCGGCTGGGTTTCTGCGCAACGCAACCTTTGACGGAGTCGCTCCTTGAGAGCTTGTCTCGCTGGCTTGCTGCTTGTGGCGTTGAGCGTGACGGGAGCGGCCCAGAGCACGAGCAACGCCACGGCACCTGTCGCCACTGATCGACCAGTCGCTCGGCGCAGCGTGGGCGACTGGTTGCAGCGCATGCACGATGCGTCGCGACAGCGTGCCTACGTGGGGACATTCGTGGTGGCTGGTGGCGGGCGTCTGTCAAGTGCCCGGATTTGGCATGTTTGCGATGGCGCCCAGCAGCTGGAGCGCGTGGAGTCCTTGACGGGCGCACCGCGCTCCACGTTTCGCCGCAACGACCAGGTGCTGACGTTTTTGCCCGAGAGTCGGGTGGTGTTGGCAGAAAGGCGCGAGTCATTGGGACTGTTTCCGCAGTTGCTGCAGTCAAGTAGTGCCGACATTGGGCGGTATTACCGTGTTCGTGAGTTGGGCAGCGAGCGGGTCGCCGGTTTTGAAGCCGATGTGTTGGAGCTGCGTCCGACTGATCGTTTGCGTTTTGGCTACCGGGCCTGGATCGAGAAGAACACCGGATTGACGGTCAAGCTGCAAACCCTGGACGCGCAGGGGCAGGTGCTGGAGCAGGCGGCTTTCTCAGAATTGAAATTTGAGGCACCTGTGGGCATGGCCCAGCTTGAGCAGATGATGGGCCACACCGAAGGCTACAGACTCGAAAAGCCCGAGATGCGTAAAACCACAGCCGAAGCCGAGGGCTGGGCGCTGAAGCAAGCGGTGCCGGGTTTCCAGCCCATGAGCTGTTATCAGCGCTCAGTGAATGGCAGCGCTCAAAGCCAAGAGGCTCAAACTCTGCAATGGATATTTTCTGATGGACTCGCCTCGGTGTCGCTTTTTGTCGAACCCTTTGTGGCAGCGCGACACGGACAGCCAAAGAGCCTGGCGATGGGCGCCACGCACACCCTGACGCGTCATTTTGGGGGCTGGTGGCTGACCGCGGTTGGCGAAGTTCCGACCGAAACCCTGGCGGCCTTTGCCCAGGCGCTTGAACGACGGAAATGAAGCCCAATCTGAGTTCTCACGAGACAGACTGCAAGCGCCCTGAAGTCCGGTTCTCGACTGATTAGTCACTTGTTTATTAAAGAAAGGTCGTTGATGATTCATATCGATTTAAAGAAACTGCATTCTTGCGTTTTCACCGCGGCTCTTGCCTTAACGGCAGCGGCCGCCCTGATGCCTATGTCACCGGCGCGGGCCCAGGTGCGTACCTTGCCGGACTTTAGCGATCTGGTGGAGCAAGTGGGCCCTTCGGTGGTGAACATTCGCACGCTTGAAAAGGCCGCACCGTCTGACGGTTCCAGTGGCATTGTGGATGAGCAAATGCTGGAGTTCTTCCGACGTTTCGGACTGCCGATTCCGAACATGCCCAATGTCCCCAATAGTCCGCACCGGACGCCGCCCAAGAACCATCCGCCTATACCCGACGACGCACAGCCGCGTGGTGTTGGTTCGGGCTTCATCCTGTCGGCGGACGGTCTCATCATGACCAATGCGCATGTCGTCGACGGCGCTGACGAGGTGCTGGTGACGCTGACGGACAAACGCGAGTTCAAGGCGAAAATTATTGGTGCGGACAAGCGCAGTGATATTGCGGTGGTCAAGATCGAAGCCACGGGCTTGCCCGCTGTCAAGGTGGGCGATGTGAGTCGGCTCAAGGTGGGCGAATGGGTGATGGCGATCGGGTCGCCATTTGGCTTGGACAACACGGTGACGGCGGGTATTGTGAGCGCCAAGCAGCGCGACACCGGCGACTATTTGCCTTTCATTCAGACCGATGTGGCCATCAATCCTGGCAATTCGGGCGGCCCCTTGATCAACATGCGCGGCGAAGTGGTGGGCGTCAACAGCCAGATCTATTCGCGCTCGGGTGGCTCCATGGGCATCTCGTTTGCCATTCCGATGGACGAAGCGTTTCGCGTCAGTGAGCAGTTGCGCGTGTCGGGCCGGGTCTCGCGCGGGCGCATCGGTGTGCAAATCGACCGGGTGACCAAAGAGGTGGCCGAATCCATTGGTTTGGGCAAGCCCCAGGGTGCGCTGGTGCGTGGTGTCGAGCCTGGATCGCCCGCCGAGAAAGCCGGCGTTGAAGCCGGTGACATCATTGTCAAGTTTGAAGGGAAAGTGGTCGAAAAATCAAGCGACTTGCCGCGCATGGTGGGCAGCACCAAGCCGGGCACCCGAAGCAGCTTGAGCGTGTTTCGTCGTGGCAGCCAAAAAGAGTTGACGGTCACCATTGCCGAGCTTGAAGCCGACAAGCCGGTTGCCAAGGCAGCTGACAAGGCGGAAAAGCCCAAGGCATCCAGTGCGGGGCAGGCACTTGGGCTGGCGGTTAGCGAATTGACCGATGCGCAAAAGAAAGAACTCAAGCTCAAAGGCGGCGTGAATGTCGAAGCCACGACCGATGCTGCCGCCAGTGCAGGTATCCGTGAGGGCGATGTGATTGTGGCCGTCGCCAATGTGGCGATCACCAACGTCAAGGAGTTCGAGAGCGCGCTGGCCAAATTGGACAAGAATAAGGCGGTCAGCGTTCTGCTGCGGCGTGGCGAATGGGCTCAATACGCTGTGATTCGACCCAGGCGTTAACGTGAAAGCTGTGCAAGACCTCAAATTCAAGAGGGGGTTTGCACTTTTTTTCTCCTTTATTTTTAAAGTCTCAAGTTGGCATCCACTAACTTCTTAGTTTGACTACGGTGGTTTTGGTTAGAATGGCAGGATGCGATTGGGGATTGCAGGCATATCAAAAAAGGTCAGACTTCACAATGCGGGATAAATCAGTAGCGCATTGAACTGATCCACAGTTCATCCACAAGTTCTCCAGAGCTTGTTCGGTCAATTCTGTTGATAAGCTGTGCATAGATTTTTGTTGCTGCTCTGCAACGACTCACTGTGGCTGTTCCTGGGCTGTTCATGTCTGGCTTTTTGCCTACAATGTCTGTCCAGCTATCGCAGTTGCCAATGATTGTTGGTTCAGGGCGCGTCAATATTTGACGTGCCCTTTTTTCTTGGTCGTCATTGTTTTTTTCCAATCACTTGAAGCTCCCCCTTGATGAATCACATCAGAAACTTTTCAATCATTGCGCACATTGACCACGGCAAATCCACCCTGGCGGATCGTCTGATTCAACGCTGCGGCGGTCTGCAAGAGAGGCAGATGGAGGCGCAGGTGCTGGACTCGATGGACATCGAGAAAGAGCGTGGGATAACCATCAAGGCGCAGACGGCGTCGCTCAAATACAAAGCGCAGAACGGGGAGATTTACAACCTCAATTTGATTGACACCCCAGGACACGTCGACTTCTCGTATGAAGTTAGTCGTTCGCTCTCGGCCTGCGAAGGGGCGTTGCTGGTGGTGGATGCCAGCCAAGGGGTCGAGGCCCAAACGGTGGCCAACTGCTACACCGCACTTGATTTGGGTGTGGAGGTGGTACCGGTCTTGAACAAGATGGATCTGCCCAATGCCGACCCGGATAACGCCAAGATTGAAATCGAAGACGTGATTGGCATTGATGCCACCGACGCTATCGCCTGTTCGGCCAAAACCGGCATGGGGATCGAAGAAATCCTCGAAGCCGTGGTTGCCCGCATGCCGCCGCCCAAGGGCAACCCGGCTGGTCCGCTGCGCGCCATGATTGTCGACAGCTGGTTCGACACGTATGTCGGCGTCGTGATGCTGGTGCGGGTTGTTGACGGGCGTCTGGCCAAGGGCGAACGCATCAAGATGATGGCCACCGGCACCATGTACAACGCCGACAACCTGGGTGTCTTCACGCCCGCCAATGAGCCACGTGATTCATTGGAGGCGGGTGAGGTGGGTTACATCATTGCCGGTATTCGCGAGCTGCAGGCCGCCAAGGTGGGCGACACCATCACCCTCATCAAAGCGGGTACCGGCGGTGCTGCCTTCACCGCCACCGAGCCCTTGCCGGGTTTCAAGGAAATCCAGCCGCAGGTGTTTGCCGGCCTTTACCCGACGGAGGCCAGCGAGTATGAAGGTCTGCGCGACAGCCTGGAAAAGCTCAAGCTTAACGACTCGTCGCTGCGCTATCAGCCCGAGGTGTCACAGGCACTGGGCTTTGGATTTCGCTGCGGCTTTTTGGGACTGCTGCACATGGAGATCGTGCAGGAGCGTCTGGAGCGCGAGTTTGACCAAGACCTGATTACCACGGCGCCGAGCGTGGAGTACCAGGTGGTGCAGGCAGACGGCACCATCAAGATGGTCGAGAACCCGGCCAAGATGCCCGACCAGGGCCGGCTGGACGAAGTGCGCGAGCCCATCGTTACAGTGCACTTGTACATGCCGCAGGACTACGTTGGGGCGGTGATGACGCTGGCCAACCAGAAGCGCGGTGTACAGATGAACATGGCCTACCACGGCCGCCAGGTGATGCTCACCTATGAGATGCCGTTGGCCGAGATCGTGATGGACTTTTTTGACAAGCTCAAAAGCGTGTCGCGCGGTTACGCGTCGATGGACTATGAGTTCAAGGAGTACCGCGCCGCCGATGTGGTGAAGGTCGATATCTTGCTCAATGGCGACAAGGTTGATGCGCTGTCCATCATCGTGCACCGCTCCCAGTCGCAGTACCGGGGTCGTGCGGTGGTGGCCAAAATGCGCGAGATCATCTCGCGGCAGATGTACGACGTGGCGATCCAGGCCGCCATCGGGGCCAACGTGATTGCGCGTGAGACAATTCGCGCCATGCGCAAGAATGTGATCGCCAAGTGCTATGGCGGCGACATTTCGCGCAAGCACAAGCTCCTAGACAAACAAAAAGAAGGTAAGAAACGCATGAAACAGATTGGTTCGGTGTCCGTGCCGCAAGAGGCTTTTTTGGCTATTTTGCAGGTGGACTCTTAATGCAAATCCTAACTTCTTTCATTCTGGCGGCCTTTGTCGGTTACGCTGGTGCCTGGTACTTTGGCATGTTAGAGGGCAACTTTGCCTTGTTGCTGTTTATGGCCACTGTGGTGACGGGTATCTACTGGCTGGCAGAGCGCTATTACTTTCTGCCGCAGCGGCAGAAGGCAGTCGCCTTGCTGGAGGCCGACGCCATCAAACGCCGCGAAGCACTCGTCAAACAAGGCATCAGCCAGGTCGACCTGGACGTGACCGAAGCCCGGGTGCGCATGCTGGCGCAGCCCTGGTGGCTGGACTGGACAGCGGGGCTGTTCCCAGTGATCATCGCCGTGTTTTTCTTGCGCTCGTTCCTGTTTGAACCCTTCAAGATTCCGTCGGGTTCCATGATTCCGACCTTGATGGTTGGCGACCTGATTCTGGTCAACAAGTTCCACTATGGCGTGCGCCTTCCGGTGATCAATACCAAGATCACCGAGGGCACACCACCGCAGCGCGGTGATGTCATGGTGTTCCGTTACCCGCCCAAACCAAGTCTCGATTACATCAAGCGCGTCGTCGGTCTCCCCGGTGATGAGGTGGCGTATCTGAACAAGCGTCTCACCATCAATGGCCAGGTGATGGATACCGCCGCCTTGCCCGAGTTCTTCGACGAAGATGCCATGCGCTACTTCAAGCAGTTTGAAGAAATCCTGGGGGAGCACAAGCACCGCTTGCTCAACGACGATGACCGGCCCGCCTTTATTCCGGGCACAGACGATTTCGCATTCAAGCAGAACTGCCGCTACAGTGTCGAAGGCGTGGTGTGCAAGGTGCCTGCAGGCCACTACTTCATGATGGGCGACAACCGCGACAACTCGCTGGACTCGCGCTACTGGGGTTTTGTGCCGGACAAGAATATTGTCGGCAAGGCGTTTTTTGTCTGGATGAACTTCAGCAGCCTGAAGCGCATCGGTTCGTTCAACTGATCGGGAGAATGCAACATGGCTCAGTTCAAATCCAGGCAACGTGGCCTGTCTTTTTTGGGGCTCTTGTTTGTGGGTGGTCTGCTGGCCGTGACCGGCGTGATCACCGCCCAAATCGTACCCACGGCGATTGAATACCAGGCGGTTGCCAAAGCCGTGAACAAGGCCAGCGAAGGCAATTCGGTGGCTGAAGTGCGCAGCATTTTTGACAAGGCAGCTGCAGTAGACAACATCAGCTCCATTAGCGGCAAAGACCTGGAAGTCACCAAAGAAAACGACAAGATCATCGTCAGTTTTGCCTACCAGCGAGAGATTCACCTGGCCGGCCCGGGCTACCTGACGCTCAAATACACCGGGCGTTCCCGTTGATGCGGCGAGCACTGAGGTATCGGTTTGAATAGTGGTTTGACGGCGCTGCAAGCGCGTTTGCAGCATGAGTTTTCCAACCCGGGTCTGTTGACGCGCGCGCTCACGCATCGCAGTTTTTCGCTTGATCACAATGAACGGCTGGAATTTTTGGGCGACTCGGTGCTTGGCCTGGCCGTGGCTGACTTGCTGTACGAGCGCCTGAGCACGTTGCCCGAGGGCGATTTGTCGCGCGTGCGTGCCAATCTGGTCAAGCAAGACACGCTGCATCATCTGGCCGAGGGCTTGGGCTTGCCGCAGGTGATTCGCCTGGGCGAAGGCGAGGCACGCTCGGGCGGACACAAGCGCCCCTCGATCCTGGCCGATGCGCTGGAGGCGGTCATCGGTGCGGTTTACCTGGACGCGGGTTTTACGGTGGCGCAGGGCCTGGTGCGGCGTTTGTTCCAGGCGGTCGACATCAAATCCGACATGGACGCCATCGGCAAGGACCCCAAGACCGAGTTGCAGGAATGGTTGCAAGGGCGCAAGATGAACCTGCCGCTGTACCGGGTGGTGGCCACCCTGGGGGCGGCGCACAAGCAGACGTTTGACGTCGAGTGCGAAATTGTTGAACTTAATTTTTTAGAACGTGGCATCGGCGGTTCCCGTCGTGCGGGCGAACAGGCCGCAGCTGCTGCGATGCTGCAAACACTCAAGGCAAAGGCCGGGCAATGACTGCTTCAAAAACTACGGTTAAAACATCGAAACCCAAGAAATTGGAAGTTGCCAAATCATCTGCTACTGAATCAGTAGCTGTTGATGGGGAAACGACGGGGGCTGAAGGCCAAAATGATATAGAAAGCATGCTCAAAAGCATGCGCGTGGGCGCTGCGCCGGCTGTGCCAGTTGAAGGCCAGCGCTGCGGCTTGATCGCCATCGTGGGCAAACCCAACGTCGGTAAATCGACCTTGATGAATGCGCTGGTGGGTCAGAAGATCAGCATCACCTCGCGCAAGGCGCAAACCACGCGCCACCGCATCACAGGCATCCACAGCCAGGGCGTGTCGCAATTCGTGTTTGTTGATACCCCCGGCTTCCAGACCCGCCACAACAACGCGCTGAACCGTTCGCTCAACAAGACCGTGCTCGGCGCCGTCGGCGATGTGGACCTGATTCTGTTCGTG